>NZ_JAYKSL010000019.1:65284-109739 GCF_035481585.1 Salipiger marinus | reverse complement strand
GTCGAATACGCAACACTCGAATGGGTGGACTGGTTCAACAACCGCCGCCTCCTCGAACCAATCGGAAACATCCCGCCAGCCGAGGCAGAGGCCAATTCTTTATGCAGCTCTGGAAACTGAAGCCATGGCTGCGTAACTAACCGAAATCAGCCTCCGGCAAACCCGGAGAGGTTCAGTGTGCGTTTGACGGCTTTGCCATCACGGGGTTCCATCTCATAGGCTTCATTTTCCTCGGTCAAAGGCACATCACCAGCGCCCCACGTATCAGCGGCCAGCGACCGCGACCCGGCGCGTCCAGCGGATCGTCAGATCGCCGGGGCTCCGGGCGGTGCGCTATGGCTGTGGACAGCCGCGCCTCATGCCTTACCCTAGACCGGTCCGGCCCGTGTGGCCGGAATTTTCAGAGGGGAGGTCACCATGACGCGCTACATTCTTGCCATTGACCAGGGCACCACTTCCAGCCGGGCGATCCTGTTCGATGCTGACCTGCGGGTCGCGGCACAGGCGCAGGAGGAATTTCCGCAGCATTTCCCGCAGTCGGGCTGGGTGGAGCATGAGGCCGCCGATCTGTGGTCCTCCACGGCGGGCACCTGCCGGGCGGCGCTGGAAAAGGCCGGGGCGGGGCCCGAGGATGTGGTGGCCATCGGCATCACCAACCAGCGCGAGACCACGGTGGTCTGGGACCGCAAGACCGGCCAGCCCATCCACCGCGCCATCGTCTGGCAGGACCGGCGCACCGCCGATCTGTGCCGCCGCCTGCGCGACGAGGGGCAGGAGGCGCGCGTGACCGAAATCACCGGCCTGCTGCTTGACCCGTATTTTTCGGGCACGAAACTGGCATGGATCCTCGATCATGTGGAGGGCGCGCGGGAAAGGGCGCGGCGGGGCGAGCTCGCGTTCGGCACGGTGGACAGCTGGCTGATCTGGAAACTGACCGGCGGTGCGCGCCATGTCACCGATGCCACCAATGCCGCCCGCACCATGCTTTACGACATCAGCCGCAATGCGTGGTCGCCCGAGATGTGCGACATGCTCGACATCCCGCAGGAGATGCTGCCCGAGGTGCTGGATTGCGGCGCCGAATTCGGCACCACCCGGCCCGATCTGTTCGGGCGTCCGCTGCCGATCCTCGGCGTGGCCGGGGACCAGCAGGCGGCGACGCTGGGGCAGGCCTGTTTTGCGCCCGGCATGCTGAAATCCACCTATGGCACAGGGTGTTTTGCGCTGCTCAACACCGGGACGGAGCGGGTGACCTCGCAGCATCGGCTGCTGTCGACCATCGCCTACCGGCTCGACGGGCAGACCACCTATGCGCTGGAGGGGTCGATCTTCATCGCGGGCGCGGTGGTGCAGTGGCTGCGCGACGGGCTGGGGCTGATCCGGCAGGCGTCGGACACTCAGGGGCTGGCGGAGCGTGCCGATGACGGGCAGCAGGTGATCCTCGTGCCTGCCTTCACCGGGCTGGGCGCGCCTTACTGGAACGCCGAATGCCGGGGCGCGGTTTACGGTCTGACCCGCAATTCGGGGCCTGCGGAATTTGCCCGCGCCGCGCTGGAAAGCGTGGGCTACCAGACCCGCGATCTGGTGGAGGCGATGCGCGCCGACTGGGCGGGCATCGACAGTTCGGTGGCGACGCTGCGCGTCGATGGCGGCATGAGCGCCAGTGACTGGGCGATGCAGTTCCTGTCAGACATCCTTGGCGCGCCGGTGGACCGTCCGCAGGTGCTGGAAACCACCGCGATGGGGGCGGCATGGCTTGCCGGGCAGCGCGCCGGGCTTTATCCGGGGCCGGAGGAATTCGCCAAGGGCTGGGCGCTGGACCGGCAGTTCACCCCCGCCATGGACAGTGCCACGCGCGAGGCGAGATATGCCGCGTGGCAGCGCGCCGTGCAGGCGACGATGACGGTCTGAGGCGAAAGGAACGGTCATGATCCATGTCACCGGCTGCGCGGGGGTTCTGGGCTTTGAAATCCTGTGCCATCTGGCACGGCTTGGCCCCGTCACCGGCATCTCGCGCAGCGCGCTGCCCGCGCCCGTGCCGGGGGCCGCGCATCGGCGGGTGGCGGATGTGCTGGCGGCGGACTGGCTGGAGCCCGGCGAGGAGGCGGCGACGATCGTGCATTGCGCCGGTCTTTCGGATGCGCGGGCGAGTATCGAGGGTGTGGGCGATCTGGTCACGCGCGAGGTGCTGCCGCAGACCGGCTTTGCCGAGGCGCTGCTGGCGCGCGGCTGGCGCGGGCATCTGGTCTATCTCTCCTCGGCTGCCGTTTATGGCGACAGCGACGATCTGCCGATCCCCGAGCCACGCGAGCCGCAGCCCAAGGGGTTTTATGCCCTGCAGAAGCTGATGGTGGAAAACGCGCTGCTGTTTCTGGCGGCGCAGCACGGTTTCCGCCTGACCCTCCTGCGTGTCGCCAATCCCTATGGCGGCGATCTGCCCCGGCGCGACCGGGGGGTGATGCGGCTGCTGATGGATGCGGCGGAGAGCGGGGCAGAGTTCACCGTCTATGGCGGCGGCACCGGGCTGCGCGATTACCTGCACATGTCGGATTTCCTGCGCGCGGTGGAACGGGTCTGCCTGCGCCCGCCCGAAAGCGGGATCACAAGGCTGAACCTTGGCAGCGGCACGGGCACCGCGCTGATCGACCTGATCCCGCGGCTGGAGGCGGCGACGGGCCGCCGCCTGAGCCTGCGCCACGCGCCCTCGCAGATGGAGGTGAAATCCAGCGTGCTGGACATCACCCGCGCCCGTGACCTGCTGGACTGGGCGCCGCGCGTGGGTCTGGAGGAGGGGCTGGCGCGGATGGTGGCCCGCTGGCGGGCCACCGCGCCGCAAACTTAAGGCGTCACGCGCAGCAGCGTGCCGTCATCGGCATCCATCAGCAGCATCACCGCGCCGTCCTGCTGCGCCACGTCGACATCGCGCACCCGGCCTTCGCCCTGCAGATAGCGGCCTTCGCCGCTGACCTGACCATCTTCCAGCGTCAGCCGCACCAGCGACTGGCTGGCCAGCCCGCCGATCAGGGCGCTGCCCTGCCAGTCGGGGAACATCTCGCCGTCATAGAACACCATGCCGGAGGGCGCGATCACCGGATCCCAGTAATAGATCGGCTGCTCCATGCCGTCGGCCTCGGTCCGGCCTTCGCCGATGGGGCCGCCGGAATAATCCAGACCGTAAGTGACGACCGGCCAGCCATAGTTCAGCCCGGCCTCGGGGCGGTTCAGCTCGTCACCGCCCTTGGGCCCGTGTTCCACGGTCCAGAGCGCACCATCCGGGCCAAGGGCTGCGGATTGCAGGTTGCGGTGGCCATAGCTCCAGATCTCGGGCAGGCCGCCCTCGATCTGCGGATTGCCCTCTGCGGCACCGCCCATGGGATCAAGGCGCAGCACCTTGCCCAGATGGGTGTCCACATCCTGCGCCAGTTGCCGCGGTTCGGGCAGCGACCGCTCGCCGGTGGTGACAAACAGCGCGCCTTCGCCGTCAAAGACCAGCCGCGAGCCATAATGCATGGTCGACTCCCATGCCGGATCCTGCTGAAAGATCACCTCGACCTCGGTCATCTGGCTGCCATCCTCGGACAGGATGCCGGTGGCCACGGCGGTGCCGGTGGTGCCGCCGTCGCGCGGTTCGGCATAGCTCCACCAGACGCGGCGGGTGTCGGCAAAGGTCGAGTCATTGATGGCAACGTCCAGCAGCCCGCCCTGACGGCGGGTGTCCACCTCGGGCAGACCCTGCACCGGATCGGACAGCGTGCCATCCTCGGCCACGATGCGCAGCCGCCCGGGCCGTTCGGTCACCAGCCAGCGCCCGTCGGGCAGCTGGTCCATGCCCCAGGGGTGCACCAGCCCGTCCACCACCACCTCATGGTTCAGGGTCATGCCCTCATCCAGCACCGGAGCGCGGGTCTGGGCCTCGAAAGCGGGGGACTGGTCGGGAGCGTTGGGCGGCTCGGCGTTGAAATCCTGTGCCGAGGCGGGGCCGCAGGCGGCCAGCAGGGCAACAAGGGGAAGGCGGGAAAGATGGGCCATGATCGGGCTCCTTTGGTTCGGGGTCCGTGTCGGTCCGGAGTTGGATGACGCCCCGGAACCTAGTGCCCCAAGCCGCCCGGCACAGTGACGCTTGCGTGAACGGCCCCCGCTGTGACCCAGATCACAGACAGGCGGCGCGGCATCGGGCAGGAGGGCGGCAGGGCACTGTCGCGCTGCCTGCCGAAGATGCGGGCGGGCCCGACCCTTGGCCACATGCTGTGCCGCCGCATTGCCCTGCGGGCAAAGCTGTGGCTCGGTGGGCGGGGGTGCCTGCCCGCATAAACGCCCGTGCCCGTGACAAAGACTGCCTGATGACCGCCCCGATGCCCCGTCCCCCGCGGACGGGCATTCCCCCAGACCGCAGAAGGACCGTTCCTGATGACCGCCCAAGACACAGCCGCCCCCCCGCCCGCCGCGTCGCTGGCGCATTTCCCGGTCAGCGCCTTTGCCATCCCGATGGGGCTTTTCGGCTTTGCGCTGGCGCTGCGTGCCGCCGGGCTGGAGGGCGCGGGCCAGATCACCGGCTGGGGCGCGCTGGCGGTGCTGCTGGGGCTGGGCGCGGTGCTCGCCGTCAAGGCGGTGCGGCATCCCGCAGCCCTGGCGGCGGACTGGGCGCATCCGGTGAAGCTGGCCTTCTTTCCTGCCATCAGCATTTCGCTGCTGCTGCTGGCGGCATTCCTTGGCCCCAACGCGCCGCTGCTGGCGCGGCCGGTCTGGCTGCTGGGGGCGGGGGCGCAGGCGGTGCTGACGCTGGTGGTGGTGTCGGCATGGATCTCGCACCGCGCCTTTGGCCCGCAGCACCTGTCGCCCGCATGGTTCATCCCGGCGGTGGGCAATGTCGTGGCGCCGCTGGCGGGGGTGGGGCTGGGGTTTGTGGAACTCAGCTGGTATTTCTTTTCGGTCGGGCTGATCTTCTGGCTGGTGCTGCTGACGCTGGTGTTCAACCGGCTGATCTTTCACGATCCGCTGCCGGGCAAGCTGCGCCCGACGCTGGTGATCCTTGTGGCGCCGCCCGCCGTCGCGCATCTGGCATGGCTGCAACTGGGCGGAGAGGTGGATGCCGTGGCGCGGCTTCTGCTCAATCTGGGCTATTTCTTTGCCGCGCTGGTGGCGCTGCAGATCCCCGCGCTGCTGCGGCTGCCTTTCGCGCTGTCCTTCTGGGCGCTGTCCTTTCCGCTGGCGGCACTGACCACGGCCAGCTTCCGCTTCGCCGCGCTGACCGGATCGGGGCTGCACCATCTGCTGGGGCAGGGGCTGCTGGCGGTGCTGGCCGTCACCATCGCGGGTCTGCTCTGGCGCACGCTGCGCGCGGCGCGCGCGGGGCAGATCTGCCTCCCCGACTAGGGACGGCTGGCTTGCGTCACCCCGTCCGCCCGCGCTACCGCTGGGGCGGACCGGGGCAGGGGGCAGGGCATGACCGAGGACTGGACCACGCATTTTGACGGGCTGCGCGATCTGCCCGCAGACGAACAGGCGCTGCTGCGGCGCAGCGCCCATGCGATGCACCTGCCCGCAGGCCGCACGGTCTTTGCCCCCGGGCAGGAGGCACAGACCTTCTTCCTGCTGCGGACCGGCACGGTGCGGGTGCAGCAGCAGACCGAAACCGGGCGCGAGGTCTTTCTGTATCGCGTGCATGCCGGGGAAAGCTGCATCCTGACCACCGCCTGCCTGCTCTCCTCCGAGGCCTATACCGCCGAAGCCATCACCGAAACCGAGGTGACCGCCGTGGCGATCCCCCGCGCCGGGTTCGAGGCGATCATTGCCGGATCTGCGGCATTCCGCAGGCTGGTCTTCCACGCCTACGCCCGGCGCATCGCGGATCTGTTCGCGCTGATCGACGACATCCTGTCGCAGCGCATGGATGTGCGGCTGGCGGCGCGGCTGCTGGCGCTGGCCGATGACAGTGGTCAGGTGCAGGCCACGCATCAGGTGCTGGCCCATGAGCTTGGCACCGCGCGCGAGGTAATCACGCGCACGCTGGCTGAATTTCACCGCCGGGGCTGGATCGCGCAGGCGCGCGGCGCGGTGCGGCTGGCCGATCCGGAGGCGCTGCGGCAGCTTGCGCGGGGCGGCACGCGCTAGCCCCGGCTTGGTGACATGGTCACCGTCCGGCGGGCGGGTTCCGTGGCACAAGGGGCCATGACCCTTGATCCCCCGGAGGATGACATGACCCGAAACATGGGAAAACTTGACCGCGCGCTGCGGACCATCGTGGCGCTGGGGCTGCTCTATCTGGCCTTCGGCACGGCGATGCTGGGCACCGGCCTGTGGATGTGGCTGGCGGTTGTGGTGGCTGCAGTCTTTCTTGTGACCTCGCTTGCGGGCAGCTGCCCGCTTTACACGCTGATCGGCCTGCGCACCTGCCGCAGCTGACCGGGCGGGGCGGGCCGTGACAAGCCTGCCCCCTCACGCAAGCGTGACTTTTCATTCCTGACTAATTTATTCAACTATAGCCCGGGGCAGGCGCCACCGGGCCATCGCACGTGGTGACGTCCTCCACGCGCAGACCCGCACCGGCTTTGGCCGCTGCGCAGGGCGTGCTTCGCCCATGGCCGTATCAAAGGACAGGACGTGACCAGAATTTTCGACACCGACCCGGACAGCACCCCCGCCGCCGAGGATGCGCCGCCGCAGATCCGCCGCATCCGGCACGAGCTGCGCCGCCGCAGCCTGACCGTGGCCGACACCGTGCAGCTGAGCCCGCACATGATCCGCCTGACCCTGACCGGCGCCGATCTGGCGGATTTTGTCAGCCTTGGCGCGGATGATCACCTCAAGGTCATCCTCCCGCAGGCCGGGCCGGAGGAGGCGCGCCGCGATTACACCCCCCGCCGCTTTGATCCCGCGCTTCACGAACTGGTGCTGGATTTTGTCGACCATCCCGGCGGTCCTGCCGCCGATTTCGCCCGGGAACTGCGGGTGGGCGACAGCGTGACCGTGGCGGGGCCGCGCGGCTCTGCCGTGGTGGAGGGCGACATCGCCCACTGGCTGCTGATCGGCGATGAAACGGCACTTCCCGCCATCGGGCGCCGGATCGAGGATCTGCCTGCGGGGACTGCCGTCACCAGCCTTGTGGCGGTGCCGGGGACGGCGGATGAACAGGCGCTGTCAACCGCCGCCGACTGGCGCGGGATCTGGGTGCACCGTCCGCTCTCTGCCGCCGCTGATCCCGCGCCGCTGCTGGCGGCGCTGGTCGGTATTGACCTGCCAGCGCGGTGTTATGTCTGGCTGGCCGCCGAGGCGGGCGTGGCGCGGGCGCTGCGCGACGCGCTGCTGACGCGCGGCCATCCCAAGACATGGATGAAAGCCTCCGGCTACTGGACCGCCGGGCGGGCCGATGCCTCCGACAAGACGCTGGACGGCTGAGCCGGTTCAGACCTGACAGCCCGCCGCGTTTGTGGGATAGTGGCGTGCCGCTTTTGCCGACCGAGGACTTATGCCGCCAGACATGCTTGCCCCCGCCCTGACCGTCATTCCGGACCCGCTGGCGGAGGATCCGCCGCGCGCCTCCGCCTTCATCGTCACGCTTTATGGCGATGTGGTGGAGCCGCGCGGCGGGCGGCTGTGGATGGGCACGCTGATCGACTGCTGCGCCGGGCACGGCATCAGCGAAAGCCTTGTGCGGACCGCCGTGTCGCGGCTGGTCAGCGCCGGACGGCTGGAGGGCGAGCGCATCGGGCGGCGCAGCCATTACCGGCTGGCCGCCGCCGCCCGCGCTGAATTCGGTGCCGCCGCGCAGGTGCTTTATACCCCGCCGCCCGCGCCGCAGGGCTGGCTGCTGGCTCCGGCGGACCAGCCGCCCGCGCCCGGCTGGGCGCCGCTGGGCGGGGTGGCGCTGGCCCCCAACCGCAGCGACATGCCGCGCCCGGCGGGGCTGGTCTGGTCTGCCGACGTGGTGTCGGGGGTCGCGGACCTGCCCGGGCTTGCCGCCGCGCTCTGGCCGGTGGCGGAGGTGGGCACCGCCTATGCCGCATTTGTCGCGCGGTTCGCGCCGCTGCTGGACCAGTGCCGCAGCGATCCGCCCGATGCGGCCCGCGCGCTGGCGCTGCGGCTGCGGCTGGTGCACGATTACCGGCTGGCGGCGCTGGCCGATCCGCGTCTGCCGCAGGCGGCGCTGCCGGCCGACTGGCCGGGGCCCGCGGCGCGGCGGCTGTTCGTCACGCTGTATCTGACACTGGCCGAGGCGGCGGATGCCTGCATCGGCAGCCGATTCCTTGATCCCGACGGGCTGCTGCCGCAGGCCACCGCCGCCACCGACCTGCGGCTGGACCGGCTGCGGCGCGAGGCGGCGCGGCCAAGCGACTGATTTTGCTAGCCGCCTCTGGTTGCTCCGCCAAAGCATCACGGCCTTTCCATCTTTTCTCTTTGCGTGTGACGCTTTCGGCGCTATATCCATGACCGAGCGGTCGGTGAATATGGAGGCACCCACCGCGCGACGCGAGGAGGATCCCATGACCGACGCTTTCATCTGCGATGCCGTGCGCACGCCCATCGGACGCTATGGTGGCGCGCTCTCGGGCATCCGCGCCGATGATCTGGCCGCCCTGCCGCTGGCCGCGCTGATGGCGCGCAACCCGTCGGTGGACTGGGCGCAGGTCGAGGATGTGATCCTTGGCTGTGCCAATCAGGCAGGGGAAGACAACCGCAACGTGGCGCGCATGGCGGCCCTGCTGGCGGGTCTGCCGCAGGAAGTGCCGGGCACCACGGTCAACCGGCTTTGCGGGTCGGGCATGGATGCGATCGGGCTTGCCGCGCGCACCATCCGCGCGGGGGACGCCGATCTGCTGCTGGCGGGCGGGGTCGAAAGCATGAGCCGCGCGCCTTTCGTGATGGCCAAGGCCACGACGGCCTTTTCCCGCAACGCGGAAATTTACGACACCACCATCGGCTGGCGGTTCAAGAACCCGAAGCTGGACAAGCTCTTCGGCACCCATTCCATGCCCGAGACGGCGGATAACGTCGCCGCAGATTATGGCATCAGCCGCGAGGATCAGGATGCCTTTGCCGCCCGGTCGCAGGCGCGCTGGCAGGCGGCGCAGGAGCGCGGGCTTTTTGCCGAAGAAATCGTGCCGGTCCAGATCCCGCAGCGCAAGGGCGAGCCGCTGGTGGTGGATACCGACGAACATCCGCGCCCCGGCACCACGGCGGAGCAGCTGGCCAAGCTGCGCGGCGTGAACGGGCCTGACCTGAGCGTGACGGCGGGCAATGCCAGCGGCGTCAATGACGGGGCGGCGGCGGTGATCGTCGCGTCCGAAGCGGCGGCGCGGCAGCATGGCCTGACCCCGCAGGCGCGCATCGTCGCCATGGCCGCCGCCGGTGTGGCGCCGCGCGTCATGGGCATTGGTCCGGTGCCCGCCACGCGCCGGGTGCTGGCCCGCGCCGGTCTGACGCTGGACCAGATGGACGTGATCGAACTGAACGAGGCCTTTGCCGCGCAGGGGCTGGCGGTGCTGCGCGATCTGGGCCTGCCCGATGACGCGCCGCATGTGAACGCGCAGGGCGGCGCCATCGCGCTGGGCCATCCCTTGGGCATGTCCGGCGCCCGGCTGGTGCTGTCCGCCACCCGCCAGCTGCACCGCACCGGCGGCCGCTACGCGCTCTGCACCATGTGTGTGGGCGTGGGGCAGGGCATTGCCCTTATCCTTGAACGCAGCTGACGCAACCGGAGGCACGACGATGTATGCACAGATGGTAAAATCCGAAGGCATGAAATCCCTCGAGGACATGACGCCCGAGGAGCGCGCCTTTCAGGAGCGGATCGACCGCGGCGAAAAGATCGAGCCGAAGGAATGGATGCCCGAAGGCTACCGCAAGACGCTGATCCGCCAGATCGGCCAGCATGCCCATTCCGAAATCGTGGGCCAGCTGCCCGAAGGCAACTGGGTCACCCGCGCGCCGACGCTGGAACGCAAGGCGATCCTGCTGGCCAAGGTGCAGGACGAGGCGGGGCACGGGCTTTACCTGTACTCCGCCGCCGAAACGCTGGGTGTCAGCCGCGACGAGCTGATGGAAAAGCTGCATTCCGGCGCGATGAAATACAGCTCCATCTTCAATTACCCGACGCTGACATGGGCCGATATGGGCGCTGTCGGCTGGCTGGTGGACGGGGCCGCGATCATGAATCAGGTGCCGCTGCAGCGCACCTCTTACGGGCCTTACAGCCGCGCGATGATCCGCATCTGCAAGGAGGAAAGTTTCCACCAGCGGCAGGGCTATGCGATCATGATGAAGATGGCGCAGGGCACGCCGGAGCAGCGCGAGATGGCGCAGGATGCCTTCAACCGCTTCTGGTTCCCGGCGCTGATGATGTTCGGGCCCTCCGACAAGGATTCGGTGCATTCCGCGCAGTCGATGGCGTGGAAGATCAAGATGAACACCAATGACGAGCTGCGGCAGAAATTTGTCGACGAGACGGTGCCGCAGGCTGAATTTCTGGGCCTGACCGTGCCCGACGAGACGCTGCGCTGGAACGAGGCGCGCGGGCATTACGATTTTGCCGAACCCGACTGGGACGAGTTCTTCGAGGTCATCAAGGGCAACGGCCCCTGCAACGAGGAACGGCTGGAGGCGCGGCGCAGCGCCTGGGATCGGGGCGCGTGGTTCCGCGACGGGCTCAGCGCCTATGCCGAAAAAGCCGCCGCCCGCCGCGCCGCCGCGCCGCCGCGCGCGTGGCCGCAGAGTAAGGAGCGTCTGACATGTCCAGAAAAGAATGGCCGCTTTGGGAGATCTTCATCCGGGGCCAGCACGGGCTGAACCACCGCCATGTAGGCAGCCTGCACGCGCCGGATGCGGAAATGGCGATCAACAACGCGCGCGACGTCTATACCCGCCGCAAGGAAGGCGTGTCGATCTGGGTGGTGCCCTCGGCGCAGATCACCGCCTCGGCGCCCTCGGACAAGGGGCCGCTCTTCGATCCCGCCGAAAGCAAGGTCTACCGCCACCCGACCTTCTACGACATTCCCGAAGACGTGGGGCATATGTGATGCCGTCGCTGCCCGATGTGATGACCCCCGAAGTGGCGGATCTGGCGCGCCGCGCCGCCTCTGGCCAGACCGCCGATCCGCATCTGGAGGATGTGGCGCTGAAGCCCGCCTTTTTCGACTGGCTGTGCCGGATGGGCGACAGCACGCTGATCCTTGGCCACCGCCTGTCGGAATGGTGCGGCCATGGCCCGGTGCTGGAAGAGGACATCGCGCTGGCCAATACCGCGCTGGATTTCATCGGGCAGACGCAGCTTTGGCTGGGGCTGGCCGCCGAGGTCGAGGCGCAGGGCCGCAGCGCCGATGATCTGGCCTTTCTGCGCGACGCGATGAAATTCCGCAACGTGAAGCTGGTGGAACTGCCCAATGGCGACATCGGCCAGACGCTGATGCGGGGTTTCCTGTTCGACGCATGGCATTTCGAGATGCTGACCGCGCTGGGCAGCTCCAGCAGCCCGCGCGTGGCCGAGATCGCCGCCAAGGCGGTGAAAGAAGTGTCCTACCATCTGGAACGCTCTTCGGATCTGGTGGTGCGGCTGGGTGACGGCACCGAGCAGAGCCATGAACGGATGCAGGCGGCGCTGGACTATCTCTGGCCCTATACTGGCGAGATGTTCGCGGGTGATGCCGTCGACCGGGCGGTGACGGAGGCGGGCATCGCGCCGGATCCCGCCGCTCTGCTGCCGCTCTGGCAGCGCACCGTCGCCGAGGTGCTGGCCGAGGCGACGCTGCATGTGCCCGAGCGGCGTTTCGACGCGCAGCACGGGGGCAAGCAGGGGCGGCATACGGAACATCTGGGCTACATCCTTGCCCAGATGCAGTTCCTGCAGCGCGCCTATCCCGGCGCAAGCTGGTAATGCCATGACCCCGACCGACGCGCAGATCTGGGACTGGCTGGCAGAGGTGCCCGACCCCGAGATTCCGGTGATCTCTGTCACCGATCTGGGCATCGTGCGCGCTCTGCGCTGGGACGGCGACACGCTGGTGGTGGCGGTGACGCCGACCTATTCCGGCTGTCCGGCCACGGCGGTCATCGATCTTGCGATCGAGACCCATCTGCAGGCGCGCGGCGTGGCGCGGGTGCGGCTGGAGCGGCGCCTCTCGCCGCCATGGACCACCGACTGGCTGACCGAGGCGGGCCGCGCGAAACTCACCGCCTATGGCATCGCCCCGCCGGTGGACGGCACCGCCCCCGATGGCCGCTCGGGCCGGGCGGCGCGGCTCGCCGGGGGCAGCAATCTGGTCATCGCCTGCCCGCGCTGCGGATCGGCGCAGACCGAACGGGTCAGCCAGTTCGGATCCACCCCCTGCAAGGCGGCGTGGCGCTGCCGCGACTGTCTTGAACCCTTTGACTATTTCAAATGCCACTGACGGGCCTTGCCCGCTGAAACCCCCGACGGGCCTTGCCCGCCGCCGCACGCCCCGCATCCGGACAGGAGGAGGTCTGACATGCCCCGTTTCCATCCCCTAGAGGTGACAGAGATCCGCCGCGACACCCGCGACGCGGTGGTGGTCACGCTGCGCCCGCGCCCCGAGGACACAGCACAGTTCGACTTTACCCAAGGGCAGTATCTGACCTTCCGCCGGGCCTTTGACGGCGAGGAACTGCGCCGGTCCTATTCGATCTGTGCGGGACGCGACGAGGGCTGCCTGCGGGTCGGGATCAAGCGGGTGGAGGGCGGCGCCTTTTCCACTTGGGCCAACGAGGGCCTGCGCCCCGGCGACATGCTGGAGGCGATGCCACCGCAGGGCCGGTTCCACACCCCGCTCGATCCGGGCCGCGCGCGCAGCTATCTGGGGTTTGCGGGCGGGTCGGGCATCACGCCGCTGCTGTCGATCATCAAGACCGTGCTGGCGCGCGAACCGCAGTCCAGCTTCACGCTGGTCTATGCCAACCGGCAGGTGGCCTCCATCATGTTCCGCGAGGAGCTGGAGGATCTGAAGAACATCTATCTGGGGCGGCTGTCGGTCATCCACATCCTTGAAAGCGAGGGGCAGGAGATCGACCTGTTCACCGGGCGGATCGACGCGGACAAGATGGCGATGCTGTTCCGGCTGTGGATCGATGCTGCCACGGTGGACACCGCCTTCATCTGCGGGCCGGAGCCGATGATGCTGACCATCGCCGAAAGCCTGCGCCAGCAGGGTCTGGCCGAGGATCAGATCAAGTTCGAACTTTTCGCCTCGTCCCAGCCGGGCCGGGCCAAGGCGCGGGCCGTGTCGCGGCAGGCCGCCATGGCGGGCAACAGCTGCGAGGTGTCGGTGACGCTGGACGGGGCCACGCGCAGCTTCCGGATGCCCAAGGACGGCACGGCGCTGCTGGATGCGGCGCTGCAGAACCACATGGACGCGCCCTATTCCTGCAAGGCGGGGGTCTGTTCCACCTGCCGGGCCAAGGTGCTGGAAGGCGAGGTGGAGATGCAGGTCAACCACGCGCTGGAGGATTACGAGGTGCGGGCGGGCTATGTGCTGTCCTGCCAGTGCGTGCCGCTGTCGGACCGGGTGGTGCTCAGCTATGACGAATGACGCGGATCACATGGCGCTGGCGGATTATCTGGCGCAGGGCGGCAAGCTGACCTCGCCGGAAAACGTGCCGCCGCGCTACCGGGGCGAAGTGCTGCGGCTCATGGCCTCGTTTGTCGACAGCCAGCTTGCCGGATCGGCGGGCTTCGCCGGAGCGATCAACTGGGCGCCCGGCATCAAGGCGCGCATCGCCGCCAGCCGCATCACGCTGGAAAAGGCCGATCACGCCGAACGGGTGCTGGATCTGATGCAGGCCTTCGGCACCGACAAGGCGCTTTACGAACAGGCGCATGACTGGGCCGCGCGCGGCCCGCGCGACGCGGCGCCAGAGGCACGGCGCCGGGGCGGCGACATGCGGCTGTCGGTGTTCCACGCGCCGCTGACCGGCTGGACCGACGCGGTGGTGATGAACGTGCTGATGGGGCAGGCCACGCTGGAGGTGCTGGAGGATCTGGCGCGCTGTTCCTATCAGCCGCTGGCCGAGGTGCTGCGCGACATCCTCCCGCGCGAGCGGCGGCACATGGAACTGGGGCTGGAGGGGCTGGAGCGCATCGGCGCCACCGCCGAGGCGCGCGCCTCCGTCGGCTACTGGCTGCCCCGGGTGGCGGACACGTTCGGGCCCGCGCAGTCGGACCGGTTTGACCGGCTGCGGGCCATGGGCCTGCGCCGCACCGACAATGAAACGCTGCGCAGGGCGTGGCGGACCACGGCGGAGGCCACGCTGGCGCCGCTGCGGCTGATCTGAACAGGAAGGACATCTGATGCTGGACACCGGACGCACCGCGCGCCGCCTTGAAAGCTATGTCTCGGGCGCGTGGCGCGCGGGGCAGGGCGAGGCCAAGCCGCTGGCCCATGCCGCAACGGGCGAGGTCCATGCGCTGATCTCCTCGGACGGGCTCGATTTTGCCGGGGCGCTGGACTGGGGCCGCCGCACGGGAGGGACGGCGCTGCGCCGCCACACGCTGCACGAGCGCGCCCTGATGCTGAAGGCCATCGGTCAGGCGCTGATGGCGGGGAAGGACGAATTCTACGCCGAAAGCCTTGCCACCGGCGCCACGCCCCGCGACGCATGGCCCGACATCGACGGCGGCATCGGCACGATGCTGACCTTTGCCTCCAAGGCGCGGCGCGAACTGCCCAATGCCCATGTGCTGCCCGAAGGCCCGGTGGAGATGCTGTCGCGCGATGGCAGTTTCGTGGGTCAGCACATCCTGACCCCGCTGGAAGGTGTGGCGGTGCATATCAACGCGTTCAACTTCCCGGTCTGGGGCATGCTGGAAAAGATCGCGCCTGCGCTGATCGCGGGCGTGCCCTGCGTGGTCAAACCCGCCTCGCAGACCGCCTATCTGACCGAACTGGTGGTGCGGCGCATTCTGGAGATGCAGATCCTGCCCGAGGGCGCGCTGCAGCTGATCTGCGGCGGGGTGGGCGACCTGCTGGACCATGTGACCGGGCAGGATGCCGTGACCTTCACCGGATCCGCCCAGACCGGGCAGAAGCTGCGCACCCATCCGGCGGTGGTGCAGAATTCGGTGCGCTTCACCATGGAGGCCGACAGCCTGAACGCCGCGATCCTTGGCCCCGATGCAGGCCCCGGCACGCCGGAATTCGATCTGTTCGTGAAGGAGGTCGCGCGCGAGATGACCGCGAAGGCCGGGCAGAAATGCACCGCCATCCGCCGCGTGCTGGTGCCCGCCGCCCATGAGGGCGCGGTGATCGACGCGCTGCGCGCCACGCTGGACCGCACCGCCGTGGGCCTGCCCGATGACGCGCAGACCCGCATGGGGGCGCTGGTGTCGCTGGGCGAGCGCGAGGGCGTGCGCGCCCGCATCCGCGAGATCGCGGCAGAGGCCGAGATCGTCTGCGGCACCCCCGACGAGGTGCGCCTGTCTTCGGGCGATGCCGCGCGGGGGGCGTTCCTGAATCCGGTGCTGCTGCGCTGCGCCGATCCCTTCACCGCCCGCGCCCCGCACGAGATCGAGGCCTTTGGCCCCGTCGCCACGGTCATGGCCTATGACGGCGTCGAGGAGGCGGTGGCGCTGGCGAAGCTGGGCAAGGGCTCGCTGGTGTCGTCGGTCTTTACGAATGACACCGGCGTGGCGGCCGAGATGGTGCGCGGCGTTGCCGCTTTTCACGGGCGGATCATGCTGGGCAACCGCGACAGCGCCAAATCCTCCACCGGGCATGGCGCGCCGCTGGCGCCGCTGGTGCATGGCGGACCGGGCCGCGCGGGCGGCGGCGAGGAAATGGGCGGGATGCGCGGGGTCAAACATTTCATGATGCGCAGCGCCATTCAGGGCACGCCCCGGCTGCTGGCGGCGGTGACGGGCGAATGGGTGCCGGGCGCCCCCGCGCAGCAGGACATCCACCCGTTCCGCAAATCGCTGGCAGACCTGCGCATCGGCGATCAGATCGTCACCGACCGGCGCGAGATCACCGAAGCGGATGTCGAGCATTTCGCCCATTTCACCGGCGACACCTTCTATGCCCATATGGACCGCGAGGCGGCGCGCGCCAATCCGTTCTTCGAGGATCGCGTGGCGCATGGCTATCTGATCGCCTCTTTTGCGGCGGGGCTCTTCGTGATGCCTGAACCCGGCCCGGTGCTGGCCAATTACGGCGTGGACCACTTGCGTTTTCTGGCGCCGGTCTATTTCGGCGACAGCCTGCAGGTGCGGCTGACCTGCAAGCAGATCACCCCGCGCGACGGCACGGTCTATGGCGAAGTGCGCTGGGATTGTTGCGTGACCAACCAGAATCAGGAGGTGGTCGCCCAATATGATGTGCTAACCATGGTGGCGAAAACCTGGCCGCTGACGGAGTAAGCAATGGATCCCCGCCACCTTGAAATGACCGTTCTCATGACGCCCGACATGGCGAATTTCAGCGGCAAGGTGCATGGCGGGGCGCTGCTCAACCTGCTGGACCGGGTGGCGTTTTCCTGCGCCTCCCGGTTTTCGGGCCGCTATGCGGTCACGCTGTCGGTGGATCAGGTCATTTTCAAGGAGCCGATCAATGTGGGCGAACTGGTGACCTTCCGCGCCAGCATCAACCATGCCGGGCGCACCTCGATGGAGGTGGGGATCCGGGTCGAGGCCGAGGACATCCGCAAGGGCACCCGGCGTCACACCAATTCATGCTATTTCACCATGGTGGCGGTGGACGATGCCAGCCGCCCCGCCGAGGTGCCGGTGCTGCAGGTCGAAACCGAAACCGAACAGCGCCGCCACCGCGCCGCCACCCTGCGCCGCAAGCTCCGCCGCCAGTTCGAGGAAGAGATGCGCAAGGCGGCGGCGGGCTAAAAGAGGTTTCTATTTTGGAGGTAAATACCTCTTTACAGAGTAGGGTGAAGTAACTAATTCTTGCTGGGGTCCTAGATGAGCCCTGAGCCAGGATTTGCCACATGAAGCGAACTATTGAAGTTGATCTCGACGTATTTTCGGAAATTTGGCGGAGAAGAGAACCGAACGAAATAGCTGAAAATGATGTTCTGCGCAGGGTTTTTGGGCTCTCTGGAGACATGGGTCCTGACATGCGAGTTAGCACCCTGTGCCACGCTGTAAAAAAGGACGAGAGATCAAGGGCTACAGAAGAGGCTTTAACCTCTAATTGCGAGCTAGAGCAAGTTTTCAACGTCACGAGAGCCCTTGTTGGGAGGGTCCGGTGGGTAGATGACGTTGAATTGGCCTTGGAGCTGCTAGGAGGAGTAGCCTCTCTTCATCAAATTTATGGAAAGGTTGAAGAACTTCGCAGACAGGGTGGTCGATCGTTGCCACCGACATTGCAGGCGACCATCCGGCGCACAATCGAAGATCATTCATCGGACTCCGATAATTTTCGCGGCGTGGACCTGTTTGTGAAACACTCACGAGGAGAATGGGGACTTCGTCGGCGTCGGGAAGCTTGAGTTTTTTGGGCGCTTTTAGTTGGTGCCGCTCATTTCACCGCCTTCACGCCTTCAAGGATCAGCGTCGTCGCCATATGGGCGTAATCCTCGCGGCTGATGGCGCCGCCGTCGCGGAACCACATGTAGACCCAGTTCATCATGCCGAAGAGCGACATGGTGACCGGCATCAGCAGCGGACGGTCGGGCGTGTCGAGCGTGGGGTGAATCTCGCGGATGACGGCGGAGAAGCGTTTGACGATGCGCCGTTCGATCCCGGTCAGGTCGGCCTTCTGCGCGTCCGACAGCGCAGGGCCCGCGTTCAGCTGCACCTTGTGCAGGTCATCGGCACCGCGATAGGCGTCGAGCACGGTCATCACCAGCCGTTCCAGCCGCGCCTCGGCGGGCAGGGCGGGGTCATGCGCCTCGGCAAGGGCGGCGTCCAGATCCTCCAGATGCGTCTCTATGATCGCGAAGATCAGCGCGTCCTTGGACGGGTAATAGTGATAGAGCAGCGATTTCGACACACCCGCCTCGGAGGCGATCTGCGACATGGAGGCCTTTTCCATGCCCTGCGTCGCAAAGACATTGGCAGCGGACAGCAGCAGCTGATGCCGCTTTTCCTCGAAATCATTGGCGCGCGTCCTTGCCATCAGCGCAAGTGCTCCTCGTGGTTCAGGCGGCAAGGGGATATCCCCTTGCCGGAAGGTATGCCAGTGCGGCGGATGGCCTATTTCGGCCGGTTGTCGACCACGCGTTTTGCCTTGCCTTCGGACCGGGCGACGCCTTGCGGGTCATGCACCTCGATCCGGGTCGACACGCCCACCACCGACTTGATGTGATGGGCCAGATCGCGGGCCGAGGCGGCGCGCGCCTCGGCGCCCGTAGCCTCGGGGCCGCACTCCACATGCACGGTCATGCTGTCCATGCGGCCCTGCCGGGTCAGTTCGATCTGGAAATGCGGGGCGAGGCCTGCGCATTTCAGGATCTGCTCCTCGATCTGGGTGGGAAAAACGTTGACGCCGCGCAGGATGATCATGTCATCGCAGCGCCCGGTGATCTTTTCGATGCGCCGCATCGACCGGGCGGTGCCGGGCAGCAGCCGGGTCAGGTCGCGGGTGCGGTAGCGCACCATGGGCAGACCTTCCTTGGTCAGCGTGGTGAAGACCAGCTCGCCCATCTCGCCATCGGGCAGCACGTCGCCGGTCACAGGGTCGATGATCTCGGGGTAGAAATGATCTTCCCAGACATGCAGCCCGTCCTTGGTTTCCACGCATTCATTGGCCACGCCCGGCCCCATGATTTCCGACAGGCCGTAGATGTCGACGGCGTGCATGTCGAAGGCCTGTTCGATCTCCTCGCGCATGGCATTGGTCCAGGGCTCGGCGCCGAAGATCCCCACCCGCAGCGAGCTTTGCCGCGGATCGATCCCCTGACGGCGGAGTTCGTCAAGGATGGACAGCATGTAGGACGGCGTCACCATGATGATGCTGGGCTGGAAATCCTGCATCAGCACCACCTGCCGCTCGGTCATCCCGCCCGAGATCGGCACCACCGTGCAGCCCAGCCGTTCGGCGCCGTAATGCGCCCCCAGCCCGCCGGTGAACAGCCCGTAGCCATAGGCGACATGGCAGATGTCGCCGGGCCGCCCGCCGCTGGCGCGGATCGACCGGGCCATGCAGTCGGCCCAGATGTCGATGTCGCGCGCGGTATAGCCCACGACGGTGGGCTTGCCCGTGGTGCCGGAGGATCCGTGAATGCGCGCCAGCTTCTCGCGCGGGACCGCGAACATGCCGAAGGGATAGGTGTCGCGCAGATCCTGCTTGGTGGTGAAGGGAAATTTCGCCAGATCGGCCAGCGTCGTGAAATCGTCGGGATGCACGCCGTGATCGTCGAACCGCTTGCGGTAGAAGGGCGAGTTTTCATAGGCGTGGCGCAGCGACCATGCCATGCGGCTTTGCTGCAGGGCTGCGATCTCGTCGCGGCTGGCGATCTCGATCGGGTCCAGACTGGCCCGCGCCGGGGTCATGTCGGTCATGTTGTCCTCCTCCCTTGGACGTCAGGCCTCTGCACCGGTGTCCGGCAGCAGCGGCCTGTTGAGCGCCCGCGAATGACCGCGGAATTCTGCGATGACGGTCCCGTCCTCCCGGGTCACCGTCACGTCATAGATGCCGGACCTGCCTGTGCGGGATACCTCGCGGGCGGTGGCCACCAGCCGGTCCCCCAGCGCGCCGGGGGTGATGTAGGTGACCGCGCAGTGCTGTGCCACGGTCATCACGTTGTAGGTGTTGCAGGCAAAGGCAAAGGCGCTGTCGGCCAGCGTGAACAGATAGCCGCCATGGGCATTGCCATGGCCATTGGTCATCCGTTCGGTCAGGGTCATGGTCAGCACCGCCTGTCCGGGCGCGATGCGGGTCAGCACCATTCCCAGCCGCTGCGAGGCGCTGTCGGCGTTCCACATGGCCTGCGCGCAGGCTTCGGCAAGCTGCTGCGGGGTCAGGGTCGCGGTGTCCTTCATCGCTCAGTGCCCCCGAAAGCGCGGCGCGCGTTTTTCCAGAAAGGCGGTGACGCCTTCGGCGTAATCGTCGGACAGGCCCGCCGCGCGCTGGCTGTCGCGTTCGGCCTCCAGCTGCGTGTCGAAATCCTGCGCTCCGGCCTGATGGATCAGCCGCTTGGTCAGCCCCAGACCCAGCGTCGGGCCCGCCGCCAGCTTGGCCGCCAGCGCCTCCGCCTCGGGCAGCAGGGCGTCGTCGGGCAGGGCTTTCCAGATCAGGCCCCAGTCGGCGGCGGTCTCTGCGCTCAGCGGCTCTGCGGTCATCGCCAGCGCCTTGGCCCGCGCCTCGCCCAGAAGCCGGGTCAGATGCCAGCTGCCGCCCGCGTCGGGCACCAGCCCGATCTTGGCGAAAGACTGGATGAAGCGCGCGGACTGCGCGGCCAGAACTATGTCGCAGGCCAGCGCCAGATTGGCGCCAGCCCCCGCCGCCACGCCGTTGACCGCGCAGATTACCGGCTTGTCCAGCGCCCGGATCAGCCGCAGCGTCGGGATGTAGAAGGTGCCGATGGTCTGGCCCAGATCGGGCTTCGGCCCGCCCTGCCGCGGATCGCGGTCGCCCAGATCCTGCCCGGCGCAGAAGCCGCGCCCGGCCCCCGTCAGCAGCACGGCGCGAATCGCCGGGTCGTCATGGGCGCGCTGGATCTGCGCGCGCAGCGCCAGATGCAGGTCTTCATTCAGGGAATTCAGCTTTTCCGGCCGGTTCAGCACCAGCTTGAGCACGCCGGAGCCAAGCTCCGCCAGGACGGTATCGGATGATGTCATGTGGTCCTCCCGGCCCGCCTCCAACGGGCTCTACAAGATAAATGTTGCATAAACCGTCCGGTCGGTCAATGATATGACTCGAGCTTTGGGAGGAGCCAAGCCGGACAGGTCGGACCGCCAGCGCGCGTTGTGGACAGCCCTTTGGGGCTGGGCCCACCCGTGCGGATGCGGAGCGCGGATCGCGGCCTGACCCGCCTGCTTGGGGATGTCTTTTCGGGAGGAGATACCATGAGATCCAGAACCACCACGGCGCTTGCCACGCTGGCCGCACTGGCCACGCTGACCGGCGCGGCACAGGCCGAAATCCGGCTTGGCGCCAGCGTGTCCGCCACCGGCCCCGCCGCCTTTCTGGGCGATCCGGAAGCCAAGACCATCGAGATGATGGTGGAGCAGATCAACGCCTCTGGCGGCATCAATGGCGAGGAAATCGCGCTGACGCTTTATGACGATGGCGGCGATCCGAACAAGGCGCGCACCTTTGCCACCCGTCTGGTGGAAGATGACGAGGTCGTGGCGATCATCGGCGGATCGACCACCGGCACCACCATGTCGATCCTGTCGGTGGCCGAGGCCGAGGGCATTCCCTTCATCTCGCTGGCGGGCGCCATTTCCATCATCGACCCGGTGCGCGAATATGTGTTCAAGACCCCGCATACCGACCGCATGGCCTGCGAAAAGATCTTCGCCGACATGGCGGCGCAGGACATCACCCGGATCGGCATGATCTCTGGCACCGACGGCTTTGGCGCCTCGATGCAGGCGCAGTGCAAGGAAGTCGCGGGCGCGCAGGGGATCGAGATTCTGGCGGACGAGACCTATGGTCCGCAGGATGCCGACATGACCCCGCAGCTGACCCGCATCCGCAACACCGAAGGCGTGCAGGCGGTGCTCAACCCCGGTTTCGGGCAGGGGCCCGCCATCGTCACCCGCAACGTGGCGCAGCTGGGTTTCGATATTCCGCTCTATCAGAGCCATGGCGTCGCCTCTGACGCCTTCATCGAACTGGCCGGGGCCGAGGCCGCCGAAGGCGTCCGCCTTCCCGGCACCGCGCTGCTGATCGCCGATCTTCTGGCCGAGGATGACCCGCAGTATCAGGTGGTGACCGACTATACCGCCGCCTATCGCGAGGCTTATGGCACCGCGACCTCGACCTTTGGCGGCTATGCGCATGACGCGGTGGCGCTGATCGTCGATGCGGTGACCCGCGCGGGCAGCACCGATCCCGACGACATCCGCGACGCGCTGGAAACGACCGAGGGGCTGGTGGGCACCACCGGCACCTACACCTTCTCGGCAGAGGATCACCTCGGGCTCGATCTCAGCGCCTTCCGCATGCTGGAGATCCGGGATGGCGGCTGGTCTGCCGTCGACTGATCGCCTCTGCAGGGCCGGGGGAGTGTTCCCCCGGTCCCCCCGTTTCCCCTGATCAAAGCCCGGGAGCCGCCATGGACGCCCTGCTGCAATTCGTCTTTTCCGGCCTGACCGTGGGCGCAGTCTATGCGCTGGTGGCCCTGGGATTTACCATCATCTACAACGCCTCGGACGTGGTGAATTTCGCACAGGGCGAATTCGTCATGCTGGGCGGCATGATCACCGTCTTCACCTTTGAAGCGGGGCTGCCGCTGCCCCTCGCGGCGCTGGCGGCGATCCTTTTGACCGCAGCGCTGGGCGTGGCGCTGAACAAGCTTGCCATCGAACCCGCGCGCGGCGCGCCGGTGGTGTCGCTCATCATCATCACCATCGGGGCCTCGATCCTGATCCGGGGCGCGTCGCAGCTGATCTTCGACAAGCAGCTGCACCGCTTTCCGGCCTTTTCCGGCGATGATCCGATCCGGGTGCTGGGGGCGACGATCCTGCCGCAAAGCCTGTGGGTCATCGTCGGGGCGGTGGCGGTGTTCGTGGCGCTGTGGCTGTTCTTCACCCGCACGCTGACCGGGCGCGCGGTGCTGGCCACCGCCAACAACCGCACCGCAGCCCAGCTTGTGGGCATCAACACCGCATGGGTCATGACGCTGTCCTTCGGCCTGTCGGCGGCCATCGGCGCGCTGGCGGGGGTGCTGGTCACGCCGATCACGCTGGTCAGCTATGACGTGGGCGTGGCGCTGGCGCTGAAAGGGTTTGCCGCCGCGATGCTGGGCGGCATGGGCAACCCCAAGGGCGCGCTGGTGGGCGGGCTGCTGCTGGGGCTGCTGGAGGCGATGACCGCAGGCTATCTCAGTTCGCAATACAAGGATGCCGTGGCCTTTCTGGTGATCCTTGGCGTGCTGTTCGTGATGCCGCAGGGGATCTTCGGCCATAAATCGACGGAGCGCGTGTGATGACCCGCCGCATGAAATGGATTCAACTGGGCGTGCTGGCGGCGCTGATCGTGCTGCTGCCGCTGCTGTTCCCCTCGGGCTATTACTACCGGGTCGGCGCGCTGATCTTCGTCAATGCGCTGTCGGTGGTGGGGCTGGTCATCCTGATCGGCTATGCCGGGCAGATCAGCCTTGGCCATGCGGGCTTTGCCGGGATCGGCGCCTATGCCTGCGCGCTGGCGCCCGAACATCTGGGCCTGCATCCGGGGCTGGCGGTGCTGCTGGGGGCGGGGATTTCCGGCGTGATGGCGCTGCTGATCGGGCGGCCCATCCTGCGGCTCAAGGGCTATTACCTTGCCGTGGCGACGCTGGGCTTCGGCATCCTCGTCTCTATGGTGCTGACCAATGAACGCGCGCTGACCGGGGGGCCGGATGGCATGGTGGTGGCCGATCCGGGCCTGCGCGACCTGCTGCGCGATCTGGGCCTGCGCCTGTCGGGGGGCGAGCTGTGGTATGGCGTCTCGGGTCTGGTGCTGCTGGTGGGGGCGTGGATCGCGCTGAACCTGCTGGACAGCCCCACGGGGCGGGCCATGCGCGCGCTGCACGGATCCGAGGTGGCGGCGGCCACGGTGGGCATTGACGTCGCGGCGCAGAAGCTGCGCGCCTTCGTGATCTCGGCGGTCTATGCCTCGGTCGCGGGGTCGCTGCTGGCGCTGCAGAACCAGTATGTCACGCCGGATGTCGCAGGCTTCCTGCATTCGGTGGAAATGGTGACCATGGCGGTGCTGGGCGGCGTGGGGTCGGTGCTGGGGGCCACGCTGGGCGCGGCCATCCTGACGCTGCTGCCGCAGGTGCTGACGGTCTTTGCGGAATATGAACAGCTTGTGCTGGGCGCGGTGATGATCGGCGTGATGATCTTTCTGCCGCAGGGGCTGCTGCCCTCCATCGCGCGGCGGCTGAGGGGGACCAGCGAATGAGCCTTCTGGAAGTATCGGGCCTTGGCATCAGCTTCGGCGGGCTCAGGGCGGTGGAGGATGTCAGCTTTTCGGTCAGCCCCGGAGAGATCGTGTCGGTCATCGGGCCGAACGGCGCGGGCAAGACGACGCTGTTCAACATGATCTCGGGGATCTACCGGCCCGGGCGCGGATCGGTGCGCCTGAACGGGCACGACGTGACCGCCACGGCGCCGCATCTGCTGGCGCGCATGGGCCTGTCGCGCACCTTTCAGAACCTGCAGATCTTTCAGGAGATGACCGTGCTCGACAACGTGCTGGCGGGGTATCACCTGACCGAACGCGGGCCGGTCTGGGCCGATCTGCTGGCGCTGCCCTCGATGCGGCGGCGCGCGGCAGAGGTGCGGCGCGGCGCGCGGGATCTGCTGGCGCGGGTGCGGCTCGACAAGGCCGCCGAACAGGAGGCGGGCAGCCTGTCCTATGGCGCGCTCAAACGGCTGGAGATTGCCCGCGCGCTGGCGCTGGGGCCAAAAATCCTGCTGCTGGACGAACCCGCCGCAGGCTGCAACGCCGTCGAGACCGAAGAGATCGACCATCTGATCGCGGAACTGGCGGCCTCGGGCATCGCCATCCTGCTGGTGGAACATGACATGAAGCTGGTGATGCGCATTTCCAGCCATATCGTGGTGCTGGACCATGGCCAGAAGATCGCCGAGGGCGATCCTGCCACCGTGTCGCGCAATCCCGCCGTGATCGCCGCCTATCTTGGCACCGACGCCCCGACGGAGGATCCCGCCCATGCTGACGGTTGAAGGCCTGCGGTCGCGTTATGGCCGCATCGAGGTGCTGCACGGTCTGGATCTGGAGGTGCGCTCGGGCGAGATCGTGACCGTGGTGGGGGCCAATGGCGCGGGCAAGACCACGCTGCTGCGCTGTCTGTCGGGCACGCAGCCCGCAAGCGAGGGCAGCATCGTCTTTCGCGGCGAAAATCTGGCCCGCGTGCCCGCCCACCGGCGGCTTGCCCGGGGGCTGGCGCAGTCCCCCGAGGGGCGGCAGATCTTCACCAACCTGTCGGTGGAGGAAAACCTGCGGCTTGGCGCCTTTCTGTACAGCGACGAGCGGGTGGACCGCGACATGGCCGATGCCTTTGCCATGTTCCCCATCCTCAAGGAAAAGCGCAACCTTGCCGCCGGGGGCCTGTCGGGCGGGCAGCAGCAGATGCTGGCCATCGCCCGCGCGCTGATGGGCCGCCCGCACTGCCTGCTGCTGGACGAGCCCTCCATGGGGCTGGCGCCGCTGCTGGTGGCGCAGATTTTCGAGGTGGTGCAGTCGCTGCGCGCGCGCGACGTGACCGTGCTGCTGGTGGAGCAGAACGCCTTTGGCGCGCTGAAGATTGCCGACCGCGGCTATGTGATGGAAACCGGGCAGATCACCATGACCGGCCCTGCTTCGGATCTGATTGCCGATCCGCGCATCCGTGAAGCCTATCTGGGAGTATGACATGACCCTGCTGACCTGCCGCATCGACGAAGGCATCGCCTGCGTGACGCTGGACAACCCGCCGGTCAACGCGCTGTCCGCCGCCCTGCGCCGCGCGCTGTGGGACATGGCCGAAACGCTGGACGCCGATCCGGACGTGCGTGCGGTGGTGCTGACCTGCGCGGGCCGCACCTTCATCGCCGGGGCGGATGTGCGGGAATTCGGCCAGCCTCCGGTGGAGCCGCATCTGCCCGATGTGGTGGCACGTCTGGAAGGCGCGGCGAAGCCTTGGGTGGCGGCGATCCACGGCGCGGCGCTGGGCGGCGGGCTGGAGGTGGCGATGGGCTGCCGGTTCCGCGTGGCCGCCCCGACGGCGCGCGTGGGCCTGCCGGAAGTGACGCTTGGCATCGTGCCCGGTGCGTCGGGCACCGTGCGCACGCCACGGCTGGTGGGCATGGCGGCGGCGGTGGATCTGGTGACCAGCGGCAGGCACTGGCCCGCCGCCAAAGCGCTGGAGGCCGGGCTGCTTGACGCGGTGCTGGAGGGGGATCTGACCGAGGCGGCCATGGGCTTTGCCCGCCGCGCGCTGGAGGAGGATCTGCCCGATCCCGTCTCCGCCCGCCCGCTGTCGCCCATGCCCGAGGAGTTCTGGACCGAAGCCCGCAAGACTGCGGCGCGGGCCGGACATGCCGCGCCGCTCGCCGCGCTGGACTGTCTGCGCTGTGCGTCCGAGGCGCCCTTTGCCGAGGCCATGGCCAAGGAGCGCGAGACCTTTCTGGCCCTGCGCCCCAGCCCCGAGGCGCAGGCGCTGCGCCATGTGTTCTTTGCCGAACGCGCCGCGCCGCGCCCTGCCGCGCTGAAGGATGTCGCCCCGCGCGCCCTGCAGCGCGTGGGCGTGATCGGCGGCGGCACGATGGGCGCGGGCATCGCCGCCGCCTGCCGCGAGGCGGGGCTGGAAGTGGTGCTGATCGAACGCGACGACGCGGCCTTGGCGCGCGGGCTGGCGGCGGTCGAGGCGATCTTTGACGGGGCCATGGCGCGGGGCAAGCTGTCGCAGGCCGAACGTGCCGCGCGCAGCGACGGGCTGAGCGGCAGCACCGGGTATGACAGGCTGGCAGAGGCCGATCTGGTGATCGAGGCGGTGTTCGAGGATGCCGCCGTAAAACGCGCGGTCTTTGCCGAACTGGGCCGCCATTGCCGCGCCGATGCGGTGCTGGCCACCAACACCTCCTATCTTGATCCGCGCGGCCTGACCGAAGGCGTGCCGCATCCCGAGCGCATCCTTGGCCTGCATTTCTTCAGCCCCGCCCATGTGATGAAGCTGCTGGAAATCGTGCCGCTGCCCGACACCGCGCCAGAGGTGCTGGCCACCGGCTTTGCGCTGGCGCGGGCCTTGGGCAAGATGCCGGTGCAGGCGGGGGTCTGCGAAGGCTTCATCGGCAACCGCATCCTGAAACGCACCCGCGCCGAGGCGGAGCAGCTGGTGCGGCGCGGCGTGCCGCTGGCGCAGGTGGATGCGGCCATGCGCGCCTATGGCTTCCGCATGGGCCCGTTCGAGGCGCAGGATCTGGGCGGGCTCGACATCGCCTTTCTGCAGCGCGAAGGCGCCCGGGCAGAAGGGCAGGACGTGCCCGAGACTTTGGGCGATCTGCTGGTGCGGGCCGGGCGCAAGGGTCAGAAGACCGGCGGCGGCTGGTATGACTATGCCGAAGGCGAGCGCCGCCCGCAGGTTTCGCCCACGGTGGAGGCGCTGCTTGCGCCGCATGTCGCCGCTGCCGATCCGCTGCCCCCCGAGGCGATTGCCGCAGCGCTGGTGGGCGCCATGGCCGCCGAAGGGCAGGCGCTGCTGGCGGAGGGCATCGCGCAGGCGCCCGCCGACATCGATCTGGTGAAGATCCATGGCTACGGCTTTCCGCGCTGGAAGGGCGGGCCGATGTTCGCCGCCGCTCTGGAGATGCCGTCTATCTGAAACTTGCTTTCAGCAACGAAAGCAGAGTTGACGCAAAGGTGATATACCATATACCGTTCTCCCGGAGTGGAGGATTTTATGACCGCAGATTTGCAGACCCCGCGCGAGGCGGCACCGAAACTGTCTGACCACGCGCGCGACGTGATCCGGGACCGGATCATCGAAGGTGATCTGCCCATGGGCGCCGTGCTGCGGGAATCCGAACTGGCGGCCCTGCTGGGCATGTCGAAAATCCCGGTGCGCGAGGCGCTGGTGCAGCTGGAATGCGAAGGCATGATCCAGATGTCGCCCAACCGCAGCCACAAGGTGTTCGACATGACCTCGGATGACATCCGGGATCTGGGCGAACTGCGCGAGATGCTGGAATCCGAGGCACTGCGGCTAGCCATGCAGCGCGACCCCGAGGCGCTCGCCGCCGCGCTCCGCGCCGTGGTCGACCAGATGCGCGAGGCCTTGGCGGCGCAGGACGGGCGCAGCTACAAGCTGCTGGACAACGCCTTTCACCACGCGATCTTTGCGCAATGCGGCAATGTCTATCTGGAAAAGACGCATCACATGCTGTCCTTCCGGATTCAGGCGCTGCGCAACCGGCTGAGCCGGGACATGGCGCTGAACGACCGCTCGCTGGGCGAACATGCGGCGCTGACCGATCTGGTTGCGGCCATGGATCTGGAGGCGGCGCTGGATCTGATGCGCAGCCATATCCGCGACACCACGCAGAACTATCTGGCGCAGGCGCTGTCCGCCGTGCCTGCGGCACAGCGCCCGCCCGCCCGGGTGATGCTGGCCGAGATGGAGCGGTTCGCCGATGCCGCCATGCTGGCCGCAGGCTGCGACGACGCGACCCGCGCCGCCGTGATCCGCGCGCTGAGCCATGCCTCCATCCACGGGGTCGATACCCACGGCTACCGGCTGCTGCCGCATTACCTTGAAGGCTTTGTCGGGGGCCGTCTGGTGGCGCGCCCCTCGGTGACATGGGAGCAGGGCGCCCCCGGGGCGGCGGTGCTGGATGGCGGCGACGGCCACGGGGCGCGGGCCACCTATGCGGCGGTGGATCTGGCGGTCGAGATGGCGCGCAGCAGCGGCACCGGCGCCGTCGCGATCCGCGCCAGTTCGCATTTCGGCGCGGCGGGCGCCTATGCCAAGGCGGTGGCAGAGGCGGGGATGCTGGGCTTCTGCTTCTGCAATTCCGACAGTTTCGTGCGCCTGCAGGGCGGGGCCGAGAAATTCCACGGCACCAATCCCATCGCCATGGCGGGGCCTGCGGGCGAGGGGCAGGATCCGTGGCTGTTCGACATGGCGACCAGCGCCATTCCGTTCAACAAGGTGCAGCTCAGCCGCGCGCTGGGGATCCCGCTGCCGCCCGACACTGCGTCGAACGGGCAGGGGGTCAACACCACCGACCCCGACGAGGCCGCGATGCTGGCGCCGCTGGGGGGCGAGTTTGGCTACAAGGGCGCAGGGCTGGCGGGGATTTCCGAAATCCTCAGCACCGCGCTGTCGGGTGCGCCGCTCAGCTTCGAGCTGCCGCCGATGATTTCCGAGGACATGGCGACACCCCGGGGGCTGGGCGCCTTCGTGCTGGCGCTTGACCCGGCGGCCTTTGCCGGGCTTGATATCTTTACCGGAACGCTCAGGCGCTACCGGGACGCCATTCGCGGCTCTGCCACCACCGCAGGAGGAACGGTGATGGCAGCAGGGGATCGCGAATGGTCCGAAGGCAGGCGGCGCCGGATGTCCGGTCTGCTGCTTGACCAGACGGCGGTGGAGGCGCTGACGCGCTTCGCCGGGGAGAAGGGGATCGCACCGCTGGAGGTGCTGACCCGCTAGACCACAGGTTACATCAGGGAGGAGAACAGATGAACCGGATTACAAAGGCCGCCGCACTGGCCACCACGGCGGGGCTGGCGCTTGGCGCAGCGCTGCCCGCATCCGCACAGCAGGCCGAGCGCGTGCTGAAATGGGCGCATGTCTACGAGGCCAACGAACCCTATCATACCTGCGCCGTCGCCGCGAATGACGCGCTGATGGCCGCCACCGACAACCGGCTGGGCGTCGAGGTCTTCCCGGCGTCCTCGCTGGGCAAGGAAACCGACATCAACGAAGGCCTGAGCCTTGGCACGGTGGACATCATCTATACCGGCCAGCTGTTTGCGGGCCGGGCTTACGGCCCCATCGCCATCGGCGGCGCGCCCTTCATGTTCCGCGACTACGCGCATTGGGATGCCTACCGCAATTCCGACCTGTTTGGCGAACTGTCGCTGGGCTATAACGAGGCCACGGGCAACCACATCACCTCCATGACCTATTACGGCGAACGCCACGTGACGGCCAACAAGCCGATCGTGACCCCCGCCGACATGGAAGGGCTGAAGATCCGCGTGCCCAATGCCACGCTTTACATGATGTTCCCCGAAGCCACCGGCGCCAACCCCACCCCCATCGCCTTTGCCGAGGTCTATCTTGCGCTGCAGCAGGGCACGGTGGATGCGCAGGAAAACCCGCTGCCCACCATTCAGGCCAAGAAGTTCTATGAGGTGCAGTCCGACATCTCGCTGACCGGGCACATCACCGACGCGCTGCTGACCATCGTGGGCGGCCCGGTATGGGACAGCCTTGGCGAGGAAGATCACGCGGCGCTGGAGCAGGTTCTGGACGAGGCGGCAGTCTGCGCCACCGACCAGATCATCAAGGCCGAAGAAGACCTCAAGGCGTGGTTCGCCGACGAGGGCGTGACCGTCAACGAAGTGGATCGCGGCCCGTTCATCGAAGCGGTGCAGGCGGTGCATAACGGCGACATGGCAAGCTGGGATCAGGAAACCTACGACCGGCTGCAGGCCATCGAGTAACGCTCCGGCCTGACCCAAGATCCGCACAAGCGCAGTGGCGGGGGCCTTCGGGCCTCTGCCCTGCGGCCTGTGCCTGCGCTTCCGCCTCTGCCACGAAAGGCTTTCCTCATGACTGACGACACAGATCCGCGCCGGTCCGGCCCGCCGCCGGGGGATCACAGCCTGCAGATTTCCGATCTCGACAGTCAGGAGATCGACCTGTCGGATCTGCGCTGGCAGGACGGGCTGGTGCTGGCGATCTTCTGGATCCTCGCGCTGGTGGTGTTTTTGCAGTTCTTCACCCGCTACGTGCTGAATGACAGCCTTGGCTGGACCGAGGAGATTGCCCGCTACCTGCTGATCGGCGTGACCTTTGCCGGGTCGGTGATGGCGGCGCGCAAGAACTGCCATATCGCGGTGGAATTCCTGTATCGCTGGGTGCCGCGTCCGCTGCGCCGGGTGATGCAGACGGTGATCGACCTGATCACCACCGGCTTTTTTGCCGCCCTTGCCGGGCTGTCGGTGCAGCTGGCCGGACGGACCGGGCAGATGATGGTGTCCATCGATGTGCCGAAGTCCTGGGTCTACTGGTTCGTTGCCGCCTGTTTCGCCGCGATGGCGGTGCATGCCGCGATCAACATGTGGCGCCACCTGTCAAGCGGTACCAGCCGCCTGATCGATCCCGAGCTTCATGCGGACGATGTCCGCGCCATCGACTGAGGACGTCATGACCATTACCCTTCTTTTTGTGGCGCTGCTGGTCCTCATCCTGATCGGGGTGCCGGTGGCCATCGCGCTGGCGGGCGCCTCGGCGCTGTTCATCCTGTCGGGCACGGTGCCGCCCATGGTGGTGGCGCATCGCATGGTCAACGGCGTGGACAGCTTTCCGCTGCTGGCGGTGCCGTTCTTCATCCTCGCCGGCAACCTGATGAACACGGCGGGCATCACCGAACGCATCTTCAACTTCGCGCTGGCGCTGGTGGGCTGGATGCGCGGCGGGCTGGGTCACGTGAATGTGGGCGCCAGCGTGATCTTCGCGGGCATGTCGGGGGCGGCGGTGGCCGATGCCGGCGGCCTTGGCGCCATCGAGATCAAGGCGATGCGCGATGCCAAATATGACACGGATTTTGCCGTGGGCATCACCGCCGCCTCCTCGACCATCGGGCCGATCATTCCGCCCTCGCTGCCCATGGTGATCTATGGCGTGGTGGCGGGGGCCTCCATCGGGCAGCTCTTTGCCGCAGGCTTCGTGCCCGGGCTGGTGATGGCGGTGGCGCTGATGCTGATGGTGGCATGGACCGCCCGGCGCCGCGGCTATCCGCGAGATCAGGCCTTTGTCTGGAAGATCCTGTTTTCCAGCTTCCGCCGCGCCTTCCTGTCGCTGATGACGCCGGTCATCATCGTGGGCGGCATCCTGAGCGGCGCCTTCACCCCGACCGAGGCCGCCGTTGCCGCCTGCGCCTATGCGATGTTCCTTGGCGCCGTGGTCTATCGCACGCTGACGCTGCGCCGCTTCGTGCGGGTGAGCTTCGACACCATCGAGACCACCGCCGTGGTGCTGCTGGTGGTGGGGGCCGCGTCGATCTTCGCGTGGATCCTGACCTCGAACCGGGTGCCGGAAATGGCGGCGGCGCTGCTGCTGGGGGCCTCGGACAATCCGTGGGTGATCCTGCTGCTCATCAACATCATCCTGCTGATCGTGGGCTGTTTCATGGAGACGGTGGCGGCGATCACCATTCTGGTGCCGGTGCTGCTGCCGGTGGCGGTGGCAATCGGGGTGGATCCGGTGCATTTCGGGGTCATCGTGGTGCTGAACCTGATGCTGGGGCTGCTGACGCCGCCGGTGGGCATGGTGCTTTACGTGCTGTCGAGGGTGGCCAACATCCCCTTCGAGCGCGCCATGACCGGTACCGCGCCGTTCCTGATCCCGCTGGTGCTGGTGCTGATCCTCATCACCTATGTGCCGCAGATCACCATGTGGCTGCCGACGCTGATCTACCGCTGAGCCGGCGGCAGGGCGGGAGGGGGCTCTGCCCCCTCTGCGGCTTTGCCGCATTCACCCCCGGAGTTCAGGGGCAAGATGAAGGCCAGCCTGTGGTCGCGGCAGGGCCCGGGGCTTGCGGGCGGCGGGGGAGGCGCGGGTGGTGCCGGGCTGCCGGGTCCGCCCGGCCGGGCCGGACCGCTGCGGGGACGCGCAGGGGGGCCGCAACCGTTCGTGATGTCTTTCCCCCGCGGCAGGATCATGGCATGGACGGTGGTATGAAAATCTGACCACTTCTTGGAGGAAGAGCATGAAACTTGCACGTTATGGCGAGAGAGGCGCGGAAAAGCCCGCGCTGGTGGATGGCGACGGCAAGCTGCGCGATCTGAGCGGCCATGTGGCCGACATCGCAGGCGATGTGCTGACCGATCTTGAGACGCTGAAAGCCATCGATCCCGCCTCGCTGCCGCTGGTCGAGGGCAGCCCGCGTCTGGGCGCCTGTGTGGGGGGCACGCGCAAGTTCATCTGCATCGGCCTGAACTACGCCGATCACGCTGCGGAATCGGGCATGGACGTGCCGCCGGAGCCGGTGATCTTCGCCAAGTTCACCTCTGCCATCTGCGGGCCGAACGACCCGATCATCATCCCGCGCAAATCCGTCAAGACCGACTGGGAGGTCGAGCTGGGCTTTGTCATCGGCAAGACCGCCAAATACGTCAAGGAAGAGGATGCGATGGATCACGTCGCGGGCTTCTGCCTGATCAACGACGTGTCCGAGCGCGAGTTTCAGGCCGAGCGCGCGGGCCAGTGGGTGAAGGGCAAGTCTTCGGACAATTTCGGCCCGACCGGCCCGTGGCTGGTGACCCCGGACGAGGTGGGCGATTTCGACAGCCTTGGCATGTGGCTGGACGTGAACGGCAAGCGCATGCAGGACGGCTCGACCGCCACCATGGTCTATCGCGTGCCGTTCCTCGTGTCCTACCTGTCGCAGTTCTTTACGCTGGAGCCGGGCGACATCATCTCCACCGGCACGCCTCCGGGCGTGGGTCTGGGCATGAAGCCGCCGGTTTACCTCAAGGCGGGGGATGTGGTCGAGCTTGGCATCGAAAAGCTGGGCAGCCAGCGGCAGGACTGCATCGACGACGCCTGAGCGGACGGGCTGACCAAAAGAGAACGGCGCGGGAGAGCTTCCCGCGCCGTTCTTATGTCTGCGCCCGCCGCTGTCCTGTTATCTGAGACGCTGCGGGTAGATGAAGCCGTCGATGGGGTAGACGCTGCCAAAGGCGGTGGGCTGGCTCTGCACCCGGACGGCGGACCAGTCGTTGCGGTCCGACACGTCGATCACCGCCATGCGCAGCGAGACCTGATTGCGGTGCCAGTTGGCGTGGTCGACGCGCACCTCGCGCGGCGAGACCACCTCGGAGACCACGGCGACATGGCCCATCGGCATGGATCCGGTGGAGCCGAAGGCCATCACCGCGCCCACGGCGGGCTGGCGTCCGCGCGCATAGAGATCCTTGGCGTTGGACCACCATGTTTCGGCATTGCCGCGGATGTCGATGCCGCTGAGATTGCGCGCGAAGGGCACGCACCAGACGCGCTGGCCCTTGGCCTGCAGCGTTTCCGCCTCGCGCAGCGCCAGCGTCTGACGGTCGAGGTCAATCCCCATCTGGGAGGACAGCGGAAGCTGCTCCGACGGGGTCTTGGCGCAGGCGGCGGCCAGAAGAAGCAAAGCGCACAGGTATGGAAGGCGGCGGATAGCCGTCCCGGAGCGGTTCACGCTCATGCGTCCCTCGATCAGTTGTTTCTGCCCGGCCGCTCGTTCGTGGCGACCTTGGTCAGGTTCCCTTAACGAAGGTTAAAATCAAGACTTGGTTAACGGGCAGGGGGGTCCGGTGGCAGGATCTTGCCGATGGGGGCCCGCCAAAGCCGCGTCACAGCAGCGTTGCGGGATCGACCGCCACCAGCCCCAGCGCGCGGGCGGTTTCCAGCGACAGCTGCGCGCTGTCGAGGCCGCGTTCGGTCTGATAGGCGCGCAGCGCGCGGCGGGTGGCGGCATCCATCTGCCCGGTGATGGGGCCGCCGTGATAGCGGCGGGCCTGCAGCGCGCGCTGGACCGAGGCGATGAATTCCGCCGTCATCTCCGCCGGGCAGGGCGCCTGAAAGCGCATCTCGCCGCGCGGGCGCACCACGCGCGGCACCGGCGCGCGGCGATAGATCGGCGGGCGGATCACCGTGCCGTCCTCGGCAATCTCGGCCTGCACCACCTGCACCTCGCCCATCACCTGCTCGTAGATGGCGGGCACATGTTCGCGCGCCCAGCAGGTGCCGTCGGGATCGGTTTCGGGCGGCAGCGGCGGCGCGTCGGGCGGGGTGGGGGCGCAGGCGGCCAGCAGGCCGAGCAGGCTCAGGCGGAGGAGGACCGCAGGCGGGCGAAGGGGGATCATCTGCTCTGGCCTTGTTCTGCTATGCGGGCGCGGGCGGAGCCTAGCAAGCCGCAGCGGGGGGGAAAAGCGGCTTTGCGCCCGGGACTTGCGCAAAGAGGGCGGGTGGAGCGGATTTGGCGGATCTGGGCTCTGGCCCATCGCGCGGCGGGGCGATAAAACCGGGGCAACCCACGAAGGAGGCAAGGCCCATGGCAAAGATCACCTATATCGAGTTTGGCGGAACCGAGCATGTCGTCGAGGTGGCGAACGGGCTGACCGTGATGGAAGGCGCGCGCGACAACAACATTCCCGGCATCGAGGCCGATTGTGGTGGCGCCTGCGCCTGTTCCACCTGCCATGTCTATGTGCATCCCGACTGGGTGGAGAAGCTGCCCGCCAAGGATGACATGGAAGAGGACATGCTGGATTTCGCCTTCCAGCCCGATCCGGCCCGCTCGCGGCTGACCTGCCAGCTGAAGGTCAGCGACGCGCTGGACGGTCTGGTGGTGCAGATGCCGGAAAAGCAGATCTGAGATCCGCGTGCCGGGGCGCCGCGTCTGCCTTGCGCGCGTGGCCGCCCCGCACCCGCGGCGCGCGGAGGGGGCGTCGCCTGTGGTGGCGCGGCCCTAGCCCTGCGGCACCAGCTTGCCGGGGTTGAGCAGGCCTTTGGGATCAAGCGCGCGCTTGATCTCTCCCATCACGTCCCAGCCCTCGCCATGTTCGGCGCGCATATAGGCAAGCTTGCCCAGACCCACGCCATGTTCGCCGGTCGAGGTGCCGCCGAGCGCCAGCGCCCGTTCGGCCATGCGGTGCGACAGCGCCTTGGCCGCCTCCAGATCCGCGGGGCTGTCGGGGTCGATGAGCAGGATGGCGTGGAAATTGCCGTCGCCGACATGGCCGAGGATCGGCCCGGGAATCGGGCTGGCGGCGATGTCGGCCTGAGTTTCCTCGACGGCGCGGGCCAGTTCCGAGATCGGCACGCAGATGTCGGTGACCAGCGCCCGCGCCCCGGGGCGCGAGGCGAGGATGGCGTAATAGCCGTTATGCCGCATCGCCCAGAGCGCGCGGCGTTCTTCTTCGCGGGCGGACCAGCGGAAGGGCGAGCCGCCGTGATCCTCGACGATCTCGGCAAAGCGGGCCGCATCCTGCGCCACGCTGTCGGGCGAGCCGTGGAATTCCACCAGCAGATGCGGCGCCTCGGCCATCTCCACCCCGGCATAGCTGCTGAAGGCGCGGGCGGTGGCGGCATCGACAAATTCGATCCGCGCCATGGGAATGCCCATCTGGATGGTGTCCATCACCGCCGTCACCGCCGCCTGCATGTCGGGAAAGGCGCAGATGCCCGCGCTGGTGGCTTCGGGGATGCCATGCAGGCGCAGGGTCAGTTCGGTGACCAGCCCCAGCGTGCCTTCGGATCCGACCAGAAGCCCGGTCAGGTCATAGCCGGCGGAGGATTTGCGCGCCCGCGTGCCGGTGCGGATCACCCGCCCGTCGGCCAGCACCACCTGCAGCCCCAGCACGTTGTCGCGCATGGTGCCGTAGCGCACCGCCGTGGTGCCGGAGGCGCGGGTCATCGCCATCCCGCCCAGCGTGGCATTGGCGCCGGGATCGACCGGGAACATCAGCCCGGTCGCGCGCAGCTCCTGATTGAGCGCCTCGCGCGTCACGCCGGGCTGCAGGGTGACATCCATATCTGCGGGCCGGATCTGCAGCACCCGGTTCATGCGGGTGAAATCCACCACAACGCCGCCCCGGACCGCGAGCCCGTGCCCTTCCAGAGAGCTGCCCGCGCCCCAGCCCACCACCGGGCAGTCATGGGCCGCGCAGACCCGCATGATCTGCGCCACCTCCTCGGTCGTGTCGGGATAGGCCACCGCATCGGGCAGGGTGAGCGGAAAATGCGACTCCGAACGGCCATGCAGCTCCAGTTCGGACTTGGAGCGCGTGAGGCGTTCGCCTAGGAAGTGGGCCAGAGCCTCCAGGGCCGGTGCGGTTGTCATTCGGGGTCCTCCAGACGTGCCGGGCGATCCTATCCAAGCCGCGCGCCCTGCGAAAGCCATGGGACGGGAAATGCTGAGCCAATTTGACCGGCACTGGCGCGAGACCCGCGCCGCCTGCGCAGAGGGCTGGGATCTGCTGCGCCACAAGGGGCCGGGGCAGATCACCTTCTGGATGATCGCGCTGGTGGTGGGCGCCGCCTCGGGCTTTGCCGCGCTGCTGTTCCGGCTGGCCATCGAACGGCTGCAGGCCGCGCTTTACGGCACCGAGGATGTCAGCACGCTGGCCACCTTTGCCTCGGGCCTGCCATGGATCTGGGTGCTGCTGGTGCCCGCGCTGGGGGGCGGCGTGGTGGGGCTGATCCTGCACAAGTTCACCCCCGACGGGCGGGTGCGCAGCGTCGCCGACGTGATCGAGGGGGCGGCACTGCGCGACGGGCGGGTGGAAAAGAAGGCGGGGCTCGCCTCGGCGCTCTGTTCTTGGATCACGCTCTCCACCGGTGGGTCGACCGGGCGCGAGGGGCCGGTGGTGCATATCGCCGCCATGATCTCCAGCTGGGCGTCGAACCTCTTGCGGGTGGACGGCATCACCGGGCGCGACCTTCTGGGCTGTGCCGTGGCTGCCGCCGTCTCTTCCAGCTTCAACGCGCCGATTGCGGGCGCGCTGTTCGGGCTGGAGGTGGTGCTGCGCCATTTCGCCCTGCATGCCTTTGCGCCCATCGTCGTGGCCTCGGCGGCGGGCACGGTCATCAACCGGCTGGCCTTTGGCGATGTCACGGAATTTGTGCTGCCCGGCCAGACCACGGTGGAATTCTATCTGGAGCTTCCGGCGTTTTTCCTGATGGGGCTGGTCTGCGGGCTGGTGGCGGTGCTGATGATGCGGGCCATCTTCTGGTCTGACGATCTGGGCACCACCATCCAGCGCCGCCTGTCGCTGCCGCACTGGCTGCGGCCTGCGGTCACCGGGCTGATGCTGGGGGCCATCGCCATCCTGTTTCCGCATATCATCGGCGTGGGCTACGAGACGACCTCGCGCGCGCTGACCGGCACGCTGGGGCTGGGCGAGGCGATGCTTTTTGCCGTGGTCAAGGTGGCGGCGGTGTCGGTGACCATGGCCGGACGCATGGGGGGCGGGGTGTTTTCCCCCTCGCTGATGGTGGGGGCGCTGACCGGGCTCGCCTTCGGCCATGTGGCAACGGCCATCGTGCCCGATCACAGTTCGGCCTTCACGCTTTATGCGCTGGCGGGCATGGGGGCGGTGGCGGCGGCGGTGCTGGGCGCGCCCATCTCCACCACGCTGATCGTGTTCGAACTGACCGGCGACTGGCAGACCGGGCTCGCGGTGATGATCTCGGTGTCGATGTCCACCGCCGTGGCGTCGCGGCTGGTGCATCGCAGCTTCTTCCTGACGCAGCTGGAACGGCGCAACGTGCATCTGGCGGCGGGGCCACAGGCCTATCTGCTGGCGATGTTCCGGGTTCAGGGCGTGATGCGCCCGGTGACCGCCGAGGGCGCCGCCGACGAGGAAGCCTGCCTGCGCATGATGGATCAGGGGCTGTATCTCAACGCGCAGTCCACGCTGGAAACCGCGCTGCCGCTGTTCGAGAAATCCGGCGTGGCCTATCTGCCGGTCATCACCCGGACCGAGCCCGACGGCACCCCGGTGCTGCAGGGCGCGCTGTTCCATGTCGACGCGCTCAAGGCTTATAACCGGGCGCTGGCCGCTACGGCGGAAGAAGAACACAGCTAGACCGCCGCGCCGCCGCGACGGTCCCGCTTTGGCCGTGGCTCAGGCGAGTTCGGTCTCGACCTCGATATTGCCATGGGTCGCGTTGGAATACGGGCAGATGAAATGGCCGCGTTCCACGATCTTTTCCGCCACGTCGCGCTCCAGCCCGGGCAGGGCGACCACCAGCTTGACCTTCAGGCCAAAGCCGCCCTCGCTGCGCGGGCCGATGCCCACATGCGCGGTGACGGTGGCATCCTCAGGCACGGTGCCCAGCTTTTCGGAGCTTGCTGCAAAGCGCATCGCGCCCAGATAGCAGGCGGCATAGCCAAGCGCGAACAGCTCTTCGGGGTTGTGACCCGCGCCCGATCCGCCCAGCTCCTTCGGGCTCGCCATGGTGACGGTCAGCATGCCGGAGGCAAGCTTCGCCACGCCGTTGCGGCCGCCGCCGGTGGCCTGCGCTTCGGTCCAGTATTTTGCATCAATGGTCATGGGGGTAATTCCTTCGCTAACGATTGGATCGTGCGCGATTGATAGCGTGGCCCGGGACTGCCGTCAATCGCTTGCGAAAGGATCGCGCACGATATAACTTGCCGCGATGACCCTAGCCCCCGCCGACATGATCTGCTTCGCGCTGTATTCCGCCACCCATGCGATGCAGCAGGCCTACCGCCCGCATCTGGACCGGCTGGGCCTGACCTATCCGCAATATCTGGTGCTGAGCGCGCTCTGGACCGCCGACACCCCGCCGCGCATGGGCGATGTCGCGCGCCAGCTGCAGCTGGAATCGAACACGCTGACGCCGCTGCTGAAACGGCTCGAGGCGGCAGGTCTGCTGATCCGCCGCCGCGATCCGGAGGACGAGCGGCAGGTGCGGCTGGACCTGACCGAAGCAGGCCAGCAGATGCGCGCCCGCGCCGCCCATGTGCCGGGCTGCATCGCGGATGAGGCGGGCCTGCCGCTGGACGATCTGCTGCGCCTGCGCGACGAGATCACCACGCTGCGCGACCAGTTGCGCAAGGCCTGAAGGCGTCGCGCAGCCGGGCGTCAGGCCAGCAGCCCGCACCCGCCTGCGGAGTTCAGGCCGAACCGGTCAGACCTGTTCGACCGCCACGCCATCCTGCACGTCAAAGGCCAGATAGCCGCCGATCTCTGCCGCGTCGGGTTTCGGCTGCGTATAGCAGAACACCGCATTCTCATAGGTGCGGCTTTTCGAGGCGATGTGGTAATGCTCCGCCTCGCCAAGCGCTGCGCTGGAGCTGCGATAGGGGCTGGGCTCCAGAAAGGCCATGGCCACATCCTCGCGCGGGAAGAAGATGACAAAGGGCTTGTCGCCCTCGGTCAGTTCCAGCGCCCGGCTGCTTTCGCCCAGAACGGCCCCGCCCGCGCGGATCACCCAAGTGCCGCCCGCCGGACGGACTGCGATATGTTTCAGCATCCTGTCTCTCCCATCAACCCGCTCATGGTATAGCGACGTCCCTGCGACAGTCCCGTGTCAAAGCGGCGCACAGGCCGCCCCGAGCCAGTCCCGTGCCGCGCCTTCCACCAGCGGTGCGATACGTTCCAGAACCTCGGCGTGATAGGCGTTCAGCCAGTCGCGCTCCGCGCTGGTCAGCAGCCCCGTCTCCACCAGATGCCGGTCGATGGGCACATAGGTCAGCGTCTCGAAACGCAGCATGCGCGCAACAGTCTGGCCGGGCAGGGGGGGCGCGGGCTCCACCGCGATGAGGTTCTCGATGCGGATACCATAAGCGCCCTCGCGATAGAAGCCCGGCTCGTTGGACAGGATCATCCCCGGCTCCAGCGGCACGGTGCCGCTGCGGGCGATGCGCTGCGGCCCCTCATGCACCGACAGATAGGCGCCGACGCCATGCCCGGTGCCATGCCCATAATCCAGCCCCGCCTCCCAGAGCGAGACCCGCGCCAGCGCGTCGATGTCGCGCCCGGCCAGCCCCTCGGGCCAGCGCAGCCGCGACAGCGCGATCATGCCCTTCAGCACGCGGGTGAAGGCCAGACGCTCCTCGTCTCCGGCAGGACCGATGGCCAGCGTGCGGGTGATGTCGGTGGTGCCGTCCTGATACTGCCCGCCGCTGTCCACCAGCAGCAGATCGCCCGCCTGCACCACGCGGTCGGTCTCCTCGGTCACGCGGTAATGCACGATGGCGCCATTGGGACCGCTGCCCGCGATGGTCTCAAACGAGATGTCGCGCAGGGCATTGGTGGCGCGGCGCTCGGCCTCCAGCGCGCGCACCACGTCGATCTCCGAAAAGCTGCCGGGGGTCTGCGCGTCGAGCCATGTCAGGAAGCGCACCATGGCCGCCCCGTCGCGCAGATGGGCGGCGCGGGTTCCGGCAAGCTCGGCCCCGGTCTTGCGCGCCTTGGGCAGAAGACAGGGATCGGGCGCCTCCACCAGCGCGCGGCCTGCCAGCGCCTCGGCCACCGCCACGGGGCAGGTGGCGGGGTCGATCTGCACCAGGCCTTCCAGCGCGCGCAGGGCGGGCAGAAAGGCGTCAGGCTCGGCCAGCGTGACCTGCGGCCCCAGATGCGCGCCCAGATCCGCCAGCTTCTCCGCCGCCATGAACAGCGTCACTCCTCCTTCGGCCTGCAGCAGCGCAAAGCCATGCGGCACCGGATTGCGCGGAATGTCGGATCCCCGGATGTTCAGCAGCCATGCCAGACTGTCGGGCAGGGTGAGGACACAGGCACGGGCGCGGGTGAGCCCCGCCGCCAGCTGCGCGATCTTGTCGCCATGGGACTGCCCCGCCAGATCTTCGGGCTGGGCAAAGACCCGGCCCGCGGGCGGGGGCGGCTGGTCGGTCCAGATCCGGTCCACCAGATTGGCAACCGGCACAAGCTCCACCGCGCCCAGATCGGCGCGCAGCCGCGTGGCCTGCTCGACCGAAAGCAGCCATGGATCAAACCCGACCCGACCGCCCTGCGGCAGCCGCGCCGCGATCCAGACGCCCAAGCTGGTTTCCGGCCAGTCCACCGGGGTAAACTCGGCGGCCACCTGCGCCTTGACCTGCACCCGGTAGCGGCCATCGACAAACACCCCGGCACTGTCGCGCAGCGCCACGCAAAAGCCCGCCGATCCGGTAAAGCCGGTCAGCCATGCCAGCCGGTCGTCATGCGGCGCCACATATTCGCCCTGATGCGCATCGGCGCGCGGCACCAGAAACCCGTCCAGACCCTCCGCCGCAAGCTCGGCACGCAGGGCGGCCAGACGGGGCGGCCCCTGCTCCGGGCGGGCGGCGGTCTCGAAGCTCTGGAACATGGCGGTCTCTCCTCTGGAGGGCTGGTCAGGGGCTCTGCCCCTCTTGGCGCGTGCCGCGCCAATTCACCCCGGGATATTTTAAGCCAATGGAAACCTCTGGACGTGCTTGTGTTTCCATTGGCTGCAAATATCCCGGGGAGCCCGAGGGGCTGGCCCCTCGGCCCCGGCATCTCAGCTTATGCGGCGCATGCCCATGACCCGTGCCCGGGCGCGCGGGTCCGAATCGAACAGGGCGGCGAGCTGTTCGGTCATCGCCCCGGCGAGCTGTTCCACGTCGGTGATGGTCACGGCGCGGTTGTAGTAGCGGGTCACGTCATGGCCGATGCCGATGGCCAGCAGTTCCACCTGCCGGCGCCGTTCCACCATGGCGATGACATCGCGCAGGTGCTTTTCAAGGTAGTTGGCGGGGTTCACCGACAGGGTGCTGTCATCCACCGGCGCGCCATCGGAGATCACCATCAGGATCTTGCGCGCTTCGGGGCGCCCGACCATACGCCGGTGCGCCCATTCCAGCGCCTCGCCGTCGATGTTTTCCTTCAGCAGGCCCTCTTTCATCATCAGGCCCAGATTGTCGCGCACCCGGCGCCACGGCGCGTCGGCGCGTTTGTAGATGATGTGACGCAGGTCATTCAGCCGCCCGGGCTGCTGTTCGCGCCCCTCGGCCAGCCATTTTTCACGGGCAAGCCCGCCCTTCCACGCGCGGGTGGTGAAGCCAAGGATCTCCACCTTGACCGAGCAGCGTTCCAGCGTGCGCGCCAGAACATCGGCACAGATCGCCGCGATGGAGATGGGGCGCCCGCGCATGGATCCGGAATTGTCCAGCAGCAGCGTTACCACCGTGTCGCGGAATTCCGTATCCTTCTCGACCTTGAAGCTGAGCGGGGTGGTCGGGTTCGCGACCACGCGTGCCAGACGTCCGGCATCAAGGATGCCTTCCTCCAGATCGAATTCCCAGCTGCGGTTCTGCTGCGCCTGCAGGCGGCGCTGCAGCTTGTTGGCCAGCCGCGACACCGCCCCTTTCAGCGGATCAAGCTGCTGGTCCAGATAGGCGCGCAGGCGTTCCAGTTCGGCGGGATCGGCCAGATCCTCGGCGGGGATTTCCTCGTCATGGCTGCCGTCATAGACCTTGTAGAGCGGATCGGCCTCGGAGGCGGCGGGGGGCGGCGGCGGTTCCAGCGGCGCCTCGCCGTCCGGCATCTCGGCCTCTTCGCCCATCTCCTGATCGGCAAGCTCGTCCATGGAGACCTGCGCCTGACTCTGGTCCTGCGTGTCGTCCTGCGACTGTTCTGGCGAGGCTTCCGCCTCGTCCTGATCCTGCTGGTCGTCGCCGTTGGAATCGGGCTGTTCGTCCTCGTCGGATCCGGGTTCGGCTTCGTCCTGCTGGTCGTCATCCAGCTGGTCCGGGTCATCGCCCAGCTGGTCGCCATAGCCCAGATCGGTGATGATCTGCCGCGCGAAACGGGCAAAGGCGGTCTGGTCGGCCAGCTTGTCCTGCAGGCTTTCCAGCGTGCCGCCCGCCTGATCCTCGATGAAGCCGCGCCACAGTTCCATGACATGGCGCGCATCCTTGGGCAGGTCGCGCCCGGTGGCCAGATGGCGGATCATGTAGCCCGCCGCCACCGGCAGCGGCGCCTCCGAGGCCTGGGTGATCTGCCCATAGCCGCGCCGCGCCGCCTCGTGGCCGATCTTGGCGTCGATATTGCCGGCGGTGCCGGGCATGTCGCGCGCCCCCATGGCTTCGCAGCGCGCGGTTTCCATCGCCTCGTAAAGATCGCGGGCGATGGCGCCGGGGGGCGCGTAGCGGGTATGGGTCGCGGGATCGTGATAGCGCCGGTACAGCGCCAGCGCGTCGGCGGTGCCGCGGGCCAGCAGCACCTCGTCGCGGGTCAGACGGCGCGACACCTGCGGCAGGCGCATGATGTCGCCCGACACCCCGGAGGGGTCGACGGAATAGTTGACCGTAAGCTCGGGATCGTCGGCCATGACCTTGGTGGCGTCGGCCAGCGCCTTCTTGAACGGATCTGCGGGGTTGTCGGTGTCGCGTGCCATGGCACAGGTTTCGCGCCGCCGCGCGGGATTGGCAAGAGGGAAGCGCACAGCGACTGTGCGGGGACCGGATCTTTGCCTGTGGACCGTGCCGCGCCATGTTGTGCGGGGACACCCCCCTTTGCCAAGGAGACTTTCATGACCCGCAAGCCCCGCATCGCCGTCATCACCGGCAGCACCCGTGACGCCCGCTGGAACCACGTGCCCGCCGACTGGATCACCGCGCGCCTGCAGGCCGATGGCCGGATGGAGGCCGAGCTTCTGGACCTGCGCGATTTCGACCTGCCCTTCTTTGACGAGGCGGCCTCCAACCTCTGGGCGCCCTCGCAGGATCCGCGTGCCGTGCGCTGGCAGGAAACGCTGGCGGAGTTTGACGGCTATATTTTTGTGGTCGCGGAATACAACCACTCCATCACCGGTGTGCTGAAGAACGCGCTGGATCAGGCCTACAAGGAATGGAACCGCAAGCCCGCAGGCGCCGTGGGCTATGGCGGCGTGGGGGCTGCGCGCGCGATCGAGCATCTGCGCGGCATCGCGGTGGAGCTGCAGATGGTGCCGCTGCGCAACGCCGTACATATCGCTGCAGGCACCTTCATGGAGGTCCATCCGCTGGGCGGGCAGGAAAAACCGCTGGCGGAGGTCGAGAACGCCATCGGCGGATCTGCCGATGCGATGATCGAAGAACTGCTGTGGTGGGCCGAGGCTACCATGGCTGCCCGCGCCAAAAGCGCCTGAGGGGGCAGGGGGG
>NZ_JAYKSL010000019.1:40822-65176 GCF_035481585.1 Salipiger marinus | reverse complement strand
CCCCCCCCCGCGCCTGCGGCGCTCCCCCCGGAGTTTAGGGGCAAGATGAAAGCGCTACTCCGCGCGCAGCAGCCCATCGCAGCGCGCGGCGATGCGTTCGGCGAGATCCCGGCTCTGCCTGTCGCCGCGAAGCACGCCCCGATGTAGCAGCCGGAATCCCTCCCGTTCACGGGCGAAGGCGGCGTCATCGGGTGTGGTGATGCGCGCCCGGAAGTCATCCGCCAGCGCTTCAGATGTGGCAGGGCTGATCCCGTAACCGGGGGAGCCGCGGCGGATATCGGCGGAGGCCTGCCAGAAGGCGGCGCAGCGCAGCGCCGCGTCGCTGTCCGCCGCGCCCGGACCCGCGGCAAGCAGAAGGCCGAGGCACAGCCCCGGCCCTTTCATCTTGCCCGTCAAACTCCGGGGGGAGCGCCGCAGGCGCGGGGGGGAGGGGCCCCCGGCAACGGCTGTCCCTCGCGGAGCGCGCCCGGTCACGCGATGGACAGCCTCCCCCCCCCCTCTCCCCCCCCCCCCCCCGCAGCGGCTGTCCCTCGCGAAGCGCGCCCGGTCACGCGATGGACAGGCTTGCGGCGCTTTCGGGCAGTTCCTCGTCAAAGCAGCGCTGGTAGAATTCCGCCACCGTCTGGCGTTCCAGCTCGTCGCATTTGTTGAGAAAGCTCAGCCGGAACGCGTAGCCCACGTTGCGGAAGATCTCGGCATTCTGCGCCCAGGCGATAACCGTCCGCGGCGACATCACCGTCGACAGTTCGCCGTTCATGAAGGCGCGGCGGGTGAAGTCGGCCACGGTCACCATCTGGCGGATGGTCTTGCGGCCCTTCTCGTTGTTGTAATGCGGGGCCTTCGACAGCACGATGTTCACTTCGGCATCGATGCTGAGATAGTTCAGCGTCGCCACGAGGCTCCAGCGGTCCATCTGGCCTTGGTTGATCTGCTGGGTGCCGTGGTAAAGCCCGGTCGTGTCGCCCAGACCCACGGTGTTGGCGGTGGCGAAGATGCGGAAATACTTGTGCGGGGTCAGCACCTGATTCTGGTCCAGCAGCGTCAGCTTGCCGTCGGTTTCCAGCACGCGCTGGATCACGAACATCACGTCGGCGCGGCCTGCATCATATTCGTCGAACACGATGGCGCAGGGGTTGCGCAGCGCCCAGGGCAGGATGCCTTCCTGAAACTGGGTGGTCTGCTTGCCGTCCACCAGCTTGATCGCGTCCTTGCCGATCAGGTCGATCCGGCTGATATGGCTGTCGAGGTTGACCCGCACGGCCGGCCAGTTCAGGCGGCTGGCCACCTGTTCGATATGGGTCGATTTGCCGGTGCCGTGATAGCCCTGGATCATCACGCGGCGGTTGTTGCGAAAGCCCGCAAGGATGGCCAGCGTGGTGTCGGGGTCGAACTTGTAGGTGCTGTCCAGATCCGGCACGCGGTCGGTGCGGTCGGCAAAGCCATGCACCACCATGTCGGTGTCGATGCCGAACACCTCGCGGACCGAGATTTCCTCGGTGGGTTTCGCATTGATGTCGATGATGCCATCCGCCATGGTCGTGCCCCTGTCCGGTCGTGAAGAAACTTGGGCTCCGTCGTGCCTCATATCCTGACCAAGGGCAAGGGGCGCGGGCGCATCGCCGCCGGGCGGGCCGGTGATTGGCGGCGGCGCGGGCAAAGCTGCGCCGCAGCACCGGTCGGGAGCGCGCTCAAATATCTGTCCGCGAATATGTTTGCCGGGGCCAGCGGCCCGCGCTAGGGTATCGCTCGACGAACAGAGACCGGCGAAAAATAAACCGTGACTTCCCCGCATCCTGATATCGAGGATCTGATCGCCCGCATCGCGATGGGGGACAGAGCATCCTTCCGGACGCTCTATGATCGCACCTCCGCGAAACTCTTTGGCGTCTGCCTGCGTGTCTTGGATGATCGCACCCAAGCCGAGGAGGCATTGCAGGATGTCTTCATCAAGGTCTGGAACAATGCCGGTCAGTACCGGGTCAACGGGTTTTCTCCGATGACGTGGCTGATCACTCTGGCGCGCAATGCGGCGGTGGACCGGCGGCGGAAGCGTGATGCGGGCCGACGGCCCGAGCCGATCGATGCTGCGGATTTTGTGGCCGATCCCTCTCCGGGCCCTGCCGCCCTGCTGGAGGCGCGGGCCGAAGCGGCGGCGCTGGGGGCCTGTCTGCGGGAACTGCCGCCCGACCGCGCCGAGATGGTCCGCAGGGCCTATCTGGAAGGCGCCACCTATGCCGAGCTGTCCACCGCGACGGGGGTCAAGCTCAACACTGTTCGAACCTGGCTGCGACGCAGCCTGATGCAACTGAGGGAGTGCCTGAGCCGATGACCGGGCGAGACGAGACGGATCTGCCGGGGGGCTGGGAAGCCGCCGCGGCGGAATACGTCCTCGGGCTTCTGCCGGAGGCGGAGGCGCGCGCCTTTCATGCGCGGCTGGGGCAGGACCGTGACCTGCAGCGCGATGTCGAGGCATGGCAGGATTACTTTTCCACCCTGACGGACGAGATCGCGCCGGTGGCGCCGCCGCCGCAGGTGCTGCGCCGGATCGAGGCGCGGCTTTATGGCCGCCGCCGGGGCTTTGGCAGCAGTCTGCTGCCCTATCTGCTGGGCGCGGTCACCGCCGGGGCGCTGGCCTGGGCCGCACTGACCACGGGTCTGGTCGGACCGGCGGAAGATCCGCATCTTTATGCCGAACTGCGGGTGCCCGACCGGGGGCTCGACATGCTGGCGCACTGGTCGCCGGAAACCGGCACCTTCATGGTGCGCTGGGATGGCGGGGATTATCCCGACGACCGCGCGCTGCAGATCTGGGTGATCCCCGAAGGGGCGGAAACGCCGCTGTCGGTGGGCCTGATCGCGCGCGGCGAGGGGCTGACCTCGATCTGGCTGCCGGAGGATCTGGCGGCGCAGGTGCCGGGGGCCACGGTCGCCATTTCCGAAGAGCCCGAGGGCGGATCGCCCACCGGCCTGCCCACCGGTCCGGTGCTGGCCAGCGGCCTGCTGGATGCCCGCATCCCCGCCAGCCTGTGACGGTCGCGCGGCACCTTCGGGTGCCTGCGCATGGTCACGCGGATGTGAGCGGAACCGCTGCCGCCGCTGAAACTCCACCCCTCCAGATGGCGTGACTTCGACTGATCCCGCCGACATCCGGCGGGGCAGTTGGAGGAACTATCATCATGTTTGACGCATTCAAGGTTGCCCTTCTGGTCCTGCCGCTTGGCCTGCCGGTCGTCGCGCAGGAAAACCCGATGGTGGGCGGCGCCGCCATGTTTGCCGACCGCACCATCGTGGCGAACGCGGTCAATTCCAAGGATCATGAAACGCTGGTCGCCGCCGTGCAGCAGGCCGGTCTGGTGGACACGCTGAATTCCGAAGGTCCGTTCACGGTCTTCGCGCCGACCGATGCGGCCTTTGACCGGATTTCCGACGAAAGCCTGTCGCAGCTGATGATGCCGCAGAACAAGGCGCAGCTGGCCCAGATCCTGACCTGTCATGTCGTGGCGGCCAGCGTGATGTCCGATGCCATCGCCGGGATGATCGCGGATGATGGCGGCGTGCATCCGGTGCCGACCGTGGGCGGCTGCACGCTGCAGGCGCGGATGCAGGGCGGCAAGATCACGCTGACCGATGAACAGGGCCGTTCTGCCACCGTGACCATCGCGGATGTGCGCCAGTCCAACGGCGTCATCCATGTGATCGACCGGGTGCTGCTGCCCGCCATGTAAGCCCCGGACGGCAAACCGCCCCGCCGGAGGGTGACGGCGGGGCGGCAGACAGGGACAACCTGCACGCCTAGGGGAGTGGCGTGCAGGCCCGTTCGGTCCGTGAGAGTCCGGCACAGGGAGCGCGGAAGCTCACCGGTGGATCATCTCCACCGACAGCCCAGCCCTACCATGTGTTGAAGGCGAGCGTCCAGCGTGAACGTGCAACCATAGGGTGAGCGAAGGCGAGAAGCTGCCGAGTCGGCGAAAAGGCCGGGGAGATGCCGAAATTTCCGGCACATCCCCGTCTGGCTCACTTGAAGTTGCGGCTCTCCTTGATCTGATCCCATGCCCAGACCACCTCCTGCAGCTGGTCTTCCTGACTGCGGTCGCCGCCGTTCATGTCGGGATGCAGCACCTTGATCAGCGCCTTGTAGGCCTTGCGCACCTCGGCCTTGGTCTCGGCATCTCGCAGGTCCAGAATCTCCAGCGCGCGCTTTTCGGTGGGGGGCAGGCGGCGCCCGGTGCCCGCCGCCTTGTTGCGGCCCGGATTGCGCGTGGCGTTTTCGCCCAGCACCTGATGCGCGTCCTCGATGCCCAGCCGGGCCCAGGCCCGCGCTTCGGGATCGCGGTAATCCTTGGTCTTGCGCTCCCAGACCTTGTCGGCCGTGGACTGCGCGTTCATCTCCGCCTCGGTCTTGCCGTGGAAGAAATTCCATTGGTTGTTGTAGTCGCGGACATGGTCTTTGCAGAACCAGAAGAAGTCATCCAGCACGTCCGGCGCCTTGGGCGCGCGGAACTTGCCGGGCTCCTGACAGCCCTCGTGATCACACACGCGGGTCGAGGTCTCCTGCTCGCCGGTCATGCCGCGCCGCCCGCGCGGATTTTTTCTTTTTGCCGACTTGATCGACATGTCGAAACCGAAGGGATCGGGTCTGCTCATGGTCTCACCTTTTCGACTCGGACGCAGCAGTTTAGACAATCCTCCGAGAGATTGAAGTGTCACGGAGGGAAAATTGTCGCGAGTCATGGAAATCGAGAGCCGCCTGAGGGCAGCGTTTTCACCGGCCGAGCTGGAGGTGCGCGACGAGAGCGCGCAACATATCGGCCATGCGGGGTATCAGGAAGGGGGCGAAAGCCATTTCCATGTGCGGATGCGCGCACCGGAGTTCAAGGGCATGGGCCGCATCGCCCGCCACCGTGCCGTGCACAGCGCCCTGGGCGGGGATCTGGTCGGCGCCATCCACGCGCTGTCGCTGGATCTGCAGGACTGACGCTGCCGGTCAGTCCGTGCCGCCGCTGTCCTTCGTCCGCGTGTCGCGGTCCGAAAGGACGGTGAGCGGACGCTCCAGCGGGGGCGCGCCGTCCGGGCCCGCCTCTGCCGGGGGCCGCAGCGGGGCCTCGCGGGTGGCGCGCAGCAGATTGCGCTCCGGCTCCGGCTCGGGCTGGGGGTCGGGAAAGACCGGGCCCTGTCGCGGCGGATCGATCCGGGGCGCGGGGGCGGGGGCGGGGGTCTCTGCCGCCACGGGCGCAGGTGCCGTCACCACGGCCGGGGCAGGGGAGGGCGCGGGCATCTGCGCGCCCTGCGTCACCTTCCGGCGGAACACCAGAAGGTTGCGCCACACCGTCTGGCTGGAGGCAAGGCCGCTGCGTTCCTCGCTCGGCAGGGTTTCGGCGCGCTGATAGTCCCAGCCCTGCGCGGCCATGTCATTCATCAGCCGCTCGATGGCAAAGGCAAAGCGGTCTTCCGCGCCCTTCAGTCCACGTGCCTTCTCGCCCTTCGCGGGGGCGGGCACGACCTTGTATTCATACCTGTTCATGGCTGCGGTTTTCCCCGGATCCTTGCTGTCTGGCAAGGGGGTATCGGCGGCGCTCCGCCAAGTAAAGACCGGGGGCGGACCTGTGGCCCTCCCCCGGCTCGGCTGCTGGAAATGCGAAGTTTCAATGGACTGGTACGCCCGCCACGATGACCTGCAGCGCGCACCGGGCACTCACGGACCCGGTAACGTAACCCTAGCAAATCCGTGAGCAGAGCCGCGAGTGGGGGATTCCTTACGTTTCCCCCGCTGCCCCGGCAGCGTATCCGGGGCCTTTGCCGCTGCCCGCAGGAGGCTGTTCATATAGGCCGAAGTCCAGCTGCTTGCGCGGGTCATGGCGGCTTGCGCTGGCCGCAGGCAGCAGAAAGGGCGGACCTTGCGGGCAGGCCCTTGCCAGATGCGCAGGCCTTGGCGGTGCCGCGATGGTCCCGGATGGCGCGGTGCAGCGGCACCACACCAGAAGCTGGAGCCGGGCCGTGCCACGGGCTATGACCTGAGCGCGCCCCGGCACAATCGCCAGCCTGGCCTCTGACAGGAGATGTGCAGCATGATCGGTTATGTCACGGTCGGTGCCGACGACATCCCGCGCGCGAAGCGGTTCTATTCCGCGATCCTGCCCCCTTTGGGCTACGGGCTGGAGGAAGGGCCGGAAGGCCTGAGTTACGCGCTGCCGCAACGCCCGGACCGAAGCGCCAGTCTGCCCGAGTTTTACGTCAAACCGCCCTTTGACGGGCGACCCGCATCAGCGGGCAATGGCGCGATGATCGCGTTTCAGGCAAGCTGCCAGCAGGAGGTCCGCGACCTTCATGCGGCAGCGCTCGCCGCGGGCGGGCGGGACGAAGGGCCGCCGGGCTTTCGCGATGCCTACGGGGGCAGTTTCTACGTGGGCTATCTGCGTGATCCGCAGGGCAACAAGATCGCGCTGTTTTGCAGCACTCTGGACGAGCCCGGGCGGGACGGCTAGGCCGTCAGCCGGACGGTGGCACGGCAGGGGTGATCCCCTCGACCAAGGCGCCGCAGCAGAGCGCGGTTTGCCGGAGGCCGGTCCACAATGTCCTTCGCCCTGATGGCGCCGGACATGTAAAAAGGGCGGACCTTGCGGGTCCGCCCTTCTGTCCAGAATAGGCCCGCGCTCAGAGGCCCAGCTTGGCCGTCACGATCTCATTGACCGCCTGCGGGTTGGCCTTGCCGCCGGTGGCCTTCATCACCTGTCCCACGAACCAGCCCGCCAGCTTGGGGTTCTGCTGGGCCTTTTCGACCTGCGCGGGGTTGGCGGCGATGATCTCGTCCACGGCAGCCTCGATGGCGCCGGTGTCGGTGACCTGCTTCAGCCCCTTCGCCTCGACGATCTGGGCCGGGTCGCCGCCGTCGGTATAGACGATCTCGAACACGTCCTTGGCGATCTTGCCGGAAATGTCGCCCGATTTGATCAGCGTGATGATGCCCGCAAGCTGGGCGGGGCTGACCGGGCTTTCGGTGATCTCGTGGCCTTCCTTCTTCAGCCGACCGAAGAGTTCGTTGATGACCCAGTTCGCGGCCAGCTTGCCGTCGCCGCAGCCGGTCACCACCTCTTCGAAATAGGCGGCGTTCACCACTTCGGCGGTCAGCACGCCCGCGTCATATTCCGACAGGCCGAATTCGGTGACAAAGCGCGCCTTCTTGGCGTCGGGCAGTTCCGGCAGCGTCGCCCTGATGTCGTCGACCCAAGCCTGTTCGATTTCCAGCGGCAGCAGGTCCGGATCGGGGAAGTAGCGGTAATCATGCGCCTCTTCCTTGGACCGCATCGACCGCGTCTCGCCCTTGTCGGGATCGTAAAGCCGGGTTTCCTGATCCACCGTGCCGCCCGCTTCAAGGATGGCGATCTGGCGCCGTGCCTCGTAATCGATCGCCGCCTGAATGAACCGCATGGAGTTCATGTTCTTGATCTCGCAGCGCGTGCCCAGATGGCCGAAATCCTGCGTTTCCTGATAGCGCTCATAGGCACCGGGGCGGCAGACCGACACGTTCACGTCGGCGCGCAGGTTGCCGTTCTGCATGTTGCCGTCGCAGGTGCCCAGATAGCGCAGGATCTGGCGCAGCTTGGCCACATAGGCCGCCGCCTCTTCGGGGCCGCGCAGGTCGGGGCGGCTGACGATTTCCATCAGCGCCACGCCGGTGCGGTTGAGATCGACAAAGGACATGGCCGGATCCATGTCATGGATCGACTTGCCCGCATCCTGTTCGATATGGATGCGTTCGATGCGCACCAGCCGCGCGATGCCCGGCTCCATGTCCACGATCACCTCGCCCTCGCCCACGATGGGGTGATAGAGCTGGCTGATCTGATAGCCCTGCGGCAGATCCGGATAGAAGTAGTTCTTGCGGTCGAAGGCGGATTTCAGATTGATCTGCGCCTTCAGCCCCAGCCCGGTGCGCACCGCCTGTTCCACGCAGAATTCGTTGATGACGGGCAGCATGCCGGGCATGGCCGCATCCACGAAGGCGACATTGGAATTGGGCTCGGCGCCGAACCGGGTGGAGGCGCCGGAAAAGAGCTTCGACTGGGACGAGATCTGGGCATGGATCTCCATCCCGATCACCAGTTCCCAGTCGTGTTTCGCCCCGGCGATGACCTTGGGTCTGGGGGGCTCGAAGCTCAGGTCAAGCATGGCGGTTCCTCGTCTGGCAGAATGACATGGGGATACGCCAGAGCGGCAGGGGGGGCAAGGGCACAGGCGGCTCAGCCGGCTGCGCGGATCTCCAGCCCTTGGGCAGAGATCACCACGCGATGGCCCCGGCGCAGATCGGCGGCAAAATGTTCGGCCAGCACCGACAGCGCGCGGACCTTGCCGCGCCGCAGCGCCGTGTCGCCGCTGCCCGCGCCGGGCCGTGCCTCGGCCCAGAGTTCGGGATGGATCTCGCGCAGGTGGTCGCGCAGGATCCAGCCAAGCGCGCCGGTGATCCGCGCCCGCGCCGTGCCGGGACCGGCGGCGCCCGACAGGGTCAGCCCGCAATAGGCCGCCAGCAGGTTCGCCATGTGCTGGCCGTCGCGCCGGGCCAGAATGTCATGCAGCCCTTCGCTGAACAGCTCCGCCTCCACATGGGCAAAGCCGCGGCTGTCCCCGGCCAGCACATCCATCCACACCCAGACATAGCCGCCAGCCCCCCACAGATCGGCGGTGCGCTGCGCGCACCCCCGCGCCTCCAGATCAAGCCTGCGCCAGCTGCCGAACCGTGCCGGATGCAGGTCGCGCCCCAGTGCGCGCATGTGCTCGGGGCTGCCGGGGTCGAGATCGATCAGATCCTCGTAATCATCGGCGACCCGCGCCCCGGGCCGCGCCGCGCGGTCCAGCAGCGCGCAGCGCAGCGCGGCCAGCAGCGGCGAGTCAAGCTCCAGCGGCTCGAACGGCGCCACCAGCCGCGCCGCTGCCTCCAGATGCTGCGCGCGGGCCTCGCGCCGCGCCGGGGTCGGATCGGGCGCGCCGGGCCGCCCCTGCCAGACCCGCGCCATGGCCAGATGCGCCTGTGCCAGCAGTGCTGCCAGCCACGGATCCGCGGTCAGCCCCTCCATCCCCTGCTCCAGCACCTGCAGGATGCCCCGGGCGCGGGCGACATCGGCGCGGTCGGCGGCGGCCAGCGCCGCTTCCAGCGCATCGGCGGCGGCCCCCTCCGCCAGCAGCCGCGCCACCGGCACAGCACCCGGCGTCCGCGCGCGCCCCTGATCGGCCTCGCGCAGGGCGCGGGCAAGCTGGTCCCAGCGGTCCTGCCGGGCCAGACGCCGCCCGTGCAGCCGGATCCGGGCCTGCGCCGCCGCCTCGCTGCCACCCTCGCAGACGGCGATATCCAGCCGGGCGGGCGGCGGGCCGTCCCCCCGGGCGCCGTGCGGCGCGGCAGGGCGGGCGGCCCCGCCCCGGTCGGCAAGGCGGGCCACAAGGGCGCGGAAGGCGGGCAGGGCGGGACCATGTTGCATGCGACCAGCCTGCGGAGGGATTCGGGCCAAGGCAGGGCGCAAAGACGGAGTTCTGCAGGCAGCCCGACTGGCCCCGGGCCCGGGTTCCGCAAAACCGGCTCTCAAAAAATGCACAGGAGCCAAGGCATTGTGCGGCCATCGGCAATCCGCCGCGCATGTCCGGACGCATATATTGCCGGTTTTGCGGGCAGGCGGCATGGTCCACGCCATGCTGCACAAAGTTTTCCCCCTTGTGACGGCGCTGTTTCTGGCGCCCTCCGCCTTCGCGAATACCGGCCCTGCGCCGTTGACCCCGGCGCCTGCGCCCGTCAGCGGCGGGATCATGGCGCCCGGCCCGAAGGCCCCCGAGGCCCAAGCAGACTCGCTGCTCGCGGTTTCGGCCTCCCCGCGCCCCGTGGCGCGGCGTGTCATTCCCGAGGCCCGCTGGGGCACCGGAGCAGGGCGCACCGACTGGTCGCTGTCGGTGCTCTCGGCGCTGCGCGGCCCCGCCCGCGCGCTGCCCGCCACCGTGCCCGCCGACATCGCGCAATGGTGCCCGGCCTATCCCTCCGCCTCGCGCGACCAGCGCGAGGCCTTCTGGCTGGGGCTCGTCTCGGCGCTGGCCAAGCATGAAAGCACATGGCGTCCCACGGCGGTGGGCGGCGGCGGCCAGTGGGTTGGCCTGCTGCAGATCCTGCCCGCCACCGCCCGCGGCTATGGCTGCGAGGCGCGCAGCGCCGAGGCGCTGAAGAACCCGCGCCTGAACCTTGCCTGCGGCATGCGCATCATGGCGCGCACGGTGAAACGCGACGGGGTGATCAGCCACAACATGCGCGGCGTCGCCGCCGACTGGGGCCCGTTCCATTCCCGCTCCAAGCGCGAGGACATGATGGCATGGACCCGCAGCCAGGACTATTGCAGCGGGCTGGCCCGCTCGCTGCGCCCGGTCGCGCGCCCCGAGGCGCTGACCATCATGGCAGGCGGTCCCTCGACCCGTCCGCTCGCCCGCCCGAAACAGCTTGATGCGCCCTATGCGCGCGAGATCATCGCGACCAAGGGCCGGGTGCCGGCGCAGGAAGACCGCCGCACCAGCTGGTTCGACCCAAGGCTGGACTGACCGGCGCGCGGGGTTTCGGGGCGCGACACCCGTGGCCCCCAGACCCCGCCGCCTCTTCTGACCCCAAATATCCCGGGGGAGCCGCCCGGAGGGCGGCGGGGGCAGAGCCCCCTTTTCCCCCGTCACCCGGCCTCAGCGCCCGCCGCCCACATCCAGCAACGTGCGGGTGACATAGCCCGCCCGGTCCGACAGCAGCCACAGGATCGCCTCCGCCACCTCCTCGGCACTGCCGGGGCGGCCCAGAGGTGCGGTATGGCCGATGCGGGTCATGCGGTCGGGCTCGCCGCCCTTGGCATGGATCGCCGTCTCGATCAGCCCCGGACGCACCGCGTTGACGCGGATGCCCTCGGGGGCCAGTTCATCCGCCAGCCCCAGCGTGAAGCTGTCGATGGCGCCCTTGGTGGCGGCATAATCCATATATTGCCGGGCCGAACCCAGACGAGCCGCCACCGAAGACAGGTTGACGATGCCGCCGCCGTCATGGGCGCGCATATAGGCCACCGCCGCCCGCGCCATTTCGATGGCGCCAAAGACATTGACCTCGAACACCCGCCGCACCCGCTCCGGCGTCAGATCTGCCAGCGATCCGGTGGGCGACACGATGCCCGCGTTGTTCACCAGATCAAGCGGCCCCGGAGCCTGCGCCGCAACCTGCGCCATCATCGCGGCGATGGCGGCGGGATCGGCGATGTCGGCCTGCACCACCAAGGCCTCGGCGCCCGCAGCGCGCAGATCGGCGGCCACGGCCTCGGCGCCCGCGTGGTCGCGCCCGTAATGCACCACCACCCGCGACCAGCCGCGAGAGGGGGCAAGCCGCGCGGTGGCAGCACCAATGCCGGCACTGGCGCCGGTGACCAGAAGCAGCCGGCTCATGCGATCAGCCGCGTGACCATTTCGGTCACGTCCCGCGACAGGCCGGGCTTGGCCGCGATCCGGTCCAGTGCGGCGCGCATCTTGGCCTGCCGGTCCGGATCATAGCGCCGCCAGCTCTGATAGGCCGCGCACATCCGCGCCGTGGTCTGCGGGTTCTTGTCGTCGAGCCGGATCAGCCAGTCCGCCAGCAGGTCATAGCCCGCCCCATCGGCGCGATGGAACCCGGCGTGATGCCCGGCCAGCGCGCCGAACACCGCGCGGAAGCGGTTGGGATTGGTCCAGTCGAAATCCGGATCGCGGGTCAGCGCCTCGGTCACCGCCACCGTCTCGGCGGGGTCAGAGGCCGCGATCTGCAGCCCGAACCACTTGTCCATCACCAGCCGGTCGCCCTGCCACTGCGCGCGGAACCGCGCCAGCGCCTCGGCGCCGCGCCCGGCCTGCACCAGACAGGCCAGCGCCGACAGCTGCAGGGTCATGTTGTCGGCGCGGTCATACTGCGCCTCGGCGGCGCTGCCGCCATCCAGCCGGGTGGTCAGCGCCAGCACGGCAGAGCCAAGGCTGCGCCTGCCGGACTGCGCGGCATCGGGGCGATAGGGCGCCTCCACCCGTGCCTCATCGGCCAGCTGCGGCAGAAGCTCCGCCCAGCGGGTGGCGCGGGCGTCGCGCAGCCGCTCGGTCGCGGCCCAGATCGCCTCCGGATCCGGGGTCACGCCCCGGTCATGCAGCGCCTGCGCCAGATCGGACTGCGTGGGCACGCCCAGCATCAGCGCGCGATAGGCGGGATCAAGCGAGGCGTCGCGCAGCACCGTCTCCAGCCCGTCGAGCCATGCGGCATCGGGGTCGGCCCCGTCGGTCACCATGGCCAGCAGGCAGGCGCGGGCCAGATCGCGGTTCGCCTCCCAGCGGGTGAAGGTATCGGTGTCATGGGCCAGCAGGAACACCCGCTCCTCGCGGCTGCTCTCGCGCTCCAGCACCACGGGGGCGGAAAAGCCGCGCAGCAGCGAGGGCACGGGCCGCGCCGCAAGCCCGGGAAAGACGAAGCTCTGCTCGGCCTCGGTCAGTTCCAGCACCGTGGTGGGCAGCACCTCGTGCCCGTCGGGCGACAGCAGACCCAGCGCCACCGGGATCACCAGCGGCGCCTTGTCGGGCTGGCCGGGGGTGGGCGGCGTGGTCTGGCGCAGGGTCAGCGTATAGGTGCCGTCCTGCCAGTCCTCGGCCACGGCCAGCCGTGGCGTGCCCGCCTGCGCATACCATAGCTTGAACTGCGACAGATCCCGCGCCGTCACCTCCTCGAAGACGCGCAGCCAGTCCTCGATGGTGCAGGCCTGCCCGTCATGGCGGGCGAAATACAGATCCAGCGCGCGGGAATAGGCGTCGTCGCCGACCAAGAGCTTGAGCATGCCGATGACCTCGGCGCCCTTTTCATAGACGGTGGCGGTGTAGAAGTTGTTGATTTCCTGAAAGCTTTCGGGCCGCACCGGATGGGCGAGCGGCCCCTGATCCTCGGCGAACTGGCGGGCGCGCAGGTCGATCACGTCGACGATCCGCTTCACCTCCGCCGAGCGCATGTCAGAGGTGAACTGCGCGTCGCGGAACACCGTCAGCCCTTCCTTCAGGCACAGCTGGAACCAGTCGCGGCAGGTGATGCGGTTGCCGGTCCAGTTGTGGAAATATTCATGCGCGATGATGCCTTCGATCCGTTCGAAATTGGCATCGGTGGCGGTTTCGGGGCTGGCCAGCACGGCGGAGGAGTTGAAGATGTTCAGCCCCTTGTTCTCCATCGCGCCCATGTTGAAATCATCCACGGCGACGATGTTGAACACGTCCAGATCGTATTCGCGGCCATAGACGCGCTCGTCCCAGTCCATGGAGCTTTTCAGCGCCTCCATGCCGAAGGCGCATTTGTGCAGATCGCCCTCGCGCACCCAGAGGTTCAGCGCCACCTCGCGCCCCGACCGGGTGGTGAAGCTGTCGGACTGCGCCACCAGATCGCCCGCCACCAGCGCAAACAGATAGGCGGGCTTGGGCCACGGATCGTGCCATTCGGCCCAGCCTTCGCCTGCGCCCACCGGATTGCCGTTGGACAGCTTCACCGGCTCGCCGCCTTCGATGCGCACGGTAAAGACCGACATCACGTCGGGCCGGTCGGGATAGAAGGTGATCTTGCGAAAGCCCTCGGCCTCGCACTGGGTGCAATACATGCCGCGCGACATGTAAAGCCCCTCCAGCGCGGTGTTGTGCAGCGGCGCGATCTCCACCTCCGCCTCGAAGGTGAAGGGGCCGTCGGGCACCTTGGCCCGCAGGCCCTCCGGGGTGATCTCGGGGGTGACGGGGGTGCCGTCGATGGCAAAGCTGATCGGGGTCAGATCCTCGCCCTGCAGGAAAAACTCCTGCGCGGGGGCCTTGGGGTCGGGCACGAAGCGCAGACGCGACCGCACCCGCGTCGCCTCCGGCGCCAGAACGAAGGTCAGGTGGACGCTCTCCACCGTCCAGCCGAAGGGCGTGTAATCCCGAAGGTAAATGGTCTGGGCCTGCGCGTCTTTCATCCTGCTGTCCTTCGTCGAAAGCTGTGATCCGGAACCGGATTGGCGGTGCGGACGTTGAGGCATGAAGAAGATGCGGCGCTGTCGCCGCCCACCCCATATCCCGGCCCCCCGGCCGGAACCTGCCGAGAGGAAATGCCATGTCTGCACCCGACACCAATCTGGACCGACAGAAGCGCCGCCACAAGGGTCCGCTCTGGGGGATCTGGGGCGGGCTTGCCGTTGTGGCGGTGCTGTTCGTCATATGGCTGGCCTATGCCATGACCGACACCACCCCCGAAACGGAGCCCGTGGCCGACCCGGCCACCACCGGACAGAGCGAGGTTCCGGCGGAAGACGCGCCTACCGTCACCGGCACCGAAACCACGCCGAGCGACACCGAGGCAGGCACCGGCACCCCGCCCGCAGCAGACTGACGGCGACCCTTTCCCTCAGGGGCACCGCCACTTAAGGCCCGGCAAACGCCGGGCCTTTTGCGTGCCGGACCTCCGGAGCGCGGCGCAGACGCCGCCACAGGCGCCACGACATTGGCGGGGCCAGCGCCCCGCTTCGGCAGCTCAGACCTCCGCCAGACCCATCTCCCGCAGGGCGCGCCGCGCATCCGCGCCCGCCGCCTGCCGCATCGGCGCTGTGTCCTCCGTGACGGCCCGCCACACGGCTTCCACGACCTCGCGGGTCGTGGTCTTCTCGGGGGAGGACCGGAGGCTGGTGAAGAAATCCTGCACGAAGCTTTCGTAAGGCTCGGGCACGGTCATCCCCATGCGGGAGATGCCGTTCCGGGCAAAGGATGTTTCCGGCGAGCTTCCGGGCAGCACGAGCCGGGCGCGGATGCCGAATTCCGCAGCCTCCAGCGCGAAACTTTCGGTAAAGGAGTTCAGGGCGGCCTTGCTGGCCGTATAGACCGACAGCGCGGGCAGCGGGCGGATCGTCACGCTGGAGCTGATGTTGACGATCACGCCACGGCGCATCGCGCGCATCCCGGGCATGACGGCACGCGTGACCGCCATGGCGCCCAGCACGTTGGTCTCGAAGACGTCGCGGGCCCGCGCGATGTCCGAGCCTTCCAGAACGTTGAGCATTCCGACACCGGCATTGTTCACCAGCGCGTCAAGCGGGCCGGCTTTGGCGATGGCGGCGGCGATGCTGTCCGCATCGGTCACGTCAAGCGGCAGCACGGTCAGCCTGTCGGAGACGGGCAGCCCGTCGGGGGAGGGGGTGCGCATCGTGGCGACAACCTCCCAGCCTTGGCTGTGGAAATGCGTGGCGATGGCCTGACCGAAGCCAGAGGAACAGCCGGTGATGAGGATGCGGGGCATGTGGGGTCTCCTTGTCTGTGATGACAAAGAGATAGACGGGGTAAGGCGATCATAATATAAACGAATATCCATAATCATCCATCAAAAGTCCAGAATCATGCCCGATGATTGCGAAGATCCCCTGTCCAGCGTGGTCGCGCTGCTCCGGCCGTCGGTCTCCATCTCCAAGATGGTCGAGGGCGGCGGGGCGTGGCAGGTGGAGCGGCGCGATGCGGCCAGCCCGTTTTATTGCGCGATTGTCGAGGGAGGCTGCCGCCTGCAGGTGACGGGGCGGGCCGCCGTGACGCTGAAAGCCGGTGATTTTGTCCTGATCCCGGATCTGCACGGATTTACCATGACCAGCGCTGTACCGCCGCCGCCGCAGGTGCCGCGCCTGCCGCTGGAAACGGGGCCGGGACGGTTCCGTCTGGGTCCGGTGGCGGCCGACATCGACATGCGGGCGCTGGTCGGCCATTGCCAGTTTGCGGCGCCGGCGCGCGACCTGCTGGTGTCGTTGCTGCCCGAGATGATCCATGTCTCTGGCCATGACCGCCTGATGGCGCTTGTGCCGGTGATCCACGAGGAAACCCGCGCCGACCGTCCAGGGCGCAGGCTGGTCCTCGAGCGGCTGCTGGAGGTGCTGCTGATCGAGGCGATGCGGTCGGGGCCGGGGGTGGACATGCCGCCGGGCCTGCTGCGCGGCATGTCCGATCCGCAGCTCGCCGCCGCGCTGCAGCGCATCCACGCGGATGCGGCGGGCGACATCTCCGTGGCACGGCTGGCAAAAGAGGCGGGTCTGTCCCGCTCGGGGTTCTTTGACCGGTTCCGCCGCGAGATCGGGCGCGCGCCCATGGACTATCTGACGGACTGGCGCATGGCGATTGCCAAGACCCTGCTGCGGCAGGGCGGGGTGACCAATGCGGAAATCGCCCGGCGGATCGGCTACGGATCCGCCAGCGCCTTTGGCCTGGCCTTTGCGCGGCGCGAAGGCCTGTCCCCCGGCGCCTTTTCCAGAGACTCTGCGCGCTAGGCGCCGCGCCTCATGGCGCGGGTCCGCATCGTCAGGGGTAAGATGCAGCACTGTGGAGCGCGGCCTGTCAGGATCCGGCCACTTGGTTCCGGATCAGCTCGGCCTGCATCCAGTGAAGCTCTGTCTGGACATGGCCTTGCCTGACATATTTCCCGACCCGCTCCGGCATGGCGGACTCCGGAAACCCCTCTGCGGTGCGGGCCACGAACCCCTCCTGCCGGCGCTGATCCAGCGACAGCGCCAGATCCTCGAACAGTCCCGGGCGGTAGGGGCCACGATAGAGCGTTGGCACGGGCTGGATCGCCAGCGACTCGAACCGGGCCCGCGTCTGATCCCAAGGCTGGATCTGGTCCCCGATGATCCATGCGAAGCCAAGAAAGAAGGAAGGCAGCGCGTCATAGGCGATGGCGTGCCGGGCAAAAAGGTTTTCCCCGATGATGCGCTCGTCCTCCGCCAGCTGCGGAGAAATCCCCGCCGCAAAGGCTTTGAGCCAGTCCCGTGACGGATGATACCGGCTGTCGGGGCTGCGCGCATGACAGCCGCGCGAATGGAGGGTGGTGTTTTCGCCGTCCATCTTTTCCGTGACGACAAGATCGGGTGCCATGAGCCCCTGCAGCGACGGCATGATCTTGTCGTCGCTGGTCGCGCCCGGCGACATCGGCAGATGAAAGGTGCGACCGTATTTCTTCATGCCGGGGCCATACCACGCCTGCTGTGCCGGGCCGCCTATTCGGCGGCGCGCAGCGGCGGGGTGGCGCGCGGCTCTGCCGAGGTCTGGGCCTGTGCGGGCGCGTCAAGCTCGTCCCACAGGATCAGCGGGGCCTTCAGCTTGCGCGCCGCGCGCTGCAGGGCCCAGTCCCGCGCCGCCCGGCTGCCGCGTCCGAAGGACAGCCGCGCCAGCAGCCGGGCCAGCCAATGCGCATAGGTGGCAAGCCAGACCCGCAGCGCCAGCATGGCGGGGGTGAAGACCAGCGTCAGCACCGTCGCCACCGACAGGCCAAACACCACCGCGGCCGCCAGCGGCTTCCACCACAGCGAGGTCGGCGCATCCACCGTATAGCCGCCGCCGAAGAAATCGAGGCTGAGTCCGATCATCATCGGGAACAGCCCCGCGATGGTGGTGATGGTGGTCAGCAGCACCGGGCGCAGCCGGTCCTCTGCGGTGCGGATGATCGCCTCGATCCGGGGCATGTAGCGGGAATAGTCCTGATAGGTGTCGATCAGCACGATGTTGTTGTTCACCACGATCCCCGCCAGCGCCACGACGCCGGTGCCCGACATGATGATGGAAAAGGTCTGGTCCAGCACGAGGATCCCCAGAAACACCCCCGCCGTGGACAGCACCACCGCCAGCAGCACCAGCACCGCGTTGTAGATGCTGTTGAACTGCGCCAGCAGGATGATGAACATCAGCGCAAGGGCGGCGGCAAAGGCCTGCATGAGGAAGGCCTGACTTTCCGCCTCTTCCTCCTGATCGCCGGTCCATTCCCAGTCGACGCCCGCGGGCAGGGGATTGGCCTCCAGCCAGCCGGTCAGGGTGGCGATGCGTTCATTGGCATTGACCGGCACCACCGTCACCCCCTCTGCGGCAAGGGCGGCACGGTCCACCCCCGGCTCCAGCCGGGTCACGGCATAGGTGGTCTCGCCCCGGGTCAGATCGCCCTCGGGAGATTCGGTGGCATAGGCCAGCACCGCATCCCCGGCCATGACCTTCACCAGACCATCGGTCACCCCCGCCTTGATGTCGAAATGGCGCTTGCGGTCGACGCGGTTGATTTCGGCCAGCTTGGGCACCGGCTGGCGGGTGACGAAGTTGGACAGCGGCACCAGCCCTTCCGGGGTGCGCACCCTGAGCGTGTCCAGCGTCGACAGCACGCGATACTCTTCGGGGAAGCGCACGGGGATGTCGATTTCCTCGTCGGAACTTGGCACGCGCATGGTGTCGAGCAGGACGCCCCGCGTCACCAGCTGCACCATGGCGCCCACCGTCGCCACATCGGCGCCGTAGCGGCCCGCCTGTTCCACATCCACGTCGATCTGCCAGTCGATGCCGGGCAGGGGGCGGGTGTCCTCGATCAGGCGCAGCCCCGGCATGGCATCGAACTGCGCCCGGGCCTGCGCCGTGGCGGTCTGCAGCGCCTCCCAGTTGTCGGATTTGAGCCGCAGATGCACCGGCTTGGCCGAGGCAGGGCCCATGGCAAGGTTGAGGATTTCGGTCATCACGCCGGGGATGGTGGCAAGCTGGTCAGAAAGTTCCGCCAGCACCAGATCGCCGTCCAGATCGGGGCGGTTGCGGCGGTTTTCCCATGGCAAGATTTCCAGCTGGATCTGGCCGATGGTGTCGGTGGGCGGCTGCGTGCCGCCGGTGTTGGAGGACAGCCCGCCATCCCCGGCAAAGGCAAAGGCGGTGTCCACCCCGGGATGGGCCAGCACGATGGTTTCGGCCCGCCGCACCAGCGCGTCCTTTTCCACCAGCGACAGGTTGCCCCGCGCCCGGACATAGACGATCGCCTGTTCCGGCTCGCTTTCGGCGAAGAACTCGGTGCCGTTGTTGTTCTGGCCGTAATAGCCAAAAACCGAGACCACGAAGAAGATCACCGCGCCGATGGTCACCAGCGGCATGACCGGATTGCCCGCCACCAGCTCGATCACATGGCCAAAGGGCGTGCGCCCGCTGCGGGTGCGGATCCGGGTGCGGCGGCGTTCGATGCGCGCGGCATCCAGCGTGATCGAGGCCATAACGGCAAAGACCAGAAACACCGCGACGCCGGGCAGGCGGGCGCCGCGCCCTTCGATCAGGGGCGGGCCAAAAAACGCAGGGTTCAGCACCAGCATGGCGCCCGCGAACATCCCCGCCAGCGCCACCAGCACCAGAAGCGCGCGCAGCGGCCAGACCGGCACGGCGCGGCGCAGCGCGTCCCCGGCATGGCCCAGCCTGCGCGAGAACCGGCCCGACACCCCGCCCAGCACCGGCAGATAGATCAGCGCCACCACCAGCGAGGCCGACAGCACGAAGATCAGCGTGACCGGCAGCATGCCCATGAACTGCCCCGCCACCCCCGGCCAGAACAGCATCGGCAGAAAGGCGCAGAGCGTTGTGGCGGTGGAACTGACCACCGGCCAGAACATGCGCTTGGCCGCCTCCACATAGGCATGCATGGGGCCGGTGCCTTCGGAGATGCGGGTATCGGCATATTCCACCACGACGATGGCGCCATCCACCAGCATCCCCACGGCAAGGATCAGCCCGAACATCACGATGTTGGAAATGGTGATGCCCATGCCCGCCAGCAGCAGGAAACACAGCAGGAAAGAGGTGGGGATGGAAAAACCCACCAGCAGCGCCGCACGGGTGCCAAGGCTTGCCAGAACCACGATCATCACCAGCGCGATGGCGGTCAGCACCGCGCCTTCCAGCTGTTCCACCATGGAATTGACGATGCGCGACTGGTCGTTGGACGCCACCGGCACCACCGAGGCGCGCAGTTCCGCAGGCCAGCCCGCGCGGGCCTCCTCCACCGTGGCGCGCACGGTGGCGGCGGTGTCGATCAGGTTGAAGCCCTTGCGCTTGACCACCTGCAGCGCCACCGCCGGATCGCCGTTGAAGCGCGCGGTGCCGGTCCGGTCCTCGAAGGTCAGGCGGATCTCGGCCAGATCGCCCAGCGTCACCACCCGGTCGCCGTTCACCTTCACCGGCAGGGCATAGACATCCTGCGGCTCGTCAAAACTTGAGGGGATCTTGACCGAAAACGCGCCCTGATCGCTGGTGACCTCGCCCGCCGCCACCAGCAGGTTGTTGTTCTGCACGACACTGATCAGCTCGCCCGCCGTCACGTTGTAGCTTTCCAGCTTCAGCGGGTCGATCACCACTTCCAGCATCTCGTCGCGATTGCCCGCGATGCCCGCTTCCAGCACCGAATCGATGGCCTCCAGCCGGTCCTGCAGATCCTTGGCGACGCGGGCCATGGTGCGTTCCGGCACCGGACCGGTCAGCGACACGATCAGGATGGGAAACTCGGAAAAGTTGATCTCGTTGATGGAATACTGCTCTGCCCCGTCGGGGAAATCCGCCTCGGCCTTGGTCATGGCGTCGCGCACCTCGGCCATGGTTTCGGTGCGGTTCCAGCCGAATTCGAACTCCAGCGCCACGCCCGCATAGCCTTCGGAGGCGACACCGCTCAGCGTCTTCAGCCCGTCGATATCGGCCAGTTCGGTTTCCATCGGCTTGACCAGCAGCGTTTCGGCATCCTCGGCGGAAATGCCGGGAAAGGGCACCGATACAAAAAGTGCCGGGATCTCGATATCCGGCTCGCCCTCCTTGGGCAGGGTCAGATAGGCCCAGCCCCCCGCCACGATCGACAGCAGCACGAAGGCCATCACCATGCGGGCGCGCGCGGCGGCCCAGTCGACTAGCCCGGTCATTGCACCACCTGCTCGAAGCTCGGGCGCAGCGGCACGCCGTCGGTGACATATTCCTGCCCCACGGTGATCACGTCCACCGTTTCGGGCAGGCCCCCGGCCCAGACCCCGGCACGGGTGTCGCGCAGCACCTGCACCGGCAGGAACCGCGCGGTGCCGTCCCCGGCCACGCTGCGGATGCCGATGCGCCCGTCATCATCCAGCGTCAGCGCGCTTTGCGGGATCAGATGCGCCAGCGCGCCCTCGGCCTCGATGGCGATCTCCGCCGTCTGGCCCGCGCGCAGGTGCTGGTCGGGATTGGGCAGGGTGATGTCGACGCGGAAGGTGCGCGTGGTCTCGTCGGCGCGGCGCGACACGAAGGTGACCTCGCCCGTCACCGTCTCGCCCCCGGTCAGCCGCGCGCCCGCCCGGGCCCCCAGCGCCACCCGGCCCACATCGGCCTCGGGCACATAGCCCACCAGCCGGATCGGATCGAGCTGCAGGATAGTGGCGCAGGGGCTTCCCACCGCCATCAGCGAGCCCAGTTCCGCCGTATCGCTTTCCAGCACCCCGGCAAAAGGCGCCGCGATCCGCAGGTCGGCCACCGCCGCCTCGGCCCGCGCCACCGCTGCGGCAGCGGTGCGGATCTGCGCCTCCAGCGTGTCGGCCCCGGATTTCGCCGCCTCCAGCCCCGCCTCGGCGCTGCTGACGCCCGCCTCTGCCATGCGCTGCGCCGCCTCCGCCGCCGCCAGCCGGGTGCGCGAGGCATAGCCGCCGCGCGACAGCTCGTCCGCCGCCGTCAGGTTGATCCGCGCCTCTTCCAGCTGTGCCTGCGCCTGTGCCAGCAGGGCGCGCGCCTCGGGCAGCCGCGCCTCGACCAGCGGGCGCTGTGCTTCTGCCTCGGCCAGCCGGGCGCGGGCTTCGGCCAGACCGGCCTCGGTGGTGCCGGGATCAAGCTCGCACAGGATCTGCCCGGCCTCGACCTCGCTGCCCTTGGGCAGCGGCGCCGAGATCACCCGGCCCGAGCTTTCGGCCCGCACCTCCACCTCGCGCAGGGCCTGCGTCTCGCCGCGCAGGATCACCGCATCGTCGATTTCCTCGGCCACGGAATGCTGCGCCATCACCGCCACGGCGCCGTCCTCGGGCACATCCGGCACCGCCTCGGCCTCGGCCTGCGCCGCCGCCGCCGGGGCCTCGGCCTGCGCCGGAGCGATGGCGCGGGCCCAGTCCATCAGCCGCTCGCGGTCCAGCACGATGGCGTAAAGGGCTGCGGAAACAAGAAGTGCTGTCAGGATGGAAACAGGTCGCATTTTGGCCTTCCCGTGACTGTGCGTTGCAGCCGCCCCCGAGGGTCTGCGGAAAGGGTCAGCCGCATCTATCGCAGAAGGCTACGGACGACTGAACTTTCCGGTTCAGTTTTATCCCGGATAGGTCTGCCGTTCAAGGCGGCTCTCACGGGGGAACCCGCTCTGGTGCCGCAGGGGGGTCCGGCCTTGGCAGGCCCTGCCTGCCGGGGTAAGAGGGGGCAAGACTGGACGAGAAAAGGCAGGCCCTCCGTGAGCAACAGCGACAGTTTCATCGACGAAGTGACCGAAGAGGTCCGGCGCGACCGGCTCTTCACGGCGATGCGCCGCTATGGCTGGATCGGGGTGGTTGCCGTGGTGGCGCTGGTGGGCGGGGCCGCATGGCGCGAATATGACGCAGCCCAGGACCGGGCGCGTGCCCAGGACTTTGGCAGCGCGCTCAGCACCGCGCTCGCCGCCGAGGCGCCCGCCGCCCGGGCCGAGGCGGTGCAGCAGGTGACAGCGCCCGATGCCGCCGCCGCCGCCCTGCGCGATCTGCTGGCCGCTGCGGAGCTTTCCGGCGCCGGGGACGAGGCCGCCGCCGCCGCCCTGCTGGAACAGACCGCTGCCAATGGCGATCTGGCCGAGATCTACCGCGACATCGCCGCCTTCAAGGCGGTCAGCGGCGCGGGCGACGCGCTGACGCCCGAGGACCGCCGCCTGCGGCTGGAGGCGATGGCGGTGCCCGGCAAGCCGCTGCGGCTGCTGGCAGAGGAACAGCTTGCCCTGCTCGACATCGAGGCGGGCGAGACCGAGGCGGCGATCAGCCGCCTGCAGGCGATCCAGAACGATGCCGAGACGACCGCGGGCTTGCGCCAGCGCGCGTCTCAGTTGATTGTGGCGCTTGGCGGCACGCCCGAAACTGCGGGCTGAGCTCCGCAGATGGGCCAGACCGCGACGACGACAGGCAGGAACGGGGACAGGACCTTGCGCATCACCACATCCACCGCGGCGCTTCTGGCGCTTGCCGTGCTGACCGCCTGTGCGGAGCCCGACGCCATCCTCCCCGGCGAGCGTTTCGGCCCGCGCGAGGTGCTGGATCCGGCTCTGGCCGAGGCGTCCGACCCCGCCAACCGCGCGCTGCCGCTGGCGCTGGTCGCGCCGCAGGCCGCCCCTGACAGCGCGCAGAGCCCGGTCTCGCCCTTCGCGCGCACCGATCACGCCAGCCTCGGCACCGCGCTGCAGCAGGTCATGGCGGTGAAGATCGGGCAGGGCGACACCCGCCGCGCCCGGCTGAACGTCGATCCGGTGGTGGCGGGGGGCCGCATCTTCACGCTCGATTCCGCGCATCAGCTCAGCGCGCTGTCGCTGTCGGGGCAGGTGCTGTGGCAGAAATCCATGGTGCCCTCGCGCGATCAGGCCGAACAGGCGCAGGGCGGCGGGCTCGCCGTGGCCGAGGGCCGACTTTATGTCGCCTCGGGCTTTGGCCGGGTCAGCGCGCTTGATCCCGCCACCGGTGCCGAGATCTGGGTGCAGCAGCTGGGCGGCACCGCCACCGGCGCCCCCACCGTGCGCGACGGTCTGGTCTATCTCACCTCGTCGGATTCCATCGGCTGGACGCTGGAGGCCGAAACCGGCCGCATCCGCTGGCAGATCGAGAACCCCGAGGATCTGAACAACATGGCAGGCGCGCCCGCGCCTGCGGTGGATGACCGGCTGGTGGTCTTCGCCTTCGGCTCGGGCGCGGTGCAGGCCGCGCTGCGGCAGGGCGGCCTGCGGATCTGGAGCGCGGATGTGGTGGGCCGCCGCACCGGCGTGGCCCGCGCCACCGTCACCGACATCACCGGCGATCCGCTGATCGCGGGCAACCGCATCTATGCGGGCAACCAGTCCGGCCGCCTCGTGGCGCTGGAGGCGGGCAGCGGCGAGCGGCTCTGGACCGCGCGCATGGGCGCGCTGGACCCGGTCTGGCCCGCAGGCGATTCGGTCTTCCTCGTCTCGGATGAAAACCGGCTGGTCCGGCTTGACGCCGCCACGGGCGAACAGATCTGGGCGGTGGACCTGCCGGGATATGTGCCGGTCCGCAAGCCGCAGCGCCGCCGCGACGCGGCCTTCGTCAATCACGGGCCGGTGCTGGCGGGCGGTCGGCTGATCGTCGCCTCCTCGGATGGCGCGCTGCGCAGCTTCGATCCGGTCAGCGGCGCGCTGCTGGCCAGCGCCCCGATCCCCGGCGGCGCCACCACGCGGCCCGTCATCGCCAATGGCACGCTCTACGTCATCAGCCGCGACGGCATGCTGCTGGCCTATCGCTAGACCCGCTCCAGCGCGTCGCCTCCAGCTTCATCTTGCCCGGTAAACTCCCGGGGGGG
>NZ_JAYKSL010000019.1:0-40724 GCF_035481585.1 Salipiger marinus | reverse complement strand
GCTCTTTGGGGGGTGGGGGGCCACCCCCCCCCCCCCCGCTTTTTGGGAAAAGACCAGGCCCTCACAGCGCAGAGTCACTGGTCGCATCTTCAGCGATAGATCGCCGTCACCGGTTCGGCCCCCTCGCGGACATGGCCGCGATACATGCCCTCGCAGTTGAAGGGCAGGGCGATATTGCCCGCCGCATCCACCGCGATCACCCCGCCCGAGCCGTCATTGCGGCCCAGATCCTCCATCACCACATGGCGCGCCGCGTCCTCCAGCGACTGCCCGGCATGGCGCATCCGCGCAGCAATCTCGGCGGCGGCGGTCCAGCGGATGAAGATCTCGCCATGCCCGGTGCCCGAGACAGCGCAGGTGGCATTGTCGGCAAAGGTGCCCGCACCGATCACCGGCGTGTCGCCGACCCGGCCCGGCGCCTTGGCGGTCATCCCCCCGGTGGAGGTGGCGGCGGCAAGGTTGCCCGCGCGGTCACGCGCCACGGCCCCCACCGTGCCATGGCGGCGGGCGGGATCGTCATCCACCTCTCCGGCCTCGCGCTGGCGCAGCGTCTCCTGCAGGGCCTGCCAGCGGCTTTCGGTGAAGAAATAGTCGCGCTCGGCAAAAGCCAGCCCGGCGGCGCGCGCCACCTCCAGTGCATTCGGGCCGATCAGGCAGACATGCGGCGTGGTCTCCATCACCGCGCGGGCGGCGCGGATCGGGTTGCGCGGGCCAAAGATCCCCGCCACGGCCCCGGCGCGGCGGTCGCGCCCGTCCATGATGGCGGCATCCATTTCCTGCACCCCCGCCGAGGTATAGACCGCGCCGCGCCCGGCATTGAACAGCGGCTCGTCCTCCAGCGCGCAGACGGCTTCGGTCACCGCATCGAGGGCGGCGCCGCCGTCGCGCAGCACCGCCTCGCCCGCTGCCAGCGCGCGGGCAAGACCCGCGTGATAGGCCGCCTCAAGCTCGGGGGTCATGCGCGATTTCAGGATGGTTCCGGCACCGCCGTGGATGGCAAGGGAATAGGTCATGACGTTCCTTTCAGCCCGGCGGTTTCGGCGCAGTAGCGGGCGATGTCGGCATGGGAGGCGATCCAGCAGTCGCCCGCCGCGGTGATGTGATCCAGCAGCCGTTCAAGGATGAAGATCCGCGAGCGGTAGCCGGTGATATGCGGGTGCATGGTCAGCAGGAACAGCCCGCCCTCGGCCCGCGCGCCTTCGAATTCGCGCAGGAAGATGTCCAGCACGTCGGCGGGCGGGGTATAGGGCCGCTGCGCGCCGAAGCGGTTCATCATGAAATAGGCGGCATCGTCGCGGATCCATTCCACCGGCAGTTCCACCATGCCGGTGGGTTCGCCCCGGGCGAGGATCTCGTAAGGATCGTCGTCGGAAAAGAGCGAGCTGTCATACAGCAGCCCCATCTCCCGCGCGATGGCCAGCGTCGCCTTGGAATAATCCCATGACGGCGTGCGCATCCCCACCGGACGGGTGCCGCAGATCCGCTCCAGCGTGTCGGAGGCGCGCAGCATCAGGTCGCGCTCCACCTCGGGCGGCACCTGCGTGTTGCGCTCGTGGATCCAGCCATGCAGCCCGATCTCGTGGCCCTGATCGGCCAGTTCGCGCTGTTCCTCGGGATGCAGCAGCGCGGAGACGGCGGGCACGAAGAAGGTGGCGCGGGCATCATAGCGGTCCAGCACCTGCCGGATGCGCGGGATGCCGCGCCGCGCGCCATATTCGCCCCAGCTCAGCCGGGCCACCGACTCGCCGCCATCGCGCAGCTCGTTGGTTTCGTGATCGCTGTCAAAGCTCAGCGCCACGGCGCAGCGCTTGCCGCCGGGCCAGCTTGCGGGCAGCAGCGAGCGGCCCGCGCGCACCTGCTCCACCATGCCGCGCCAAGTCGGTTCGTCCCACTCCCACGCTTCGGTCATGCCCGTCCTCCGTCCACGGACAGCACCTGTCCGGTGATCCATGCCGCCTGATCCGAGGCGAGAAACACCGCCGCATGGGCGATGTCCTCTGCCGTGCCAAGGCGGCGGGTGTGAATGCCCGCCAGCAGCGCGCGCTGGCCTTCGGGGCCCAGAGCCTCCCACTGCCGCCCCGTGGTGGGGTTCGACAGCACGAAGCCGGGGGCGACGGAATTGACCGTCACGCCCTGCGGGCCCAGTTCCAGCGCCAGCTGCCGGGTCAGGCCGACCAGCGCGTGCTTGGCCGAGGTATAGGCCTGAATGCCGGTCAGGCTGGGGCGCAGCCCCGCGCCGCTGGCGATGGTGACGATGCGCCCGCCCTGCCGTTTCAGCGCGGGGGCGGCGGCCTGCGCGCACCACATGGCGGCATCGACATTGGCGGCGAAGATCACGCGCCAGTCGTCTTCGGTGATCTCCTCCAGCGGCCGGCCGGTCTGGCCGCGCACGCCGCCCGCCGCCGTCACCAGCCCGTCCAGCCGCCCGTGCCGGTCCAGAACCGAGGCAATGGCCGCCTGCGCCCCGGCGCGGCTGCCCAGATCGGCGGGATGGGCGGTCATGCCCTCTGCCACCAGCGGTTCAAGCCCCGCAGCATCGATGTCCAGCGCCGCCACCGTGGCGCCGGACTGCGCCAAGAGCCGCGCGATGGCGGCCCCGATGCCCTGCGCCGCCCCGGTCACGGCAAAGACCTTGCCGGTAAAATCGCAGATCATGCCGTCACCAGCAGATCGACCAGCGCTGCGGACTGCGCGCGGCGGCCTTCCTCGATGTCGTGGATCAGATCGACCATGCGCGCGAGCCGGGGCGTGGGCACGCCAAGCTCCGCCCCCAGCGAGACCATGATGCCGATCTGCGCGTCGACCTCTGTCTTGCGCTTGCGCACCGCCAGATCGCGCCAGATGCCGGAATGGGTCTTGGCGGTCTTGCGGTTATGGGCGACCATCGCCTGAATGGCGGTTTCCATCCCCGCCGCATCGCCGCTGCCAAAGGCCACCGGATCAAAGCCGTTGAAGCCAAGCGGCGTGATGCCCTGCGCCGCGGCCAGCGCCATCACCTCCTGCCCCAGTCCCAGATAGGCGGCGCGATGTTCGGGGCGAGCCATGGCATCGGACATGCTGTCCGGGGTCAGCGCGGTGCAGAACAGCAGCGCGCCATAGCCCATCTTGCCCCAGAGATAGCCCCAGATGTTGTCGGTCAGCACCGCCTCCGGCTCCACGATCTGCAGCAGCGCGTGGATGGCCTCGGCGCGCGGGGTGCGGCGCCCGTCCAGTTCGCCCACGGCCACGGCGGCGCGGTTGCCGTAAAGGATGCGCCCCGGCTCCAGCCAGTCGGCGCCGAAATTCACGAAACAGCCCATGGTCCGCTCGGCGCCAAGCCGTTCGGCGATGACCTTTTCGTTGAGCCCGTTCTGGGCGGAAACCACCACGCCGCCCGGGGCCAGATGCGGCGCCAGCATGTCGAGCGCGCCGGGCGTGTGATGCGCCTTCACCGCCAGAAAGATGATGTCATACTGGCCCGACAGCTCCAGCGGGGTGAAGGCGGGCAGCACTTGGGTGAACTCCTCCACCGGGCCTTCGATGCGCAGGCCGGGGCCGCGCATCGCGGCCACATGATCCTCCACGATGTCGACCATATGCACCGTGTGCCCGGCCCGGGCCAGACAGGCGCCGAGGATGCCGCCGATGGCGCCCGCGCCCCAGATCAGGATCGGCCCGCTCATGCCCAGTCTCCTTCCAGCTGCGCGCGGGTTTCGGCCACGGCCACCTCCCAGATGCGCGCCATGTCCTCGTCCGGCTTCTGGTAGACACCGCCGTAATTGCCATCGCCGATCAGCGCGCGCACGCCTGCGGCATTGCGGTCGCGCAGCTTGTCGAAGGGCACGAAGGGCTTCTGCTCCTGCGGCACGGGGCGGCCCGGCAGGCGGGTCCATGGGAAATTCTCCATCCAGCTGGCATGGCTTGCCACGGGGTCGGTGGCCTGCACCGCCGCCCATGTCTGCGGCGCGCGCCACCAGTCGTGAAAGCGGCAGCGGGCGCCGGGATGATCCTGCATCCATTCCATGGTCACGGGCTGCACGGGGCTGTTGCCGCCATGGCCGTTGACGATCAGCACCCGGCGGAAGCCGGTGGCGTAAAGGCTGTCCAGAATGTCGCGCACCAGCGCGGCATAGGTGGCCAGCCGCAGCGTGACCGTGCCGGGAAAGGCCATGAAATAGGGGGTCAGCCCATAGGCCACCGCCGGAAACACCGGCACGCCCAAGGGTTCTGCGGCATCGGCGGCCACCTTTTCGGACAGGATGGAATCCACCGACAGGCTCAGATGCGCGTGCTGTTCGGTGCTGCCAAGCGGCAGGATGCAGCGGTCATCGCGTTCGAGCCAGGTTTCCACCTCGAACCAGGTGCTTTCGGAGATCCTCACAGCGTCGCTTCCTTCGTCTCTGTCCGGGAAAGGGTGTCCCCCCCGCGGCTGCGGCAGCTTTCGATCAGCGGCAGCAGTTCGGCGCGGATCGCCTGCGCGTCGGGGGTGTGGCGGTATTCGAATGCGGTCTGTCCGGGGCGCAGCCCGTCGCGCAGATATTCGGCGCCGGTGGCATAGATCAGCACGCTGGCCCGGGCGATGCGGGCCTTGGCCTGCGTCTCGTCCTCGCCGCGGACCACGATGGCGACCTTGCTGACATGCGGCGCAAAGCGCGTGATGTTGGCCTTCATGATGGTGACGAAGGACGGAAAATAGGAATAGGCGACCACCTCGGCCTCGGGGGGGATGGTGGCCAGCGCGACCCGCGTCGCCTCGTTGGGGATCAGCGTGAGGCCGGTGACCTCGATCCCCGGAAACAGCGCCCGCGCGCGCGGCAGCAGCGTGCGCGGGGCGATGACCAGATCCACGTCCCGCGGCGGGGCGCGGTCGATCTCGTCCAGCGTCACCGCCGTGATGGCGTCGCCGCCGCGCAGGTGGCGGCGGATGTCGGCGGCATAGGCTTCGGTGGCGTCGTGGAAATTCCCGACCATCAGCAGCCGCAGCGACCGGGGCGGGCAGGGGCGGGCCATGGCCACGCGGGTGGCCAGTTCCGCCGTGTCCAGCCCGCAGGAGCGGCCCAGTTCAATGAGATCGGCGATGGCCGCCTCCAGCGCGCGCAGCTTGTCGGGGGCGGGGACCACGGCGGAGGCGCTGACAAAGGTGCCCGAACCCACGCGCCCCTCGATATGGCCCGCCGCCTGCAGCGCGGCATAGACATTGGACACCGTCACCGGCGACAGCCGCAGCTTGCGCGCCAGCGCCCGCACCGAAGGCAGCCGTGCGCCCACCGGCAGCTCGCCAGAGGCGATGCCGAATTCCAGCGCGCCACGCAGCTGCACCGGCACGGCCACGGTCGAGTCGCGGTCGATGGCGGCGGTGATGCGCTCCAGCGCCTGATCAAGTTCTGCCTGTTTGTCACTCATAGTGATACACTGATGGAAAACATTTGACCCGGCAAGGGCATTAAATTGCGTAACATGCGGCTGTGGCGCACGGAGTGTATTAATTTGCAGCTTGACCTGTCACAAAAGCGAGTCCTAGTGTTTCTGCATAATGTAACACAAGGAGGTGGACGATGACATTGAAGCTCTTCCGGGTGGGGGTTGCCGCACTGGCGCTGACCGCTGCCGCACCTGCGGCGATGGCCGCCGATCTGGTGATCGGCCTGCGCGCCGGTCCTGATTCCATTGACCCGCACTGGTCCACGCTGGGCAGTCAGGCCGAGGCGCTGCGCCATGTCTTCGACACGCTGGTCGATGTGGACGAAACCCTGCAGCTCAAGCCCGGCCTTGCCGTCAGCTGGGAGCCGGTGGATGACACCACATGGGATTTCAAGCTGCGCGAAGGCGTGAAATTCCACGACGGCAGCGATTTCACCGCCGAGGATGCCAAGTTTTCCATCGAACGCATCCCCGCCGTCACCGGCCCGATGCCGATGACGCTTTACACCAAATACGTGGAGTCGGTGGAGGTCATCGACGACTACACCCTGCGCGTCCACACCAAGGGCATCGCCCCCGCGCTGCCCAATGACTTCACCCGCCTCTTCGTGGTGCCCTCCGAAATCGGCATGGACGCGCGGAACGAGGAGTTCAACTCCGGCGAAGCCGCCATCGGCACCGGCCCCTACAAGTTCGTGTCGTGGCAGCCGAAGGGCGATATGGTGCTGTCGCGCAACGCGGACTACTGGGGCGAGGCCCCGGCATGGGACAACGTCACGCGCCGCGAAATCCCCGACGATGCCGCCCGCGTGGCCGCGCTGCGGTCGGGGCAGGTGGACATGATCAACTACGTCCCCGCCTCTGACGTGATCGCGATGGAGAACAATTCCGATGTGGAACTGTTCAAGGCGGATTCCATCTACATCCTGAACATCGCCCCTTCGGTGAAGGATGAGGAGCCGCAGCCGATCAAGGTTAACGGGCAGGAGGTTGACGGCAACCCGCTGCAGGATCTGCGCGTGCGCAAGGCCATGGATCTGGCCATCAACCGCGACGTGCTGGTGAATGTGGTGCTGGAAGGTCTGGGCACCCCCGCGACGCAGCTGATGCCCGAAGGCTTCTTCGGCTATTCCGACAAGCTGGAAGCGCGGCCCTATGATCTGGAACAGGCTAAGGCGCTGCTGACCGAAGCGGGCTATCCGGACGGGTTCGAGATCGACTTCACCTGCACCAACAACCGCGTGCCCGGCGATGCCGTGGTCTGCGAGGCGCTGGCGCAGATGTGGTCCCGGCTGGGTCTGACCGTGAACGCGCAGGCGCTGAACGGCACCGTGTTCTTCCCCGCCGCCGCGCGCGAGGAATACACCATGACCATGTCGGCATGGGGCACCCTGACCGGCGAGGCCGCCTACACCTATGGCGCGCTGGTGCACACCAAGGACGCCGAGAAGGGCTTTGGCAACTTCAACCGCACCGGCTATTCCAACCCGGAATTTGACCGCGTGTTCGGCGAAGGCACCCAGACGCTGGACGAGGACGCGCGCCGCGGCCTTTATGAAGAGGCCTCGGTCATCGCGATGGAAGACCGCGCGCTGATCCCGACGGTGATCCTGCAGTCGGTCTGGGCTGCCAAGTCCGGTCTGGTCGATTTCCTGCCGCGCACCGATCAGGAAACCCGCGCCTACGCGATCACCCCCGTCGAGTGACCGTGTTCCCCGGTGCGCGCCCGTCGCGGACCGGGGCCCATCCTGACGGGGGCTGAAGCCCCCGTTCCCCGCGCCTCCCCGCCTTGGGAGGCGCCATCCCGCAGGAGGCAGAGGCTTCATGACCGGATTTCTTCTTACGCGGCTGGCGCAGGCCGTTCTTGTCGTCTTTGCCATGTCGGTGCTGGTCTTTGTCGGCGTCTATGCCATCGGCAACCCCATCGACGTGCTGATCGACCCCGGCGCCACGCAGGCGATCCGCGAGCAGCTGATCCGGCAATACGGTCTGGATCTGCCGCTCTGGCAGCAATACGTCACCTTCCTGTCCAATGTGGCGCAGGGCGATCTGGGCCGGTCGATGGTCTATAACGTCTCCGTCACCAGCCTTGTCTTCTCGCGCCTGCCCGCGACGCTGGAACTGGTGCTGGTGTCTGTCACCCTCGCCACGGTGATCGGCATTCCCGCAGGGCTCTGGGCGGGCTACCGTCCCGAAAGCTGGGGCGCCAAGGCGATCATGGCGCTGTCGGTGCTGGGCTTTTCCGTGCCGACCTTCTGGATCGGCATGCTGCTGATCATGGGCTTTGCAGTGGAACTGGGCTGGCTGCCCTCCGGCGGGCGCGGCCCCGAGGCCACGGTTTTCGGCATCACCACCTCGCTTGCCACGGGCAAGGGCTGGGCGCATGTGATCCTGCCCGCGCTGAACCTCTCGCTGTTCAAGATGGGGCTGCTGATCCGGCTGACCCGCGCCGGCATGGTCGAGGCGATGCGCACCGATTATGTCAAGTTCGCCCGCGCGCAGGGGTTGCCCGACCGCCAGATCGTGCTGCGCCATGTGCTGCCCAACATCTCCATCCCCATCGTCACGGTGTTCGGGCTGGAACTGGGCTCCACGCTGGCTTTCGCCGTGGTGACCGAAAGCGTCTTCAACTGGCCCGGCGTCGGCAAGCTCATCATCGATTCCATCCTGCAGCTCGATCGCCCGGTGATGGTGTCCTACCTGATCTTCGTGGTGATCCTGTTCGTGATGATCAACCTCGCCGTCGATCTGATTCAGGCGCGGCTTGATCCGCGCATCCGTCTGAAAGGAGGCCGGTAAATGTCCGACACGCTGAGCCCCACAAGCTCCACCGCCGCCGTGCCCTCGGCACCGCCGCTTGACAGCCGCGCCACGAGGCTGCGCCATTTCTGGGCCGATTACCGGCGTTCGCCTGCGGCGCTGCTGTCGCTGCTGGTGATCGTGGTGCTGCTGGTCCTGTCCTTTGGCGCGCCGCTGCTGGCGCCGCAGGATCCCTATGACATGGCGGCGCTGGACTGGCTGGATGCCTTCCTGCGCCCCGGCGAGGTCGGATCGGGCGGCTACACCCATCTGCTGGGCACCGACAATGCCGGGCGCGACATGCTGTCGGCGATCTTTTACGGGCTGCGCACCAGCTTCGTCATCGGGCTGTCGGCCTGCGCGCTGGCGCTGGCGGTGGGCATCGTGGTCGGGCTGACCGCCGCCTATTTCGGCGGCCGGATCGAGGCGGTGCTGATGCGCGTCGTCGACCTGCAGCTGGCCATGCCCGCGATCCTGCTGGCGCTGGTTCTGGTGGCCATTCTGGGGCAGGGGGTGGCGCAGATCATCCTTGCGCTGGTGGTGGCCCAATATGCCTATTTCGCGCGCACCACTCACGGAGCTGCGAAAGTCGAGCGGGGTAAGGACTATATCGAGGCCGCCCGCTCGACACCCTTGTCCACCGGGCGCGTGCTGTTCCGCCACCTGCTGCCCAACGTGCTGCCGCCGCTGATTGTGGTGGCGACGGTGCAGGTGGCCAGCGCCATCGCGCTGGAAGCGACGCTGAGCTTTCTGGGGGTCGGCCTGCCGCTGACCGAGCCGTCGCTGGGCTCGCTCATTTCCAACGGGTTCAAATACATCCATTCCGACCGCGCATGGCTGTCGATCTATCCGGGGCTGTTTCTCATGGTCACTGTTGTCGCCATCAATCTTGTGGGCGATCAGGTCCGCACCCTGCTTGACCCGCGGCGCGCGACATGACCGCGGCACTGCAGGTCCGGGGCCTGACCACCCGGTTCGACACCCGCGCGGGCGCCGTCACGGCGGTGAATGACGTAAGCTTCTCCGTGGATCCCGGCCGCATCATGGGGCTGGTGGGGGAAAGCGGGTCCGGCAAATCCGTCACCGGCTTTTCCATCCTTGGCCTGATCGAGGCGCCGGGCCGCGTCACCGGCGGCGAGGTGCTGGTGGAGGGGCAGGATCTGCGCGCCCTGCCGCCGGACGAGATGCGCCGCATGCGCGGGCGCAAGGTGGCGATGGTGTTTCAGGATCCGATGATGACCCTGAACCCGGTGCTGCGTGTCGGCGACCAGATGGCCATGGCGGTGCAGGTGCATGACCGCGTCAGCCGCCGCGCCGCATGGGACCGTGCGCGCAGCGCGCTGGAAACCGTGGGCATTCCCGCCCCCGGCGAACGGCTCATGGCCTATCCGCACCAACTGTCGGGGGGGATGCGCCAGCGCGTCGCCATCGCCACGGCGCTGCTGCACCAGCCCGCCGTCATCATCGCGGACGAGCCGACCACCGCGCTCGACGTGTCGATCCAAGGCCAGATCCTTGCCGAGGTGCGGCGTCTGGCCGACGACACCGGCACCGCCATCGTCTGGGTCAGCCATGACCTTGCCGTGGTCTCCAGCCTCGCTGACGAGATCTGCGTGATGTATGCCGGGCGCATCGTCGAAAGCGGCCCGGCAGAGCGGGTGATCGCCGCTCCCCGCCATCCCTATACGCGCGGGCTCATCGCCTCGGTGCCGTCAAGCCATGCGCCGGGGGGGCGCCTGCCGCAGATCCCCGGATCGACCCCGCAGCTGTCCAGCCTGCCCGCAGGCTGCCCGTTCCGCCCGCGCTGCGACCGCGCGACGGATCTGTGCGTGACCGAACCGCCGCGCGTGGCGGCGGCGGGCCGCACCGTGCTGTGCCATCACCCGCTGGAGGTTGCGCCATGAGCCTGTTGACCATCGATCATGTGTCCAAACGCTTCACCCGCCCCACCGGCGCCATCGTGCGCGGGCTGGAAAAGCTGCGCGGCCAGACCCCCAAGCGCACCGTGCACGCGCTGACCGACGTGTCGCTGGAGGTGGCGCGCGGCGAGGTGCTGGGCATCGTCGGCGAATCCGGCTGTGGCAAATCCACGCTGGGCCGCATCGTGGCGGGCATCTACGCCCCCAGCGACGGCGCGGTGACGCTGGATGGCGCGCCTGTGGCGCGGGAAAGCCGGGGCACCGTCGACAAGCTGACGACGCGGGTTCAGATGATCCATCAGGATCCCTTCGCCTCGCTCAACCCGCGCATGAAGGTGGGCGAGACCATCGCCGAAGGCCCGCGCCAGCACGGGCTGATCCCCGCGCCCGACCTGCGCGACCGCGTGGCGGCGCTGCTGTCGCAGGTGGGGCTGGAGCCCGCCTATGCCGACCGGCTGCCGCATCAGTTTTCCGGCGGGCAGCGCCAACGCATCGCCATTGCCCGCGCGCTGGCCATGCAGCCCGACCTTCTGGTGCTCGACGAGGCGGTGGCCTCGCTCGACGTGTCGATTCAGGCGCAGGTGCTGAACCTGTTTCTGGATCTGCGCCGCGATCTCGATCTGACCGCACTGTTCATCAGCCATGACCTGTCGGTGGTGCGGCATGTGTCGGACCGGGTGGCGATCATGTATCTGGGCCGTGTGGTGGAACTGGCCCCGGTGGCGCCGCTTTATGACGCGCCGCAGCATCCCTATACGCAGGCGCTGTTTGCCTCCGTTCCCCGGCTGGGGGAGGGACGGGCGAGGTTTCATCCGATCAAGGGCGAGATCCCTTCGCCGCTGGACCCGCCACCCGGCTGCGCCTTTCATCCGCGCTGCCCCTTCGCGGGACCGCGCTGCCGCACCGAGGTGCCGCGCCTGAAACCCCACGACAGCCGCGCCGTCGCCTGCCATCTGCACGATGGCGGCACCGGCGCCACCACCGGCACAAGCGAGGCCGCATGACTGATCTTGATGCGCGCGTGGCGCGCCTGAACGACATCCTGTCCACCGTCAACCTGCTGAGCTGGGACAGCCGCGTGACCATGCCTGCGGGCGGGGCGGAAACGCGCGGCCACCAGATCGCCACGCTGAAACGCATCGCGCGCGACATGCTGCTGGATCCGGCCATGGCCGACGCCGCCGAGGCCGCGCGCGAGGCCGCGACCGATCCCGTGGCGCGCCGTGGGGCAGAGGCGGTGCTGGCCGCCCGCGACTGGCACGCGCGTCTGCCGGAGGCGCTGCTGAGCGCGCGCGACGAGGCGTCGATCACCGCGCGGCTGGCATGGGCCGAAGCGCGGGAGAAGGGCGATTTTGCGCTGTTCCGTCCGCATCTGGAAACCATCGTGGCGCAGGCGCGCGAGATGGCGCAGGCGCTGGGGCCGGTGGATCACCCCTATGACGCGCTGCTGCCGATCTATGAGCCCGGCGAAACCGCCGCCTCGCTGACCGCACTTTTTGACCGGCTGGCCGAGGGGCTGCGCCCCATCCTTGACACCGCGCTGGGCCGCCCGCAGCCGCGCACCGATTTCCTGACCCGGGGCTTTGCCGTGGAGAAGCAGCAGGCCTTCTGCCGCCAGATCGCGGCGGAGCTGGGCTATGACTTCACGCGGGGGCGGCTGGACACCACCATCCACCCGTTCGAGATCAGCTTCACCCGGCAGGACGTGCGCATCACCTCGCGCTGGCGGCCCGACTGGCTGCCCATGGCGATCTTCGGCACCATCCATGAAACCGGGCACGCGCTTTATGAACAGGGCGTGGATCCGGTGCACACGCGCGGCGCCCATGCCACCGACATGATCGGGCTTTACGCGGTGGGCGGCACCAGCTTCGGCATGCATGAAAGCCAGTCGCGGCTTCTGGAAAACCATGTGGGCCGGTCCCGCGCCTTCTGGGAGCGGCATTTCGGCACGCTGCGCGCGCAGTTCCCCGAGGAGCTGGCCGATGTCGATGCCGAAACCTTCACGGCGGGCGTCAATGCCGTGCGCCCCGGCTTCGTGCGGGTGGAGGCGGACGAGCTGACCTATGACGTGCACATCCTGCTGCGGGTGCGGCTGGAACTGGCGCTGCTTGACGGCTCGCTGGAGGTGGCGGATCTGCCCGCCGCGTGGAACGAGGCGATGAAGCGCGATCTGGGGCTGACCGTGCCCGAGGACGGGGTGACGGGCTGCCTGCAGGACGTGCACTGGTCCTCCGGCTATCTGGGGTCTTTCCCGACCTATACGCTGGGCAACCTCACCGCCGCGTCGATCATGGCGCGGCTGGCCGAGACTGACCCGCAGGTCGGGCAGGGGCTGGATCAGGGCGACACCGCGCCGCTGCGCGCGGTGCTGGCCGACAAGGTCTGGCGCCATGGCCGCAGCCTGAGCCGGGCCGAGCTTTTGGCGCAGATGGGCGGCGATGCCGCAGATCCGCAGCCTTATCTGGATTATCTGGCGGCCAAGTTCGGCTGAGCCTGAACTGCCTCAGACGGGGGACAGCGGGATGGGCCGCTGTTCCTCGATCGCCTCCATGGCGAAATGCGAGGTGACGGTTTCCAGTTCCACCTTGGAGATCAGCCGCTTGTAGCACAGGTCGTAGCTGGCCATGTCGCGGGTCACGATTTTCAGCAGGTAATCGTATTCGCCGCCGATCCGGAAGAAATCCACCACATCCTCGATGGTGGAGACATGTTTGCGGAACGTGTCCAGCCATTGCGCCGAATGGTGCCGGGTGCGGATCATCACGAAGACCACCAGCCCCGCGCCCAGCCGGTCACGGTCCAGCACCACGGTATGGTTGCGGATCACGCCCGCTGCCTCCAAGGCCTTGAGCCTGCGCCAGCAGGCGTTCTGCGACAGGCCGACGCGGTCGGACAGCGCCCGCTGCGACTGCGAGGCGTCGCGCTGAAGCTCTTCAAGGATGCGGCAATCAAGTCTGTCGAGTTTTAGGGTCATTCATGGATCATACGAACGAATATGGCGCCTGAAAAGGTGAAAACTTGTGATGACCTTCGCGGTTCCCTGCGAAAGACTACCCGTCAACGCCCCTCAGCCCTCAAGAGACCCCGCCGATGCTTCTGCACCAGCCCTGCCGCATGTCTGTTCGCCGCCTCCGCAGGCGGGGCAAACAGGATCACGGAACAGGCAGGCTGCGGGAAAACAGCGTTCCTCTGTCGGGGCGGGTGCTGAAATGAAAAGACTTTTCTTCGGCATGGGCGAAGTTGACACGATCCCGCGTCTGGATTTCCGGCGGCGTGGCGTTCAGACTTGGAGGGGCAGGACCGGCGCGACAGGCGCGCCACAGGAGTATGCCCGATGATCGCCGCCAGCTCGCCGCTGAGACATCGCAGTTTTCGCCGCCTCTTTGCCGCGCAGATCCTGTCGCTGGTGGGGATCGGGGTCATGACCGTGTCGCTGTCGCTGGATGCCTTCGCCACGGGCGGCATTCAGACGGGCGGGCTGCTGCTGGGCGGCATCCTCGCGCTCAAGATGGTGGCCTATGTGCTGGTGGCGCCGCTGGCCGAGGTGCTGCTGGCCCGCCTGCCGCGCCGCCCGACGCTGGTGGGCATCGACCTGCTGCGGCTGGGGCTGGTGGCGGCCATGGGCTTTGCCGTGGCGCCATGGCAGATCATGGTGCTAGCCTTCGTGTTCTTCGCCGTCTCCTCCGGCTTCACGCCGCTGTTCCAGTCGGTGCTGCCCGATCTGCTGCCCGACGAGGCGGTCTATGCCCGCGCGCTGGCGCTGTCGCGGCTGGCCTATACGGTGGAATCCCTGCTGAGCCCGATCCTTGCAGCGGCGGCGCTGCGGCTGGTCACGGCGGATCAGCTTTATTTTCTGGCATCGGCCTGTCTGGCCGGATCGGCGCTGACGCTGCTCGCCACCCGCTTTCCCGAAGGCAGGGTGCCGCGCAAGGCGCCCTTCCTGCGGCGGCTGTCGCGGGGCCTGCGCATCTATGCGCTGACCCCCCGGCTGCGCGGGGTGTTCCTGATGAACCTCGCGCTGTCGCTGGCGCTGGCATGGGTGCTGGTCAACACGGTGGTCTTTGCCGGTGCCCGGCTGGGCGAGGCGGAGCTGTATTACACCCGGCTGATGGCCAGTTACGGTGGCGGTGCCGCCTTGGGCGCGCTCAGCGTGCCGCGCCTGCTGGCCGGGCGGTCAGAGCGGGGCGTGATGGCGCTTGGCCTTGCGGTCTTTGCCGCGCTCGGCCTGACGCTGCCGCTGCTGCCCACCGGGCAGCTGCTGCCACTGGGGCTGCTCTGGGCCGGGTTCGGGGCGACCTCCTCGCTGGTGCTGACGCCGGGCGGGCTGGTGCTGGCCCGTTCCGCCGCCCGTGCCGACCGGCCTGCGGTCTTTGCCGCGCAGTTCTCGCTCAGCCATGCGGGCTGGCTTCTGGCCTATCCGCTGGCAGGTGCCTTGGGCGCGTGGCTGGCGCCAGAGCCCGCGCTGGCGCTGCTGTGCCTGCTGAGCCTTGGCGTGACCGCGCTGGCGCTGCGGGTCTGGCCCGCCGAGGATCCGCTGGTGCGCCCGCATGCCCATCCGGATCTGCCCGCCGACCACCCGCATCTGCGCGCCCATCCCGCCGGGGCGGGGCGCCAGCATGAACATGACTTCCATATCGACGATCTGCACCCGCACTGGCCGCAGACCGCCTGACCCTTCTATTCGACGCAGAACAGGACAAGACATGACCGACCACGCTTCCCCACGCCTCGACGGACAAGGCCTTGCCGCGCTGGAAACCCGCCTGACCGAGGATCTGGCCTTTCTGTGCCAGCCCGGAAAATCATGGGTGCCCCCGCGCGAGGTGGACGGAGAGCCGGTGCAGGATGTGGTCATCATCGGCGGCGGCATGTGCGGGCTGGTGGCATGGCTGGCGCTGCGGGCGGGGGGCATGACCAACCTGCGCATCCTTGACCGCAGCCCGGCAGGGCGCGAGGGGCCGTGGCTCAACTATGCCCGCATGGTGACGCTGCGCTCGCCCAAGACCCTGACCGGCCCCGCCTTCGGCATCGGCGCGCTGACCTTTCAGGCGTGGTTCCGCGCGCAGTTCGGCGCCGAAGCGTGGGACAAGCTGGACAAGATCCCGCGCCCGCAATGGATGGACTATCTGCGCTGGTATCGCCGCGCGCTGAACGTGCCGGTGGAAAACGGCGTCAGCGTCGACCGGGTGGAACCCGAAGGCGACTATCTGCGCCTGCATCTGTCGGGCGCGCCCGAAGCGTCGATCCTGACCCGCAAGCTGGTCTCTGCCACCGGGCGGGATGGCACCGGCAAGCCCAACATCCCGGGCTTCATGGCGGGCGTGTCCAGCAAGCTTTGGGCGCATAGCGCCGATGACATCGATTTTGCGGCGCTGAAGGGCCGCAAGGTGGCGGTGATCGGGGTCGGCGCCTCTGCCGTGGACAATTCCGCCGAGGCGCTGGAGCATGGCGCAGCCGAAGTGCGCCACCTGATCCGCCGCCCGGAAATGCCCACCATCAACAAGATGATGGGCATCGGCTCTTTCGGTTTCACCGCAGGGTATGCCGATCTGCCCGATGAATGGCGCTGGCGCTTCATGAATTACAGCTTCGCCACCCAGACGCCGCCGCCGCATGGATCCACCCTGCGCGTCAGCCGCCACCCCAACGCGCATTTCCATTTCGGCAAGGCCACCACGCGGGTGGAGGATCTGGGCGACCGGCTGCGCCTGCATTTTGCCGATGGCAGCAGCTATACGGCGGATTTCCTGATCCTTGGCACCGGCTTTGCCACCGATCCGATGATGCGGGTGGAATTCGGGCAGGCGGCGGGGGACATCCAGCTTTGGGGCGATGTCTACACCCCGCCCGAGGCGGAGCGGAACGCCGATCTGGCGCGGTTTCCCTATCTCAACCCCGACTTCACCTTCCGGGAAAAGGCGCCGGGATCGGCACCGTGGCTGTCCAATGTCTATTGCTTCAACTACGGGGCGACCGCGAGCCTTGGCAAGGTCAGCGGCGACATTCCGGGCGTTTCCGAAGGCGCGGCATGGCTGGCGCGGGCGCTTGCGGCAAAACTTTACGCCGAGGATGTGGCCACTCACTGGCAAATCCTTCAGGATTACGCGGTGCCGGAACTGACCGGCGAGGAATGGCAGGCATCCGATCTGCCTGCAGATGAAAAGACCAAAGGACTTGTGGCATGAGCGGGATCTGGACCCTGACCAGCGTGGCGGAGGCGGGCGTATCTGAAAGCGGCCCGGTGGCGGAGGCGGTGACCCTGCGCGCCAACATCATGGAGATGACGCAGGCCGCCGAAGAGGCGGTGCTGGCGCCCGCCGATTGCGGTGCATGGCCCGCCGACCTGCGCGCGGCGCTGGCCGCCCGCATCGCCCGGCTGAACGGTGAAGAACAGGTGGCGCAGCGCTATGCGGCCCGCCAGCGGGGGCAGGAGTATGCCGCGCTCGCCGATCCGTCGGAGGATGGCACCAGCCTTGGCCTGCTGAGCGTGGTGAGCTTCATGGATGCCGTGGCCAGCACGCCGCGCGACATCGCCGCCGAAGACATCTCGGCGCTGCTGACGGCGGGGATCGCGGATGCCGACATCGTGCGCCTGTGCGAACTCAATGCCTTTCTGGCCTATCAGCTGCGGCTGATCGCCGGGCTGCGCCTGATGACGGAGGCCGCCGCATGAGCCGGATCATCCACAAGTTCACCCGCAACGTCCCCGACTGGCAGCCCCGCGTCACCCCGGTGAAGCTGGACGAGGCGACGCCTGAGCAGCTGGAGGCGCTGCAGGTCACGCCCTCCAACACCAAGGTGTCGGATTATGTGCTGACGCTGGCGCATGACGTGGAAAGCCTGAAGGTGCGCTCGCCGCTTTTCAACGGGATCATGTATGACAAGGGCGGCCTGTCGCGGGCGGAGCGGGAAATTGGCGCGCTTGGCGCCTCCATCGTCAACCGCTGCATCTATTGCGCGGCTGTCCATGCCTCGCGCCATGCGCAGCTGACCAAGGACACCACCGTCACCGACGAGCTGTTCGCGCGCGGCGAGGAGGCGGATCTGGGCCCGCGCGACCGCGCCATCTTTGACTTTGCGCGCAAGCTGTCGGCGGCGCCCTCCGAAGCGGGGCCCGAGGACATGGCCGCGCTGAAGGCGGCGGGACTGGACGAGGCAGAGGTGCTGGATCTGATCCTGTCCACGGCGCTTTTCGGCTGGGCGAACCGGCTGATGCATGTTCTGGGGGATCCGGTTCGCAAAGAGGTGACAGCATGACCAAGATCGGAATCGCAGGCGCAGGCAGCATCGCCTTTGGCACGGCAGCGCTTTTGTGCCATCGCGGCCACGAGGTGGCGCTGTGGTCGCCTTCGGGTCAGGGCACCACGGGCCTTGGCGAGGGGCTGACCGCCACCGGCGCGCTGGAGGGCGTGTTTCACCCGACCGTCGCCGACAGCGCGCAGGCGCTGTGTGATGGCGCCGAGGTGCTGCTGATCGCCGTGCCCGCCTATGGCCACAAGGCGGTGATCGACGCGCTGGCGCCGCATCTGGCGGAGGGACAGCAGGTCATCATTTCCTCCCATGCCTCCTTTGGCGCGGTCTATCTGGCCGAGGCTCTGGCGGCGCGGGGGCTGTCGCTGCCGATCACCGCATGGGGCACCACCGCGCTGACCGGGCGGCGCACCGGCCCGGGCGCGGTCAGTGTCAACACCATCCGTGCGCGTATCGACATGGCGACGGTGCCCGACAGCGCGCAGCCGCAGGCGCTGGAACTGCAGCAGGCGCTGTTTGGGGACGTGTTCGCGGCGCGCGACGGGCTTCTGGCCATCGCGCTGTCCAACCTCAACCCGCAGAACCATATGGGCATCGCCCTTGGCAACATGACCCGGATGGAACATGGCGAGACCTGGAGCCAGTCGGGCAACGTGACCCCCAATGTGGGCCGCCTGATGGAAGAGCTGGATGCCGAACGGCTGGCCATCGCCGAAACGCTGGGGCTGAAGGTCAAGTCGATCTTCGAGCATTACCAGCAGTCCTACCATGTGCCTGTCGCCTCCATCGCCGAGATGAATGCCGAACTGCATGCGCGCGGCACCGGGGGGCAGGGGCCCGCCACCGCCGACAGCCGCTATGTCACCGAGGACGTGCCCTATGGCCTGTTGCCCACCGTGGTGCTGGGCCAGCTTGCGGGCCATCCCGCCCGGCTGCATGATGCGGGCGTGGCAATTTTCTCGGCCATGTATGGCCGCGATTTTGCACAGGAAAACGAGCTGCTGACCGCGCTGGATCTGACCGCGCGCAGCCTTGACGACCTGCGCATCGCCTCGCGCAGCGGGCGGTTCCCCGCCCCCGCGCAGGCCTGACCCCTACGCCCCGGCCCGAGGGCCGGGGCAGCATTGCCAACCAAGACGGGCGATGACGCCCGCAACCCCGACAAGGAGACCCACATGTCGAAACTGATCCTCAACCGCCGCCGGTTCATGGGAACCGCCGCCGCCACCACCGGCCTGCTGGCCAGCCCGGTCTATCTGCGCCGTGCCCATGCTCAGGGCGGCGAGGTCAACATCTGGACCTATACCAACTTCATCCCCGACGATTTCCGCGAGCAGTTTCAGGACGAGACCGGCATCAAGGTCAATGTCCGGCTGGTGGATGACCAGGGCAAGCAGTTCAACCTGCTGGCCGCCGAGGCGCCGAACCCCACCGTGGACATCCTGACCGTGGCGGGCCACCGCTTCCTGCAGTTCATCGACAGCGAACTGCTGGCGCCGCTGGACACCGACCGGCTGACCAACTGGGGCACCATCAACCCGATCTATTCGGAAAGCGACTGGTCGACCATCAACGGCAGCAAATGGGGCGCGCCGATCCTGTCGGGCATGGAGGTGCTGGCCTACAACACCGAGATGGTCGACAAGTCCGAGACCACCAGCTGGGAGCCGTTCTTCTCCGACAAATACGCGGGCCAGACCGCCTATGTGCTGCAGGACATGATGTCCATCGTCATGCTGATGAAGGGCTATGACGGCAACATGGTGGAATATCTGAACGATCCCGAGGAAGCCGCCCGCATCGTGGCCGAGGCGCGCGATTTCCTGATCGAGAAGAAGCCGCTGGCGCGGAAATACTATGACGGCGGCTCTGAAGTGCAGCAGATGTTCATCAATCAGGACATCACCATGGCCTGCGCATGGAACGGCCCGATCGCGGCGCTGATGGCCGAAGGCTTCCCCGTGGGCATGACCATTCCCAAGGAAGGCAGCTACGGCTTTGTCTATACCTACAACATCGCGAACAACGCCCCCAATGCCGACAACGCCTATACCTTCCTGAATGCCGTGCTGGCCTCTCCGGAAGTGGGCGCCGCGATGACCCGCGCGTCGGGCTTCATCTCGACCTTCAAGGGCGCCGACGAATATCTTTCGGAGGCCGAGCGCGCCGCCACCTCCTTCCCCGAAGAGGAACTGGCGGGCATGCGGTTCTTCCGCTCGGAAGCCAACGAGCTGAAATACGGTCTTGTGGACCCGGCGGTCGAAGCCATCAAGGCGGCCTGAGCAGGGGCTGGTCCGGCGGCGGAACAGGGCCGCCGGACCAGCTGTGCCTGACCACGCAGAGAGGAAACGCAATGACTGATGACGCCGTGACGGCCGGGGCGAAGTCCCGCGCCGCGGCAGATAACGCAGGCAGCCCGCGCCCCGTCTGGGGCCGGCTGGTGAACTGGGGGCCGTACCGCGGGCTGATCTCGCTTCTTTTCGCCTCGCCACGGCGGCAGTTCGCGCTGCTGGCGCTGTTTCCGGTGATCTGGGTGCTGACGCAGCATCTTGGACCGATGCTGCAGATGCTGCAGGTCAGCCTGCTGGATGCCTATCCGGTGGCGCCGGGGCAGGAGACCAGCTTCACGCTGGACAATTACACGCGGTTCTTCCGTGAAAGCGTCTTTCAGACGCCGTTCCTGCGCACCCTGACCTATTCCGCCACGCTGACGCTGGTGACGCTGATCATCACCTATCCGGTGGCCTATTATCTGGCGCGCTACGTCAAGCGCGAAAACCAGCTGGCGCTGCTGCTGCTGCTGCTGGTGCCGTTCTGGACCGGCGAGATCGTGCGCACCTATGCCATCATGATCCTGCTGGGCAACAACGGCGCCGTGAACCTTGCGCTGCAGGCGGTGGGGCTGATCGAACGGCCGATCCCGTTCATGTATACCGGGTTTTCCGTCAGCCTTGGCCTGATCTACCTGACCGCGCTTTACATGCTGCTGCCGCTTTATTCCGCGCTGGAAAAGCTGCCGCGCAACCTGTCGGAAGCGGGCGCCGATCTGGGGGCGGGGGCATGGACGCGGTTCCGCCGCATCACCCTGCCGCTGACGCTGGAGGGCATCGGCTCGGGCTGCACGCTCGTTTTCCTGATCTCCACCGGCTATTACGGCACCCCGGTCCTGCTGGGCGGGCCCAACACCACGGTCTTTGCCGAAACCATCGCCGGGTTCTTCCACGCGGCGGGGGATGAATGGCCCACGGGGGCGGCCTTTGCCGTCATCATGTTCCTGACGGCGCTGGTGCTGACCGCGATCTTCACCCGCTTCATCGCAGCCCTGCGCAAGGGAGACAGCAAATGACCCGCAATGGCCGTGTCTGGCTTTCCGTCTTCTTCTGGGCCTTCGTGGTCTATCTTTTCGTGCCGCTGCTGCTGATGATCCTGATGGGGTTCAAGGACAGCAAGTTCATCGGCTTTCCCATCCGCAGCTGGACGCTGGACTGGTATCTGGGGGTCTTCGACAATGGCGAGGTGATCGCCACCTTCGGCTATTCGCTGTGGATCGCCGTGGCCTCCACGCTGATCTCCATCCTGATGGGCACGTGGCTGGCGCTGCTGCTGTCGGGGCGGCGCTTTGTCGGTCGTTTCGCGGTCTATGCGCTGACGCTGCTGCCCGCGCTGGTGCCGGGCATCATCTCGGCCATCGCCTTTCGCATCTATGCACGCCAGATCGGCATCGAACCCGGCATGGGCGCGATCATCTGGGCGCATGCGGTGCATAACGTGCCCTTCGTGGCGCTGGTGGTGATGGCGCGGCTGTCGACCCTGCCAAAAAGTCTGGGCGAGGCGGCGCGCGATCTAGGGGCCGATCCCTTGGTCACCTTCATGCGCGTGACGCTGCCCTATCTCAAGCCCGCGATCATCGGGGCGTCGATCTTCTGCCTGCTGCTCAGCTTCGACGACTTCGTGCGCTCCTTCTTCCTTGGCTCTTATGAACCCACGCTGCCGGTGCTGATCTTCGCCAAGCTGCGGTCGGGCATGTCGCCGGAAATCAACGCAATCTCCACCGTGGCGCTGATCCTGACCGCGGTGCTGGGGGTCTGGGCCGAACGGTCCAGCCGCCGGATGAACAGGGAAAACTGACCATGACCAGCGAACCGATCGTACGGCTTGAGGGCATCTCCAAGGCCTATGGCAAGGCGCAGGCGCTGCATCCGATGGATCTGACCATCGCGCCCGGCGAATTCGTCACCTTCCTTGGCCCCTCGGGCTGCGGCAAATCCACCACGCTGCGCATCCTTGGCGGGTTCGAAAAATCCGACACCGGGCGCATCATCCTTGACGGGCAGGATGTCACCGCGCAGCCGCCGGAAAAGCGCAAGGTCAACATGGTCTTTCAGGACTATGCGCTGTTTCCGCACATGACCGTGGCGCAGAACATCTCTTTCGGGCTGGAACTGAAGGGGCTGGGCAAGGCCGAGATCAAGCAGCGTCTGGACGAGGTGATGAGCTTTCTTGAGCTTGCCCCCTTCGCCACGCGCTATGCCTCGCAGCTGTCGGGCGGGCAGCGGCAGCGGGTGGCGCTGGCGCGCGCGCTTGCCCCCGATCCGGCGCTGCTGCTGCTGGACGAGCCGCTGGGCGCGCTGGACGCCAAGCTGCGCGGACAGGTGCAGATGGAACTGAAGGCGATCCAGCGCCGCACCGACAAGACCTTCCTCTTCGTGACCCATGATCAGGACGAGGCGCTGACCATGTCCGACCGCATCGTGGTGATGAATGGCGGGCGGATCGAACAGGACGGCACGCCGGAGGATCTGTATTTCCATCCGCAGACCCGCTTCGTGGCGGAGTTCATCGGCGCCACCAACCTGATCGACGGCACGGTGCGCGGGCTGGACGGTGCCGCGCAGGAGGTGGTGCTGGACTGGCGCGGGATCGAACTGCGCGGTCAGGCCCCCGCAGGCGCGCCGCAGACCGGGCAGGAGGTCAGCGCCTCGCTGCGGCTGGAAAAGATCGCGCTGGGGGCAGAGCGTCCCGCCACCCGCAACGCCGTGATGGGCCGCATCGTGGAAAAGACCTTCCTCGGCAGCCGGGTCGCGGTCAACATCGTGGTCCCCGAGGCAGGCGACGCCCTGCTGCGCGCCTATGCCGACAGCGACGTCACCGCCCGCCTCGGCGACGCGCCGGTCTGGCTGGGCTGGGACAGCCACGCCCTGTCCGTGCTGCGCCACTGAGAGATCTCTGCAAGGACGCAAAAAGGGGCGGCCCACAGGGTCCGCCCCTTTTTTGTGGGCAGAGTGGGTCTGGAGGGGAGGTAGTGGCGGCTGGGAGGTCCATATTAAACAATGCTGCTAAATGCGTGTATGTCAGCTTACCGTAGATCCAACGTAACGAACGTTGACGGGGGTTTCGTAGACATGTCACCATATCGACTTCTTAGGCTCGCAATAGTATCGCTCACGTTAGTCCCAGGTGTCGTGCGCGCCGACGATGATGCCGCCGCAAAGTATCGTAACTATCTGCCCGATCAGCTTCTCGCATTACCCGAGGATGAACGAAGCAGTTCAGTCCCGATGATGTTCAGTGGCGCTGCCAACCTCGCGACATCGCCCGCAGGCGATCTCGTCATGCAGGCCAACTTGAACACACTGATGTATGATGGGTTTGCTGACTACGACGGTGCAAAGCGGGCCTTTCAGGCGGACTTGGGCGAAGAGGCTACGGGCAAGCTGACGGTGTGGCAGATTCATTCGCTCGGATACCGCGCATCGCGTGTGAACATGACCAGCGTCAGCTTTTTTCCATTCGACTTCGGCGGAACGATGTCCGAGAACGTGGCTTTCGTGAAAGGCACGCTGGAAATCATCGACGAGAAGATCGCCTATCCGATCAATCACGTCGATATCAAATGTCGTCGCAACGAAGGCACGTGCGAGTACCGCCAAATCGCGTTGACGCTGCCTGACGAGAACTCATGGGTTCAGTCTTACTATGTCGGCGAAATCGCGGATGAGATCTATCGGATTACCCGATGGGAAGGGCAACTCATCGATGCCGTTCCTTTGAACAATAGCGCGTGCCGGACCAATCAGCTCATTCTCAACTTCGAGACGCAAGAATTCTTCGAGGTTGCGCGGAACAACACGGCGGGAGACTGCGAAACCATGCTTGGCATGACACTTCCACGCCTGGAAAAGCCGCGTGTGTCGAGGATTGTGGACGGGCGCGAAATCATCAGTGCTGAGTTCAGGGCGATCAGCGAAGAAACACTTACGTTCTATTCGAGTTCGTTCGGTCGTCGGGTCGAGGAATTTGTCTCCCAAGAAAGAGAAAACTAGGCCGTCATAGTTCACTACGGCGGATTTTATGCCGGCAAACTGCGACGGCAGTTCCGCCCGCTTAGCGGACATGCGAGGCAGCTCTCTGAGATTGTCTGTCAACTTGCGCTAAAGCGAATACAGACCACCTCTACACCCAGACATGCAAAGGGGCGGCCCGGTGGGCCGCCCCTTCAGTCTGTGGCGGAGGGGTCAGACCAAACCTTCGGCCTGCACCCAGTCCCAGCCGCGGTCGAGCGCGCGGCCGAGGCGGGCGAGGATCTTGTCGATGTCCTCGGAGGTCACGATCAGCGGCGGGCAGAGCGCCACGGTCTCGTAGACGTTGCGGCAGATCAGCCCCTCTTCGGCGGCGAATTTCGCCACCTGCGCCGACACCTTGCCTGCGGGGGTGAAGCTGGTGCGGGTGGCGCGGTCCTTGGCCAGTTCCAGCCCGGCGATGAGACCGACGCCGCGCACTTCGCCCACCAGCGGGTGATCGGCGAATTTGCGCAGGCCTTCCTGAAACTGCGGGGCAAGCCGGGCGGCATTGCCCATCAGATCCTTTTCCTCGATGATCTTGAGGTTTTCGAGCCCCACGGCGCAGGCGACGGGATGGCCCGAGCCGGTGAAGCCATGGCCGAAGGTGCCAAGCTTGGCGGTGTGATCGGCGATGGCGTTATAGACCTTGTCGTTCACGAGGATCGCCGCCAGCGGCATGTAGGACGAGGTGAGCTGTTTCGAGGTCACCATGATGTCCGGCGTGAAGCCGTATTTCTGGCAGCCGAAGGGCGTGCCAAGACGGCCAAAGCCGTTGATGACCTCGTCCGAGACCAGCAGGATGTCGTATTTTTCGCAAAGCGCGGTGATGCCGGCCCAGTAGCCTTCGGGCGGGGTCATCACGCCGCCCGCGCCCATCACCGGCTCGCCGATGAAGGCCGCGATGGTTTCGGGACCTTCTTCAAGGATCACGTCCTCGGCTTCCTTCAGCAGGCGCGCGGTGAACTCGGCCTCGGTTTCGCCGTCATGGGCCCATTTCCAGTGATGCGGGCAGGTCAGGTGACGCACCGGGATGGCGGGCAGGTCGAAATCGGTGTGGTTGGCGGGCAGGCCGGTCAGCGAGCCCGAGGCGATGGTAATGCCGTGATAGCCCTTGGTCCGGGCGAGGAATTTCTTCTTCTCGGGCCGACCCAGCGCGTTGTTCAGGAACCACACCATCTTGACCACGGTGTCGTTCGCCTCGGATCCCGAATTGGTGAAGAACACGCGGTTCAGGCCTTCGGGCGACATCTCCACCAGCTTTTCCGCCAGACGGATCGACGGCTCATGCGCCTTGTGGGCGAAGCTGTGGTAATAGGGCAGGGCCATCATCTGCTTGGTGGCGGCATCGACGAGGCGCTGTTCGGAAAAGCCCACGGCCACGGACCAGAGCCCGGCCAGACCTTCGATATATTCCTTGCCCTCGGAATCGTAGACATGCACGCCGTCGCCGCGGGTGATGATCATCGGTCCCTGGCTCTCATGCGCGCGCATGTTGGTGTAGGGATGCATGCTGTGGGCGATGTCCGAGGCATGCAGCGAGTTGGGAATCTTGTTCATCACGTCACTCCGAATGGGTTGGCCGCGGGATCACGCCGCGCCTGTGTCCTTGCCGAGAAAGCCCCCGAGAAAGGAGGCCAGCGAGGTGGAAAGGTCCGGCGACAGATAGCCGCCTTCCTGCACGATCACGACGGGATACCCCGCCGCGGCGATCCGGCGCCCCGCTTCGGCAAAACCATCGAAGGAGACCTTCATGCCGTCAAGGGGGTCGTTTTCATGGGCGTCGAGCCCGAGGCTGAGCACAAGCGCCTCCGGAGCATAGTCGGAGATGCGTTCCAGCGCCCTGTCGAGCGCCTGAAGCCAGCCCGCATCGCGGGTGCTGCGCGGCAGCGGCAGGTTCAGATTGTATCCCGTCCCGGCGCCTGTGCCCGTTTCATGGGCATAGCCGGTGAAGAACGGGTAATAGTCATGGGTTTCCGCATGCATGGACACGGTCAGCACGTCGGCGCGGTCATAGAAGATGTCCTGCGTGCCGTTGCCGTGATGCACGTCGATGTCCAGAATGGCGATGCGGTCGTGATGCTGGCGCAGTTCGGCGGCGGCGATGGCCGAGACATTGAGCAGGCAGTGCCCGCCCGCCGCGTCGGCGGTGGTGTGATGGCCCGGCGGACGGCAGAGCGCATAGGCGGCGGGCGCGCCCTCCGCCACGGCGCGGGCGGCGGCCACGCCGCAGTCGGCGGCGCGGCGGGTGGCGGTCCAGCTTTCGGGGCCGATGGGGGCCGACGTGTCGGACATGTGCCAGCCCGCGCGGGCGGTCACCGCCTCGGGATAGCTGGCATAGGGGACGCGCGGAAAGGCGTTCGGCACCACTTCGGGCCCGGCATTGGGCAGCTTCTGCCACGCCTGCCAGCCGGTTTCCAGAAAGTCGAGAAAGCGGGCGGTGTGCACGGCTTCAAGCGCGGCACGCGGCGCCTCGGGCGGGGTTTCGGTGGTCAGGCCCAGACGGCCCAGCCCCTCCTGCAGCAGCGTGGCGCGTTCAGCCCGTTCGGCATTGGTCACGACGCGGCCATGGGTCAGGCGGAACTGCGGGTCATGCGCGCGGGTTTCGGGCGCGTAGAAGCATCGCATAGGGGAAAGACCTCCGGCAAGAAATGTCCCGAAGGCATAGCCCGCCCGTGGGGCCTTGTCGACCTTGGGCGGTCTGCCGCCACAGCTGAGGGCGCAGGGACACAGTCCGGCGCCGCATCTGCGGGCACCCTTTCCTTGACTTGGACCGGGCCCTAGATAGGCGGCATGAACCATGCTGTTCCCAGCTCCCTTGCCGCGCCGTCAGAGGCCGCAAGCCCGCAGGTGATGCCCGCCCCCGCCTTCACGGCGGAGGAGGTCGCGCGCCTGATCGCCTGTCCGTCCTGCGACGCGCTGCATGAGGAGCAGGATCTGAACAATGGCGAGGTGGCGCGCTGCGTGCGCTGTCACGGCCTTTTGGAGGCACCGCGCCGCTCGGCGATGACGCGGATCATCATGCTGGCGCTGGCGGCGCTGATCCTGATGGTGGCGGCGATCTTCTTTCCGTTTCTGGAGCTGAGTGCGGCGGGGCTGATGCAGCGCAGTTCGCTCTTGGACACGGTGCTGGCCTTTTCCAGCGGCATGACCGCGCCGCTGACGCTGGCCATGGCGGCGCTGATCGTGGTGCTGCCGGTGCTGCGTTTCGTGCTGCTGGTCTATGTGCTGGGTCCCATGGCCATCGGCTGGGCGCCCGCGCGTTATGCCCGCCCGGCCTTCCGCGTGGCCGAGGCGCTGCGGCCATGGGCCATGGCCGAGGTGTTCATCGTCGGCGTGGCGGTGGCGCTGGTCAAGGTGGCGGGGCTTGCGCATCTGTCGATCGGGCCCGCGTTCTGGGCCTTTGTGGCGCTGGTGCTGGTGACCGTCCTCAAGGACAATTTTATGTGCAGGGTGAGTGTATGGAAAACGCTGGAAGCGCGCCGCCGGTCCTGACGGCGCGCCGCGCCGGGGTTCTGGGCTGCGCGCAATGCGGCAAGGTGCATCTGCCCGGACCGGAGCGCTGCGCGCGCTGCGGATCGGTGCTGGAAAGCCGGGACCATACCTCGCTGCAGCGGGTCTGGGGCTGGATGATCGCGGGGCTCGTCGTCTATGTGCCTGCCAATGTCTATCCGATGCTGCGCACCTCTATGCTGGGCAAGACCACCGACAGCACCATTCTGGGCGGCGTGGTGGATCTGATCCATCACGGCAGCATCGGCATCGCGATCATCGTCTTTGTCGCCTCCATCGTCATTCCCGTCGCGAAATTCATCGCCATCGCCTATCTGGCGCTCAGCGTCACGCATCGCCTGCGTCTGTCGCCCGGCAAACGCCAGCATCTTTATGAAGTGGTGGAATTTATCGGCCGCTGGTCGATGATCGACGTGTTTGTCGTGGCGATCCTGTCATCTCTGGTGCGGCTGGATTTTGCCGCCACCATCAATCCCGGCATCGCGGCGGTCAGCTTCGCCCTGTCGGTGGCCTTTACCATGCTGTCGGCCCTGAGCTTTGACTCGCGGCTGATCTGGGACGCGAGTGAGGAAGAAGACGCATGACTGATCCAAGACCGGCCACGCCGGAGGTAAGCGGCCCGCGCCGGTCGATCTGGCGCAACCTGTCGCTGGTCTGGCTGGTGCCGCTGGCCGCGCTGCTGGTGACGCTGGGCATCGCCTGGCAGACCTGGGCCGAGCGTGGCACCCGGATCGAGATCACCTTCGAAAATGCCGCAGGCGTCACCCCCGAGGAAACCACCATCCGGTTCCGGGACGTGATCGTCGGCATGGTCGAGGATGTGACCTTTGCCGAGGATCTGGCCACGGTGGTGATCGGGGCGCGGGTGGATGCCAATGTGGCGGAATCCCTGCCCGAGAATGCGCAGTTCTGGGTCGTGCGCCCCGAAGTGTCGACCTCCGGCATCACCGGCCTGTCGACCGTGCTGTCCGGCGTCTATATCGAGGCGGCGTTCCGCCCCGAACAGGGCGGCAGCGCGCAGAATTTCCGTGGGCTGGACGAAACCCCGCTGGTGCGGCCCGGCATGGACGGCACCCGCATCACCATCCGCGCCGACGAGGGCACGCAGTTCAGCGCCGGGGCGCCGATCTTCCTGCAGGGCATCGAGGTGGGGCAGATCGAAACGCCGCGCCTGCTGGAGCGGGGCAATGGCGTGATCGTCGACGCCTTCATTCAGGCGCCCTATGACCGGCGCATCACCACCGCCACGCGGTTCTGGAACATCTCCGGCTTCTCAGTCAATTTTGGCCCCGGCGGGCTGGATCTGTCGGTCAATTCCATCGCCTCGCTGATCCGGGGCGGGCTTGCCTTCGACACGGTGGTGTCGGGCGGCCAGCCGGTGCAGCAGGGCTATGCCTTTGATCTTTACGAGAACGAGGAAGCCGCCCGCGACAGCCTGTTTTCGGAAACCATCGCCAATGCGGTGGAGCTGACCACCGAATTCGACGAAAGCGTGCGCGGGCTGGAGGTGGGATCCTCCGTCACCTTTCAGGGCCTGCGCGTGGGCCGCGTGACCGATCTGGGCGCCTTCATCGAAGACACCGCCGACGGGCAGGAGGTGCGGCTGCGCGCCACCCTGTCCATCGATCCCCGCGCGCTGGGGCTTGACGAGGAATCGCCGCAGGCCGACACCATCGCCTTCCTCTCCGAAGCGGTGCAGGATGGCCTGCGCGCGCGGCTTGCGGCGCAGAGCCTCTTCAACCAGTCGCTGGTGGTGGAACTGGTGGAAATCCCCGATGCCGAACCCGCCACCTTCGGCATCTTCGCGCAGGACGCGCCGCTGCTGCCCTCGGTGCCGTCGGATCTGCCCGATGTGACGGCCACCGCCGAAGGGCTGTTCCAGCGCATCAACGACCTGCCGGTCGAGGAACTGCTGGATCAGGCCATCGACACCCTTGCGGCGGTCGAAAACCTTGCCGACAGCGACGGGCTGCGCACCGCCCCCGACGCGCTGGTGGGGCTGGTCAATGACGCGCGCGGCCTGATCGGCGGCGAGGCGGCGCAGGCCCTGCCAGAGGAGCTGCGCGCCACCGTCGCCGAACTGCGCGGCGTGGTCGAAGACCTGCGCGCCGCCGATGCGGTGGGCCAGCTGGTCGCGGCGCTGGAGGCGGCAGAGGAAGCCGCCGATGACGTGGCGGGGGTGACCACCGAATTCGAGGGCGTGACCGAAGGCGTGCCCGCCCTGATCGAAGAACTGCGCGCGCTGACCCAGAAGGCCAACACGCTGGATCTCGAAGGCTTCGTGGCCTCGGCAGGCAGCTTCCTTGACGGCGCCAACCGTCTGGTCGACCAGCCCAGCACCCGGGCGCTGCCCGCCGATGTCTCCGCCCTGCTGGACGAAGCGCGACAGGCGCTGGAGGAGCTGCGCGCAGGCGGCGTGGTGGAAAACGCCAATGCCACGCTGGCCTCGGCCCGCGATGCCGCAGCCGCGGTCGAAGAGGCGGCGGTGACCCTGCCGCAGCTGTCGGCCCGGATCGAACAGCTGCTAGGCGAGACCGAAACGGTCATCACCGGCTACAGCGCCAATTCCAGCTTCAACCGGGAAACCGTGGCCGCCCTGCGCGAGGTGCGCAGCGCCGCCGAGGCGCTGACCCGCCTTGCCCGCCAGATCGAACGCAACCCCAACTCGCTTCTGTTCGGACGCTGAGAGGAGACACCCATGTTCCCCAAGACCCTGACCTTCATGGTGCCGCTGCTGCTGGCTGCGGCCTGCGCCAGCCCCGAACAGCGCTTCCGCATCGAGCCCGCGCCGGTGGAGCAGACCCGGCGCATCGCGGTCGGCACGCTGGAGGTGCGCGACGTGTCGCTGCCGACCTATGCCGAGGCTTCGGAAATCCTCATCGAAGGCGCCGATGGCGCGCTGACCCCCGCCGAAAACGCGCTCTGGGCCGATGATCCGCGCCGCGCCGTGTCGCTGGCGCTGGCCGACCGGCTGGGCCGGATCACCGGGGCCACCGTCGCTTCCGAACCATGGCCGCTGGAAGAACCCGCACAGGCGGCGGTGCATGTGCGCGTGTCGGAAATGGTGGCGCGCGCAAACGGCACCTTCGAACTGGGCGGGCAATATGCGCTTTCCTCCTTCGACCGGGTGATCCGCGAACGGGTGCAGCGCTTCGCGATCACGGTGCCGCTGCGCGCGGCCTCCCCCGCAGGCATCGCGGCGGCCACCGGCACCGCCGTCTCGCAGCTCGCCGACACCATCGCTGCGGATCTCGCGCGCTAGGGCAGGGGGCACAGCCGCCGCGGCCCGGGGCCCTCCGGCCCGCGGCAGGCTTCTTCTTGGCACAAATATCCCGGGGGAGTCCCCCGCAGGGGGACGGGGGCAGCGCCCCCGGCTCCCCCACCTCCCGGCGCCCCGCGCGGGCAGGGGCCGCACAGCCGCCCTTTCCGCTTGGGGCCGATGCGTCCCTCACCCTGCCGTTGCACTTGGCCGCCGCTTGGGCTTTATGTCCCGCCATGGTCCTGTCTCTCCCGCCGCCGCGCCTGATCGCCACCACCGCAGCCCTGCTGGCTGCGGGCGGGGTTGGCGGCTGGCTCGCGCAGCTGGCGCATCTGCCGATGCCCTACATGCTGGGCAGCCTCTTCACCTCCGGGCTGGCGGTGCTGCTGTTCCAGAACTCGGCGCTGGCGGGCTATGCCTATCCGCTGCGCTTCCGCACCTTCTTCATCGGGCTGATCGGGGTGATGATCGGCACGCAGGTCACGCCCGAGATTCTGGCGCTGGCCCCCGATCTGCCGCTGACCTTGGGCGCGCTGGTGGGCTTCGTGCTGCTGGCCCATGCGGGCAATTTCCTGATCTTCCGCCATCTCGGCGGCTATGGCCGCGCCACCGCCTTTTACGCGGGCACGCCCGGCGGGCTGATGGAAAGCCTCGTGCTGGGGGAAAAGGCCGGGGCCGACCTGCGCCTGCTGACCGCGCAGCAGTTCCTGCGCATCATCCTTGTCATCACCTTCCTGCCCGCCGCGCTGTCGCTCTGGGTCGGGCATCCGGTGGGCAGCGCCGCCGGGCCTTCGGTCATCGACACGGCACCCGTGCCGCTTGCGGCGCTCTGGCCGATCGCGGCGGTGGCGGTGGCGGGGCTGGTCATCGCCCATTACATCCGCCTGCCTGCCGGACAGATCACCGGCCCGCTGCTGCTGTCGGCGGGGCTGACGCTGGGCGGCGGGGTGGATCTGCATCTGCCCTACTGGCTGATCGCCACGGCGCAGGTGGTGGTGGGCGCCTCGCTGGGCATCCGTTTCAACGGCATGACCCCGGCAATGCTGCGCCGCTCGCTGGCGCTCAGCGCCGTCTCGGTGCTGTTCATGCTGGCGCTTGGCGGCGCCTTCGCGCTGGGGCTCACCGCGCTGACCGGCATCCCCTTCCTGCATCTGATGATCGCCTATGCCCCCGGCGGCGTCACCGAAATGTCGATCATCGCGCTCAGCCTCGCCGCCAATCCGGCGCTGGTCAGCCTGCACCACGTGGTGCGCATCCTGCTGACCGTGGGCTTCATGGTGCTGGCCGAACGGCGGCTGCCGCTGGCCGAGGAACCGGCGGAGTAACTCAGCCCTGCTCCTCGGCGCGCGCGGCCAGATCGAGCCACTCCTCTTCCGCCGCCGCCAGCTTCTGCTGGCGCTCGGTCAGCGCCTCGGTGGCCTTGCGGAACTTCACCGGCTCGCGGGTGAAAAGCTGCGGATCGGACATCAGCTCTTCAAGCTTGCCGATCTCGGCGCCCAGCCGGTCGATCAGCCGGGGCAGTTCCTCCAGCCGGTGCTTGTCCTTGAAGCTCAGCCCCTTGGCGGCGGCTTTCGGCTTGGCCGCCGGGGCAGAGCCCCGCGCCTGCCGCGATCCGGACTTGCCCTTGGGCGCGTCCTCTTCCGCCATGCCCTCGGCCTTCTGGGCCTGATAGTCGCTCCAGCCCCCGGCATAGACCACGGCGCGGCCCTCGCCCTCCATGGCCACGGTGGTGGAGGCGACGCGGTCCAGAAAATCCCGGTCGTGGCTGATCAGCAGCACGGTGCCGTCATACTCGCCCAGCAGATCCTGCAGCAGATCCAGCGTTTCCACATCCAGATCGTTGGTCGGTTCGTCGAGCACCAGCAGGTTGCTTTCGCGCGCCATGATCCGCGCCAGCAGCAGCCGCGCCTTCTCGCCCCCCGACAGCGCCTTGACCGGAGCCCGCGCCTGCCGCTCGTCGAACAGGAATTCCTTCAGATAGCCCACCACATGCTTGGGCACGCCGCGCACCAGCACCTGATCGGCCTTGCCCGACACCCGCATGTCCGGATCCCCGGTCAGGCTTTCCCACAGCGTCATCTCGGGGTCGAGCTTGGCGCGGGTCTGGTCGAAAAGGGCAGGGACCAGATTGGTGCCCAGCCGGACATGGCCCGCATCGGGGGCCTCCTCGCCCATCAGCATGCGGATCAGCGTGGTCTTGCCCACGCCGTTCGGCCCGACAAAGGCGATGCGGTCGCCGCGCATCACCGTCAGCGAAAAATCGGTGACGATGGGCTTCTCGCCAAAGACCTTGGTCAGCCCTGTGGCCTCGATCACCTTCTTGCCCGAAGACGGCCCCGCCGCCAGATCCATCGCCGCCACGCCCTGACGGCGGATCTGGCCCGCGCGTTCGGCGCGCAGATCCTTCAGCGCGCGCAGACGGCCCTGATTGCGGGTGCGCCGGGCCGAAATCCCTTCCACGGCCCAGCGGGCCTCGGCCTTGATCTTGCGGTCAAGCTTGTGACGCGCGTCGTCTTCGTCGGCCCAGAGCTTGTCACGCCACGCCTCGAACCCGGCAAAGCCCTCTTCCTGCCGCCGCACCGCGCCCCGGTCGATCCAGAGCGTGGCCCGCGTCAGCACTTCCAGAAAGCGCCGGTCATGCGAGATCAGCACAAAGGCCTTGCGGGTGCTGCGCAGCTCCTGCTCCAGCCAGCCGATGGCGGTGATGTCAAGATGGTTGGTGGGCTCGTCCAGCAGCAGCACGTCCGGATCCTGCGCCATGAGCCGGGCCAGTGCCGCGCGCCGCCGTTCCCCGCCCGAGGCGGTGGCCACGGGCCGGTCGGGGTCAAAGCCCAGTCCTTCGCCCGCGCGCTCCACCAGATACATCTCCGCAGGGCCAAGCCCGGCTGCGGCGAACTCGCCCAGCGTCTCGAAGCCCGCAAGATCGGGATCCTGCTCCATATAGCCCACGCTGATCCCCGGCGGCACGACGCGGCTGCCGGTATCGGCCTCCACAAGGCCTGCCATGACCTTCATGAGCGTGGATTTGCCTGACCCGTTGCGCCCGACCAGCGCCACACGGTCGCCGGGCTGGACGTTGAGGGAAAGGCCTGAAAAGACCGGCTCGCCCCCGAAGGTCAGCGAGATGTCGGAAAGCTGAAGAAGCGGTGCCTGTGCCATGGCCCTGCGCTAGGGCCGCGCCGCGAAAAGGTCAAGCCTCTGCAGGCAGCCCCCGCCCCTGCGCTTCCAGAGCCCCCATCTTCCTTTTTGTCCGCCTGTGGCGGACGGGAGCAGAGCCCCCATCTTCCTTTCTGTCCGCCTGTGGCGGACGGGGGTAGAGCCCCCTTCATCCCGCCCCCTCAGTTCTGGTCGGCCAGAATCCGGCCATGGCGGCGGGTTTCCTCCAGCACCTGTCCGAAGGTGGTGATGCCGCGCGCCTCCAGCATGGGCAGCATGCGCACCAGCACTTCCGCCGTGGCGCGGGCATCGCCAAGGGCGGTGTGGCGCAGCGCGGGCGGGAGAGTGACCCCCAGCCGGTCGCAGAGCGCGTCGAGCGTATGCGGCTGGCCCGCGCCGAACAGCACCGCCGACAGCAGCACGGTGTCGAGGATCGGATTGTCCCAGACCACCCGCATGCGCGCCTGATGGCGGCGCAGGAAGGCCATGTCGAACGGCGCGTTATGGGCGACGATGACCGCGCCCCGGGCAAAGCCGTGAAACCGGCGCCCGGCCTCGGCGATGTCGGGCCTGCCGCGCACCATGGCATCGGTGACGCGGTGCACGCGGGTTGCGGCGGGCGGAATGGGCATCCCCGGATCGACCAGCAGATCCAGCACCTCGCCGGGGACGATGCGGCCATTGACCACGCGCACGGCGGCGATCTGCACCACCTCGTCCTTGTGCGGCAGAAGCCCGGTGGTTTCGGTGTCAAAGACCACATGCACCAGCCGCGACAGCGGGGTGTCCTCCAGCGCGGCGGGGGCGGGGGCGGTCAGCAGGTCGAAATCATAGACCAGCGGGCGTTCGGCTTCGGGCGCGATCTGCGCCTCCGCCCCGTCCACGGTCAAGAGGTAGCCGCCGCCGTCGAGGGGCCGCATCCGCGCGGCATAGCTCTGCCGTCCGTCGACCGAGGCCAGCACCAGCGCCACCTCGCGCCCGCTGCGATGCATGCGGCGGACCGCCTGCGCCACCGCTTCGGGGTCAAAATAATCCGACAGCGGCGCGTTGAGCCGGGGCACATGGATCTGCGCCAGCACCTCGGCGGCCTGCCCGTCATACAGCACGATCTGCCCGCCGGGGCCGACCATCATCATGGCCACCGGAATCTCGGTCAGCAGCGCGGTCAGCCGCGCCGTTTCGGCGGCGAGCCGTTCGGTTTCCACAGCGACCCGCTGCGCCGTGGCAAGGGTGCTGGCGCCAAGCTGCGCGCTGACCGCCTCGGCGGCGGGGGCAAGATCGCCCAGATAGCGCGCGGCATGGGTGTCCACCCGGCGGTCGACCCCGGCATGGGCGCGGGCGCGCATTTCCGCCGCGATCCGTTCGATGGGACGTGCGACGTTTTCGTCGAAAAGCAGCCAGATCCCGGCACAGAGCGCCAGCAGCCCCAGCACCGCCACGATGCCCGCAAAGGCAAAGCCGTTTTCCGGCGTGCTTGCCTGCGCCCGCGCCAGCCCCAGCCACAGCGCGGCCCCGATCAGCGCGCTGCCGCCAAGGGCGAGGGCCGCGAAGAACAGGAACACCCGCAGGCGCAGCGACAGCCGGGTCATGCGCCAGCCTCCTCGCAGACCGTCCGCAGGACCGGATCCTGCGCCCCCACCTCGCGCCAGACCGGCGCGCCGCCATCGCCGCCCATGGGATCGGCGCGGCGCCCGCCGGGGCAGTCCACCATCATCTGCACCACGCGCACCGGCTGCCAGCGCGCGAAGAAGTAAAGATCGGCCAGATACAGCCCCTCGGTCTGCTCGTTGGCGCGCAGGTTGCCGCCATCCACCGCGATGAACCGGTCCACCATGGGCACCACATGCGTCCATGGCCGCCACAGCGCGCGGGACTGGTGCACCTCGGCCACGGCGAAGCGGTCCGGCAGCGTGTCGCGGCTGCGCGGAAACCACGAATATTCCGCAGAGACCGAGGTGGCGATCATCGCGGCCCCGGCGCCCACCGGGATCAGCCAGCGCGGCAGCCGCCCCCCGCTCAGCCTGCTGACCAGCAAAAGCAGCCCCGCGCCGCCCGCACCCGCCACCAGCACCGCGATCAGTTCAAAAAACATGCCATCCCCCCTTTGGTCCTTCCTTGGCCGGGCCGGTCAGCCCAGCATGCCGCGTCCGTGCCCCAGCGCCGATTGCAGCGACTTTATGACCACGAAAGCGTCGCGCAGATGACTGCGTTCAAAATCCGACAGATCGGCGGGTGCAAGGTAATTGTCGGGTTTCGCCCCCTGCCGGACCCGCCCTGCCTGATGATCGAGCCGCGTTTCCGCAATCAGGTCATAGGCATCCAGCAGATCCTGCCCGCCGCTGACCGACAGCACGCCTGCTGCGCGCGCGGCTTCCAGCCGGGCGCGGGTGTTGACCTCGGGCAGTTGCGCCTGCAGCGCATAGACCCGGGCCAGATCCACCACCGGCACCACGCCGTTATGTTTCAGATCGACGGTGTTCTTGTGTTCGCCCGACCGGATCGTGGCAAGCCCGCGCAGCAGCCCCAAGGGCGGCGTGTGCTTCAGCGAATTGGCGATCATATGCGCGACAAAGATCGAGTTTTTCGAGGCCGCCGCCAGCGTTTCCTGCTGCAGGGTCTGAAACAGCGCGGTGGTGCCGCCGATGGGCCGCAGGTCGAACATGACCGAGGCAAGCATCTGCGCCTCGGGCGAGGGGCGGGTGATCCAGCCGCTGAAATACTGCCGCCAGACCGCGGCGCGCTGCCGCCAGCGCGGGTTGGTGGCCATCATCTCGCCGGGGCAGTAGACATAGCCCGCCTGATCCAGCCCGGCGCAGACGAAGGTGGCCAGCGCCTCGAAATAGGGCAGGTCGTCCTCGGTGGCGCGGTCGTCGAGGATCAGGCAGTTGTCCTGATCGGAAATTCCGGTCTGTTCCTGCCGCCCCTGACTGCCGCAGGCGAGCCACAGATAGGGCACGGGGGCAGGGCCCAGCTGCGCCTCGGCCAGTGCCAGCAGGCGGCGGGTGGCAGTGTCGGCCAGATCGGTGATCTGCCGCGTCACCACCTCGTGCCGGGTGCCGCTGCCCACCATCTGCGCCAGAAGCTGCGGGATGCGCGCGGTGATCTCGGCCATGCGCGCGGGCGTCTTGGCGCGGGCAAGGGCCGAGACCAGTTCGGCGGAGCTGATCGCCTGAAACCGGGTCAGGTCGGTCTGGCTGACGATGCCCACCAGCCTGCCGCCCTCGGTCACCGGCACATGGCTGATGCGGCGTTCCAGCATCATGTGCAGCACATCCGCCCCGATGGCCGAGGGTGGCAGCGTCACCGGATCGGGGGTCATGATGCGCGAGACCGGCGTGGTATAGGGCTGCGCCGCCGCCACCACCTTGCCCGAGATGTCGCGGATGGTCAGGATCCCCACCAGACGGTCCTGATCGGTCACGCAGAGCGAGGAGATGCGCGCGGCCCGCATCCGCGCCGCCGCCTCCTGCGCGGTGGTGTCGGGGGGCACGGTCAGGGGATCGCGCGCCATCAGATCCTCGACCCTCGTCGCGGCGAGATCGGGCCTGCGCGCCCGAGCCGCGCGCGAGCGGTCAAAGAAACGCCGCGCTGCGGCATGGTCGCGGATGAGGTCGCGGAAGGCATAGGCGGGCAGCAGCAGCAGGCTGCTGTCTTCGGTGGCGCGCGCCGAGGTGGCGGCGATGCCGTCGCGCAAGAGCCCGCGTTCGCCAAAGGAATTGCGCGGGCCAAGGATCGACACCGCCACGCCGTTTTCATCGCGGATTTCCACGGTGCCGCTATGGATCAGATAAAGCCCTTCCAGCGGGGTGCCATGGGCATAAATCTCTGATCCGGCGGCGACATGCTGGGTCAGAATCTGCGGCACCAGCACGTCCAGCGCGTCGCTGTCCAGCGTGTCATAGGGGTGAACCGAGCCGAGGAAGCGGCGAAGCTCGTCGGGGGATTGCGGCATGAGACGCTCCGGTGTTGGGCCCTTGAACAGAAAGCCCGCCCCGGCATAGCGCGGGGCGGGGCAGAAGCCTAGGGGGATGTGGGCACGGGATGTGCCCGCATCCGGGGTCAGTGATCCTGAGCCGCACCCGCGCCGCGCGGGACGCGCACGCTTTCCACCAGCTCCGCGATCTCCGCCGGGATCGGACGGGTCATGGAGGAGACGAGGAAGGCCACGCCGAAGTTCACCAGCGCGCCCACGGCCCCGAAGGAGGTGGACTTGATGCCGATGAACAGCGGATCGGCGTCGGTGAAGCTGTTGGTGTCAGGAATGAACATCCAGCCCTTGTGCAGGAAGATGTAGACCAGCGTCACGACGAAGCCCGACAGCATGCCCGCCACGGCGCCCTTGCTGTTCACCTTGGTGAAGATGCCCATCATCAGCGCCGGGAAGATCGAGGCGGCGGCAAGCCCGAAGGCGAGTGCCACGGTCTGCGCGGCAAAGCCCGGAGGGTTGAGCCCCAGCCATGTCGCCACCACGATGGACACCGCCATCGCGATCCGGGCCCAGAGCAGTTCGCCCTTTTCCGAGATCTGCGGCGCCAGCTGGCCCTTGATCAGGTCATGGCTGACCGCCGAGGAGATGGCGAGCAGCAGGCCTGCCGCAGTGGACAGCGCCGCCGCGAGACCGCCCGCCGCCACCAGACCGATGACCCAGCCCGGCAGGTTGGCGATTTCGGGGTTGGCGAGCACGAGGATGTCGTTGTTGAAGTTGGTCAGTTCGTTGCCCGACCAGCCTTCTGCGGTGGCCCGCTCCTGCATGGCCGCGCTCTTGTCGTTGTAATACTGGATGCGGCCGTCGCCGTTCTTGTCTTCCCAGCCCAGAAGGCCGGTCTGCTGCCACGTCGCCATCCAGTCATAGGCCGGATCGCTTTCGATCTGCTCCAGCGTCACCGCCTGACCGGCGGCCCCTTCGGGCCAGAACTGCTGCGTGATGTTGAGCCGGGCCATGGCGCCCACGGCGGGGGCGGTCAGGTAGAGCAGCGCGATGAAGACCAGCGCCCAGCCTGCCGACCAGCGGGCATCCGACACCTTGGGCACGGTGAAGAAGCGCATGATGACATGCGGCAGACCGGCGGTGCCGATCATCAGCGACAGGGTGAACAGCACCATGTTCAGCGTGTCGCCGTTATGGGCGGTGTATTCGCTGAAGCCCAGATCGCGCACGATCTGGTCGAGCTTGGCCAGCAGCGGCTCGCCCGAGGCGGTATCGGTGCCGAAAAGACCAAGCGGCGGCAGCGGGTTGCCGGTCAGCTGCAGCGAGATGAAGATCGCCGGGATGGTATAGGCGAAGATCAGCACGATATACTGCGCCACCTGCGTATAGGTCACGCCCTTCATGCCGCCGAACACCGCATAGGCGAACACGATCACCGCGCCGATCAGCAGGCCGGTGGTGCTGTCCACCTCGAGGAAGCGGCCAAAGGCCACGCCCACGCCGGTCATCTGCCCGATCACATAGGTGATGGAGGCGATGATCAGGCACAGCACCGCCACCATGCGCGCGGTGGGGCTGTAGAAGCGGTCGCCGATGAATTCCGACACGGTGAACTTGCCGAACTTGCGCAGATAGGGCGCCAGCAGCAGCGCCAGCAGCACGTAGCCGCCGGTCCAGCCCATCAGATAGGCCGAATTGTCATAGCCCACGAAGGCGATGAGGCCCGCCATGGACAGGAACGAAGCCGCCGACATCCAGTCCGCCGCGGTGGCCATGCCGTTGGTGACGGGGTGCACGCCGCGCCCGGCGGCGTAGAATTCGCTGGTGGAGCCCGCCCGGGCCCAGATCGCGATGCCGATATAGATGGCAAAGCTGGTGCCCACGAAGAGCAGGTTGATGGTAAACTGATCCATGGCGCCTTACTCCTCGTCCACGCCGTATTCTTTATCCAGCTTGTTCATCTTCCACGCGTAGAAGAAGATCAGCGCCAGAAAGACCAGGATGCTGCCCTGCTGGGCGAACCAGAAGCCCAGATCGGTGCCGCCCACCGCGATGCCCGACAGGGCCGGGCGCAGTATGATCCCGAAGCCGAAAGAGCATAGCGCCCAGATCACCAGACTGATCAGAATGATCCGGATATTGGCCTTCCAGTAGGCCTCTCCCGATTTATCCGCGGCCTGCGCGGATGGTGTCGTGTAACCCGCCATGGCGGTCCCTCCTCTCCTGTTAATTCTCTCCCCCCGACCCGGGACGGGTCAGGCGACGGCCCGGGCGACGATGGCGCCCAGCCCGGCCGCGATGTCCTCGATGGCGCCCATGGCATCGACCCGGCTCAGCGTGCCTTTCCGGTCGTAATAGCCGATCAGGGGCGCCGTCTGGGCGTGATAGGCCGCAAGGCGGCTTGCCACGGTTTCGGCGGTGTCATCGGCGCGCCGCTTCATCTCGGTGCCGCCGCAGATGTCGCAGAGGCCGGGCTGCTTCGGCTGCTTGAACTGGTCATGCCAGCCCTCGCCACAGGTCCCGCAGGTGTAGCGGCCGGAAATGCGCGCAACCATGGCGGCATCATCCACCTCAAGGCTGATGGCCGCGTCGATCTGCTGGCCGCTTTCGGCCAGAAGCGCGTCCAGCGCTTCGGCCTGCACGGTGGTGCGCGGGAAGCCGTCAAGGATGACCCCCTGCGCGCAGTCCGGTTCGGTCATGCGGTCGCGCAGGATGGCGATGACGATGTCGTCGGAGACGAGCCCGCCCGCCTCCATCACCGCGCGGGCCTGCTGTCCGGCAGGGGTGCCCCGGGCCACGGCAGCGCGCAGCAGATCGCCGGTCGACAGCTGCACAAGGCCGAAGCTCTGCTCCAGAATCCGCGCCTGCGTGCCCTTGCCGGCCCCGGGGGGGCCGAGCAGGATCAACACCGGTGCCTTGGTGAGGGTCTGTCCATCCATGCGGTCAGCCCTTGTTCTGGCGGTTTTCGATGAGGTCATCGACGACGGCAGGATCGGCGAGGGTGGAGATGTCGCCGAGCGCGCCGAAGTCGTTTTCGGCGATCTTGCGCAGGATGCGGCGCATGATCTTGCCGGAGCGGGTCTTGGGCAGGCCGGGCGCCCACTGGATCAGGTCGGGGGAGGCGATGGGGCCGATTTCGGTCCGGACCCAGGCGCGCA
>NZ_JAYKSL010000018.1:0-114116 GCF_035481585.1 Salipiger marinus | reverse complement strand
AGCAGCGGTTTGGTGGGAAGGCAGTTCATCCCATTAGCTCATCCCGCGTAACGAAGCGCGTCGACAATGACCCTGAAGGCCGGAAGATTTTGCCGCCGACTGGGGTAGTAGATGTAGTATCCGGCGAAGAAGGGCGACCAGTCGTCCAGAATCTGAACAAGATCTCCCGCCGCGATGTGCTGGACGACCGTATCCTCCGGAATGTAGGCGATGCCGTAGCCGTTCAGCGCCGCATCGATCATCGCGTGCGAGGAATTGAAGGCGAGTTGACCATCGACCCGGACCCGCAGATCCTGCCCATCCTTTTCAAACTCCCAGGCGTAGAGCCCGCCGGCCCTGAGGTGCCTGTGGTTGATGCAGTTGTGACCGATCAGCTCTTCGGGGTGATCCGGCGCGGGATGCATCTTCAGATATCCGGGTGACGCAACCGCCACCAATCTCCAATCCGGGCCGATCCGCACCGCGATCATGTCTTTCTCGACACTTTCGCCAAGGCGAACGCCCGCATCGAATCCTTCCTCGACGATGTTGCGAAAGCCGTTGTCGATGTTCAGCTCGAGCTTGATGTCCGGATATTCGAGAAGCACAGGCCGCAGCTTGGGCCAGACATAGCTCTGGAGCGCGTGATCGGACAGCGTGATCCTGATGGTCCCCGCGGGCTTGTCGCGAAGCTCCGTCAGCAACGCGATTTCCGCCTCGATCTCTTCCACGCGCGGCGCCAATGTCTGGCGCAGGCGTTCTCCGGCCTCCGTCGGCACGACGTTCCGTGTCGTGCGCGTCAGGAGCCGGATGCCCATCTGCGTCTCGAGGCGCTTGATGGTATGGCTGAGCGTGGACTGGGCGATGCCGAGCTTGGCAGCGGCGCGCGTGAAGCTGCGCTCCTCGGCGACAGCCAGGAACCACAGCAGGTCGTTGAACTGTCCTTTCGGCATGTGCGTGCTCCCTGATCACCGGCATATTCATGCGCCAGGTCGATTAATGCAATCGTATTTGCCCGCCTAATCCATCTGTCCGGCACCTGCTATTTCTGCTCCATCAAAAGCCGGCTCTGCAGCCGGAAGCGAGGCGCAGAATGTCCACGACACTCACAGCAGAACCAGCCAATACGCGCTCCGCCTGGGGCGCGGTCATGTCGATGGCGCCCTGTGTCGCTGTCCTGATCGCCTCGGAGTTCATGCCCGTCAGCCTGCTAACCCCGATCGCGGACGAGCTTGGCGTCAGCGAGGGACAGGCCGGTCAGGCGATCTCCATCTCCGGCCTTTTCGCCGTCATCACCAGCCTCTCGATTGGCGGACTGGCTCGCCGCGTCGACCGCAAGCTGGTGCAGTCTTCTTTCGCAGCCCTTCTGATCGTTTCGACCCTGATCGTTGCCTTCGCGCCGACCTATCCCGTGTTGATGGTCGGGCGCGCGTTGTTGGGCATCGCCATCGGCGGATTCTGGTCGATGTCGACCGCCATCGTGATGCGGCTTCTGCCAGCCGAGCAGGTGCCGCAAGGTCTTGCTGCGCTGAACGCGGGCAACGCAATCGCCGCCACCATATCGGCGCCTCTCGGCACCTGGCTCGGCGACATTATCGGCTGGCGCGGCCGCGCCTCCCACCACCACAATTGAATCACTCGCTTGAAGGAGCAAGATGTCATGACTGAAGGAACTGTTCGCACTTTGAACGATCTGCCCAACGCGGGTCGCCGAAGCCTGCTGATGATGACCGGAGCGGGTCTTGCCGCCGCAGGTCTTGTCTCTCTGGGCTCCGCGCCAGCTCGGGCGCAGGCCAGCGGCGACTGGGACAAGACGTTCCCCCGCAGCGAAGCCGTGACCCATGAGAAGGTCACCTTCATGAACCGCTACGGCATCACGCTGTCCGGCGACCTCTACATACCGGCTGACCGTGGCAATGCCCGGCTTCCTGCGCTGGCCCTTTCCGGGCCGTTCGGCGCCGTCAAGGAACAGTCTTCCGGACTCTACGCGCAGACCATGGCCGAACGCGGCTTCGTCACTCTCGCCTTCGATCCGTCTTTCGTCGGAGAGAGCGGCGGCGGGACGCATGCCGTGGCTTCTCCCGACATCAACACCGAGGACTTCATGGCCGCCGTCGATTATCTCGGCCTGCAGCCTTCCGTCGATCGTGAGCGCATCGGCCTTCTGGCGGTCTGCGGTCTTTCCGGCATGGCGCTGAATGCCGCCGCCGTGGACAAGCGCGTCAAGGCCGTCGCAGTTGCCAGTATGTATGACATGTCGCGCGTGATGGCGCGTGGCTACTACGACAGCCTGACGCCCGAGGCCCGCGCGGAGATGCTGGAGCAGATGAGCCGGCAGCGCTGGGCTGATGCCGAAGAAACGACGCCCGCACTGGCCGGCGGTTTGCCCGATACGCTGGACGGCATCGATGACCCGGTCGTGACCATGTACTGGAACTACTACAAGACCGACCGCGGTTTCCATGCGCGTTCGCTGAATTCGACCACGGGCTGGACCGTAACCAACGGCTTCTCGTTCATGAACATGCCAATGATGACCTACATCACCGAAGTCTCGCCGCGACCGATCTTGCTGATTGCCGGCTCCGAGGCGCATTCGCGTTACTTCAGCGAGGATGCCTACGCCGCGGCAGCGGAGCCGAAGGAGCTGATGATCATCGACGGCGCCGACCATGTCGATCTGTACGATCGGAGGGACGTGATTCCGTTCGACCGGCTGGCCGAGTTCTTTGGCGAGCATCTCGCGGCCTGAGCCATGCGAGAGGGCCCTGCGCGAGAGCGCGGGCCCCATGCCCGCCCAAATTAGCTGAAGGGAGGCACGTCAACATGTGGACATCGACACTGGGCGCTGCCGCTTTCGCCCTGGGATTGTCTGGAGCTGCCATGGCACAGGAACAGATTCGAGTTTCGTCAGACTGGGGCGAGGTGACCGCCACGCTTGCCGATAACAAGGCCGCCCATGCCTTGCTGGAGATGCTGCCGCTGACCATCGACATGCGCGACCATCTTCGCCAGGAAAAGACAGGCCATCTGCCGTCTGACTTGCCTGAACTGGCGCGACAGCGCGACTTCTCGACCGGCACGCTCGGTCTGTGGAACTCCAATCACGTCGTGATCTACTACAGCTCTGGCAGCGTCCCGGCTCCGGGAATCATCATCCTCGGGCAGATCACGGGCGATGTGTCGGTCTTCGATCAGCCTGGCAACGTCACTGTCGAACTGACCCGTCTCGATTGAACCAGCGGCTGCGCTGACCGAGCCACAATCCCGCTGCGGTTCGGACGGCGGTCCGCCGTTTCATGCCGGATTCCAGGTCCAACTTCTTCGGCCTGCCGGCAGAACACTCACCACACCAAGGATACCTGATGAAGTTTATCGCACCCCTTACCGTCGCCCTCAGCATGTCCGCTGGAGTCGCCATGGGCCAGACCGACGTGACCAGCCGCGTATCGCCGGCGCTCTCGCATTACAACTCCTCCGTCGTCGAAGAAGACGTCTGGCAGAGGCATGACCTTTCCGCCCGCGACCGCAGCGTGGTGACCGTCGCCACCCTGATTGCGCGGCAACAGACAGCGCTGATGCCGCAGGAGTTCTCGCGCGCGCTGGAGAACGGCGTCACGCCTGCCGAGATGTCAGAGGTCGTGACTCATCTGGCTTTCTACTCGGGGTGGGGGAACGCGGCGGCCGCGGCTGAAGCGCTGGCGCCAATCTTTGAGGCGCAAGGTGTCGCCGCGGACAGCCTGCCCGGCGCAGATGTCGACCTGTTGCCGCTCGACATGGAGGCCGAGAGCGCGCGCGAGGAGAATGTGCAGGCCGATCACGCCGAAACCGCCATTGGCGTGGTCGATTATACTCGCGAGACGCTTTTCCGCGACCTCTGGCTGCGCCCGGACCTTGCCCCGCGCGATCGCAGCCTGATCACCGTGACCGCGCTGGTAGCCTCGGGACAGAGCGAGCAGGTGCCGTTCCACTTGGGCCGAGCAATGGATAACGGCCTGACCCGGGACGAGGCGTCCGAAGCTCTGACCCAGCTCGCCTTCTACGCTGGATGGCCGCGCGTGTTTTCGGCGATGCCCGCTTTCCGCAACGTCTTCGATGACCGCGCGGCAGACTAGCGGGCCGCTTGCGAACGAACCTAACAGATCGAAGGAGAACCTGATGAAGAACGTCTGAATCGGAGCCTCTGCAGCGGAGGAAATCCGCGAGGCGCATGGCAAGAGCCAGCCGGGTGTGCGGGTGAGGTGTTGCTGTCCTTAACAGGCCGGCCAGCTCTCCATTTGGTGCGCGGTGGGCTGACGTTTGTAATTGGCAATATTCAGGCAGCTTCCGCTGCGTCAGGTTCCGGCAAGTCGGAACCTTCGTCATCTTGCGGAACATCCTCTCCCTCTTCGGGTGCTGCATCGGTCGGTTGATTGAGTGACCCTTTGCAAACCATGTTGTCCGGCGCGCAGCAGATGTCGCGGTTCTGGTCGGTATACGCTTGGTTCACTGACAGCCCGGACTGCCGCCTCGCCCCTCAAACCATCACCGCTTCGGCCGGCCTGCGCGCCGACATTGGCATCGCGGACGCCCGTCCGAAGCGCATCACGATATCGGGTCTGCGCCCTGGCAGACCGACCAGTGCGGCGAGGTCTGCCCGCAGGGCGGAAACCTCGACCGGCTGATTTATGTATGCGGTCTTCAGCCCTAGGGCGGTCGCCTGCAAGGAAAACCGCTGGCAGGCGCGACCGGCTTGCACCCAGTGTTCGGGCTCGTCCCGTGCCGACACGAACACCGCAATACCGGAGGAGGTGGCGATCTGGCGCGCGTATTTCGCGTTCTCCGCCCTGGCGGTGAACACCATGTCGAAGAGGCGCGGCGCCAGCCAGTCCGGCATGGCGGGGTTGCCGCTGGCTGCGCTGTAAAGGCCGTCGCCCGGTGTCATGGCTGCTGCCGGGTTGAACCGCAGCCAGTGCATCAGTTCTGCCACGAAGGCCGGGTCGGCCATCTGGGCGCTGTTGCCCGCGATCACGAGGTCGCGCAGTTGCTCGATCTGGCCGCGTTCGGTGATCAGGATCAGATCGACGCCCTCGACCGCTGCTGCCGTCGCAAGCTGCGACAGGTCGGCGGCGCTGACCGCACTGCCGTCATAGTCGGATCGCGTGGACTGCCGCAGCGGAATCGCGTCGAAGAGGGCCGTATCGACGACAGGTGCACTGCGCAGATCGACGCGCAGCTTGCCGCCGCCTTCCGGATCGAAGGCAATCTCGCCCGATTGTCCCCGCGCGCGTGCGGCAAGCGCGAGGTTTTCCGCCGCGCATCCGAGGCTTGCAAAAAGATGGTGATCGTCGGGGTCCACAACGGGGGTCCGGCGGGTGAAATCGGGCAGGATGTCGATGCCCTGTGCATCCGGGCGGAACAGCCAGGGCTGGGTGTTGTGTCCGTTTGCGGCCAGCGTCGCATAGCGGATCAGATCGCGGCTGGTGGCCGGAACGGGCAGGGGGGCCCGCAACCCCGCTGCGTAGTCAGACATGTCCGCCGCCGCCCGCCTCCGTTGCCAGCCGGCCCAAGCGGCGCCGCCAAGGGCCAGCGCCCCGAGGCCGCCACCGATCAGCAGGGATCTGCGCCGCATCATGACACCGCGCCTGTGGCGCAGGATGCGAGGGGCGGCATCATTCGGTTGCCACGCCATCGAAGGCCTCATGCGAAGCCTCGGCCTCGGCCTTGGTCTTCTGAACCAGATGGTCCATGTGTTCCGGCGGACCGTAGAGCGTGTAAAGATGCAGGGGCTTTTCGCCCGTGTTGGTGACGTTATGGACCGCCCCGGCGGGCACGATGACGCAGTCGCCGCCCTTGACCTTGTGGGTCACGCCGTCGATCACGGCAGCGCCTTTGCCTTTCTCGATGCGAAAGAACTGGTCATGGGTCGCGTGCGTTTCCGCGCCGATGTCCTGACCCGGTTTCAGCGTCATCAGCACCAGTTGCAGATGCGCGCCAGTGTAGAGAACCTGCCTGAACTTTTCATTCTTCTCGGCAAGCTTCTCGATATCGGCAACATAGCCTTTCATCGCGGTCTCCTTTTCCATGCCTGTCTCTGGCCGGGTCCGGCGGGATGCCAGCGCGCGTGCAGTAAAGGCGTGATTGGCCGCGCCGTCCCTGATGCACATCAATGCAGGGGCCGGTGCATCGGGTCACAGTCGGATCAGGCGCCACATGCGGGGCGAGGCGCGACACGGAAAGGAGACCCGATGCCCAAGGCGACACCCGCAGGGCAAGTCCGTGCCGGGCGCGGCGCGGCGTGCCATGGCGCAGGGTATCCGCCTGCGCCCCACGAGGCGCTGCTGGCGCCCCGGCCTGCCGAGGCGGGAGGCTGGGATTTTGCGCGCAGAACTGACTTGAACGCTCTCGTCCTTGATCGTGTGGGCGCTCTGCCTCGCGAGACGCGAGCGGAACTGTGTGATCGCCGTCCAGCCCCCGGGTGCGGGATTGATGCAGGGACAGGCCCCGGATGACGGCTTTGTTTCATGATCGCCTGAACGTTGCCCTGCTGGGTCTGGCCCTGCTGGGTCTGGTGTCCGGCCTTGTGTTCTGGCTGCTGGGGGAGCCGGGCTTTGCCGCGATCGCGTGGACGGCAGGTGTCATCCCCGTCCTTGCGGCGCTCTGCGTCGAAATCCTGCGCAGCCTTGGGCAAGGCGAGGTCGGGCTCGACATTGTGGCGGCGCTGTCGATGTCGGCAGCCCTTCTGTTCGGCGAGACGCTGGCGGCGGCGGTGGTCGCGCTTATGTATTCGGGCGGCACCTTCCTTGAAAGCTTCGCGCAGGGCCGTGCCCGGCGCGAGATGAGCGACCTTCTGTCCCGCGTGCCCCGCACCGCCACCCGCCACCGCAATGGTGCGCTTGACGAGGTGCCTCTGGCTGACATCGCCCCGGGCGACCTGCTGCTGATCCGGCAGGGCGACGTGGCGCCGGTGGACGGGACGGTAGAGAGCGCGGGCGCGATGCTGGACCAGTCGGCGCTGACCGGCGAGTCGATGCCCGCCCGGCTGGAACACGGGCAGGCCGTCATGAGCGGCTACACCAATGCGGGCGAGGCGTTCGATCTTCGGGTCACGCGGCGTGCTGCCGACAGCACCTATGCCGGGATCGTCAGGCTGGTCGAGGCGGCGCAGAAATCCAAGGCGCCGATGGCGCGGCTGGCCGACCGGTATTCGCTGCTGTTCCTGATCGTGACGGTCGCGCTGGCGACTGCGGCCTGGTGGTTTACCGGCGATCCGATCCGCGCGGTGGCGGTTCTGGTGGTCGCGACACCCTGTCCGCTTATTCTTGCCGTGCCGGTGGCGCTGGTGGCGGGGCTGTCGCGGGCGGCGCATTTCGGGGTTCTGATCAAGGGGGCGAAACCGCTCGAGGCGCTGGCCCGGATCAGGACGCTGATCCTCGACAAGACCGGGACGCTGACAGAGGGGCGGCCACAGATCGTGTCGGTCAACCGGCAGGGGGACCTGTCCGAAGAGGAGATCCTGTATTTCGCCGCCGCGCTCGATCAGGCATCGAAGCATCCGATCGCTCAGGCGGTTGTCGCGGCGGCGCAGGCGCGTGGTCTCGCCCTGCCTGTTCCCGAGAGTGTCGTGGAGACGCCGGGCGAAGGCGTTGCAGGCAGCGTCGACGGACGACGGGTCGTTGTGGGCGGCGCGGGTTTTGTTGCCGCGCAGATCGGTGTGGCCACCCCGGAAGGCACGGTCCTCACGGCGGGGTCGGTGGTCGTGTCGCTTGCCGTGGACGGCAGGTTGGCGGGTCATCTGGTGATGGCTGACGCGCTGCGTGCTGGCACGGCTGACCTGCTGGCGGGGCTGCGCCGGTTGGGGATCACGCGCATCCTGCTGGCGACCGGCGACCGCCGCGCCGTCGCCGCTGCGGTGACGGAGGGGCTGGGGCTCGACGCTGTGCGGGCCGATCTGACCCCCGATCAGAAGGTGCGTCTGGTTGTGACAGAGCGCAAGACCGGCCCGGTCATGATGGTCGGCGATGGCGTCAACGATGCGCCAGCGCTGGCGGTCGCGGATATCGGCGTCGCGATGGGGGCGCGCGGGGCGGCAGCTTCGGCCGAGGCGGCGGATGTCGTGCTGCTGGTCGATCATCTGGACCGCCTGTTGCCGGGGATCGAAATCGCGCAGCGGTCAAAACGCATCGCGCTTGAAAGCGTCGCAGTCGGGATCGGTCTTTCGGTGCTTGGCATGGTGGCGGCGGCTTTCGGATACCTGACACCCGTGCAGGGCGCGCTTTTGCAGGAGGTGATCGACGTTGCGGTGATCCTGAACGCCTTGCGGGCGCTGAGGATCGAGCCGGGGCGGACAGGTCAGGGCGCGGGCAGTCCGGCCGATGCAACAGCGCGCCGCCTGCCGCGGCCCAAATCGACCGCCGCATAGGTCGAAGGGATCCGTCAGATGAACAGGCTCTCTGACATGCCCGAGGCGGAGCTGGAGGATCTGATCCGTGACGGTCGGTTGGGCGGGGGGCCACCCACTGGCCACAGCGTTGTGGCACCGCTGGTCACTGGATCTTATCCCTGCGCTGGTTTGGCAAATTTCTTGCAAGGGCTCCTCAAAGCCGGGCAGGTTCAGGGCAGGTCAGGGGCTGAGCCGGGCCCGCAGCGCCGCAGTTTGCTGCGGCCGCTCTTCTTCTGGAACCTTTTGGCCGGGGGCCGCGTTTGTCTATGAACACTGACCTAGGACAGGAGTGGATCATGGCTGCGACCGCATCCAAGACCGAAAATGGTTCTGCAATGGAGAAAACTGTGAGCAAGGATACCGACGCCGTCAGCGATCAGATCGCAACCCTGCGGGCCGATGTGGCCGCGCTGACCGAACTGGTGGGGGAAATCACCTCGCGTCACGGTCGCGAGGCGCGCAGCCGGGTTGATGCCGCCGCGCATGATCTGAAGGACCGCGCCAACCACGCGGTGCATGATGCCCGCGACCGCACCGAAGAGGCGCTGCGCGAAGCAGGCCGCCGCGCCGCCGAGTTCGAGGACAACACCCGCGGCTCGATCCAGAGCAATCCGTTTCAGGCGGTGGGCCTTGCCGCTGCGGTGGGTTTCCTGATGGGCTATCTGGGCTCGCGGAGGTAATCCGGCTTGCTCGGGATGCTTGAAGCACGGCTGCGCGCGGGTCTGACCCGCGCCTGCCGCAATCTTGCCGGGGCGGTCTGCCTGACCGTCGCGGCCATTTTTTTGACTCGCGCAGCGTGGCTGTCCCTTGCCCTCTCTTATAATCCGCAGACCGCCGCGCTGGTGGTGGGGCTGGTCTATCTGGTGCTGGCGCTGCTGCTGTTCTTCATCCCCGTGCGCCGCCGCGTGCCCGTGGCTGCCGCCCCCCGCGCCACCTCCATGGCTGCGGTGATCGACGCGTTTCTGGCCGGGCGCAATGCCGGGCGGGCGATGCGGGACGACTGAAATCTGCCCTGTCGGGGGCATGGCGCGGATGTGTCCGGATCACACCCGCGCCATGCCTTTTGATTTGTCGCTGTCGGGTCATTGCCCCACCCGCGCAAGTGTGGCACAACCTCTTCCATGGAAATCTGAACGGAAGAGTTTAGCAGATGACCGATTTCGCCATGCTGCGCCGCATGATGGTGGACACGCAGGTTCGTCCTTCGGATGTCACCAAGTTCCCGATCATTGATTCGATGCTGCGGATCCCGCGCGAGCAGTTCGTGCCCGCGGAATTGCGCGATGCCGCCTATGCCGGTCGCAATGTCGACCTCGGCGGCGGTCGCGTGGTGCTGGACCCGCGCACCTTTGCCAAGATGCTCGACGCGCTGAACCTCGGGGCCAATGATCTGGTGCTCGATCTGGGGGCGGGGCTGGGCTATTCCGCCGCCGTCATCGCCCGCATCGCCGAGGCCGTGGTTGCGGTCGAGGATGACGAGGCCCGCGTCTCCGAGGCGCAGGGCCTGCTGAGCGATCATGCCGACAACGTGATCCTGCAGACCGGTCCTCTGGCCGAAGGTGCGCCCCAGCACGGCCCCTATGACGCGATTCTTGTCGAAGGCGGCGTGCAGGCGCTGCCCGACACCATCGCGGCCCAGCTGAAGGAAGGCGGGCGCATCGCCTGCATCTTCATGGAAGGCGCACTGGGAACGGTGCGGGTCGGCTGGAAGATCGATGGCGCCATCAACTGGCGGTTTTCGTTCAATGCCACGGCGCCGGTGCTGCCGGGCTTTGAACACAAGACGGAATTTGCCCTCTAGGCGCCAGCGGCACCTTGAGGGACAGAACAGGCCAGAGAGGGCAGAGCATGGCGCGCAGGACGCTGAAGGGAATGATCGCGGGGGTCTGCCTTGCGGCGGCATCCGTGGGTCCGGTCACGGCCGAGACGCTGGCAGAGGCGCTGGTCGGAGCTTACAACACCAGCGGACTTCTGGAACAGAACCGCGCGGTGCTGCGCGCCGCAGACGAAGACGTGGCGCAGTCGGTGGCCGCGCTGCGCCCGGTCATCGCATGGAGCAGCGATGTCACCCGCAGCTTCAGCGACACCCGCAGCGCTGCCACGCTGAGTTCGGTCAGCAACACCGCCAGCCTTGGCCTGTCCGCGACGCTGACGCTGTTTGACGGCGGCAACAACCGCCTGTCGCTGGAAGGGGCCAAGGAATCCGTGCTGGCCACCCGCGCCGCACTGGTCTCGATCGAGCAGGAGGTGATGCTGCGCGGCGTTCAGGCCTTCATGGAAGTGGTGCGCGCCACCGAAGCCCTGCAGCTGCGCCAGAACAACGTGCGCGTCATCGGCGAAGAACTGCGCGCCGCCGAGGACCGGTTCGAGGTGGGCGAAGTGACCCGCACCGACGTGGCCGCCGCAGAGGCGCGTTTGGCCGAGGCCCGTGCGCTGCTGGCCTCTGCCGAAGGCTCGCTCGACATCGCGCGCGAGGAATATCTGGCGGTGGTCGGGCGCTATCCCGGCACGCTGGTCGAACCGCAGGCCCTGCCGACGCTGCCCGCCAATGTCGAGGCGGCGAAGTCGCAGGCGCTGCGCAACCATCCCGACATGTCGCAGGCCCAGCATCAGGTGACCGCCGCCGAAATCGGCATCGCCATCGCCGAGGCGGCCCGCCGCCCCACGGTGTCGCTGCGCGGCAGCTACGGGCTGGACGAGAACTTTGACAATGACAACCGCCAGATCGGCGGCACCATCGGCCTGCAGGCCGAAGGCCCGATCTATAGCGGCGGCGCGCTCAGCTCCTCGCGGCGTCAGGCGATGGCGGTGCGTGACCAGAACCGGGCGCAGCTGCTGCAGGTCTCGCAGATCGTGCCGCAGAACGTGGGCACCGCCTATGCGCAGCTGCGTGTGGCGCGGGCCTCGATCTCGGCCTCGTCCGAGCAGGTGCGCGCCGCAGGCGTGGCCTTTGACGGCATCCGCGAGGAAGCGACGCTGGGTGCGCGCACCACGCTGGACGTGCTGGATGCGGAACAGGAACTGCTGGACGCGCGCAACGCGCTGATCTCTTCGGAAGTGGACGAGACCATCGCGGCCTATACCGTGCTGGCCACGCTGGGGCTGCTGACCGCAGAGTCGCTGCAGCTGAACGTGCCGCGTTATGATCCCGCCGAATACTACAATCTGGTGAAATCGGCCCCCGTGCAGTCGCGGCAGGGCGCCGATCTGGATCGCATCCTGAATGCGCTGGGGCGCGAATAAGCCTCGCCACGGTCTGTTGTCGGGGTGAGCCGCTCGGGCTACACTCCGGCAACAGGCAAGAGTGGTAAAAAATGTCCGACCCCGTTACCAAAGTTGAAATAGAGGACGTGCTGTCCTCGATCCGGCGACTCGTCACCGAAGACATCCGCACCCGTCAGCAGACCCAGTCCGCCCCCGCAGAGGGGCGGCTTGTGCTGACACCGGCGCTGCGCGTGGCGGAGTCCGCGCCCGAGCCCAGGCCCGAACCCGCCTCCCGTCCCGCGCCGCTGCGCCTGCACACGCCCGTGGCGGTGCCGGACAGCGCCCCGGCAGACGCAGCCCCCGAGCATCAGCCCGAAAGCCCGGCAGACCAGCCGGACATGGCCCGCAAGCTGGCCGAGATCGAATCCGCCTTGGCCCGCCGCAGCCTCGCGTCAGAGACCGGGGCGGAGGCGCCTGCCTCCGAGGAAGAGGGGCCAGCGGCCTTCATCCGCCATGCGTCGGCTCCGGCGCCCGACGCGCCTGTGGCCGCAGCAGACAGCCTGCTGGAGGCCGAGCCGACGGAGGAGGCGGAGGAGGGGCCGCTCTCCCTTGGCAGCGCCGAGGCGGTCCGCGCGGATGCGCCACCGCTTGATCTGTCGCGGCTGGACGAACAGGCGCTGCGGGCGCTGGTGACAGAGATTGTGCGGCAGGAACTGCAGGGTGCGCTTGGCGAGCGGATCACCCGCAACGTGCGCAAGCTGGTGCGGCGCGAGATTCAGCGCGTGATGACCACTCAGGATGTGGACTGACGCTGACGCAGCGGCAGAGGATCATGGTCCAGAACGTCGAAGGCGCGCTCCGCAGGGAGCGCGCCTTCGACATGACGGGCCAGAGCGGCCCGAGGTTCCTGATCAGGCAGCTTCGGCCTGATCGGCAGAGGCGGCAGCGTGACGGCGTTCGCTTTCTTCGCGCGACAGCGCGACAGAGGTGCGAACCCCCTTGGACACGAACTCCATCAGACCGGACACAACCCGTTCGTTGGGGTCGATCCCGGCGCAGGACAGAACCTCGCGGCCATCCCGCGAGCGCGCCCAGCGGGCGATCTGCTCGGGGCCATTGCCGTATTTCTTGTCATCAGCGATGGCATCGTCAAGCGCAGCCAGAACCACGGCGGCAAAAAGCTTCCGCGCGCGGTTGCCTTGCTCGGCATTATAGGCTGTGCTGTCCACGAAATCTTTCATGTTTCGACCTTAGATTATTGCTCTTGTGTTTTCCGGCGTGTGGCGCGTTATGGACCATTCAAACCGATTCGGATACACCACAAGTGCATAGCACGTTTGCGCTCCCCGCATATCTCTGGATGGCTTGAACACGAGATATCGTTGTCTTGCACGGGTCCGACCAGCCAGATATAGGAGGCACCAAAATCCCTTCAACCTTTCTTCAAGGTTTATCCATGCCCAAGATCAACGGTAACGAGATCCGCCCCGGCAACGTGCTGGAGCATGAAGGCGGCCTCTGGGCCGCTGTAAAGGTCGATCATGTGAAGCCCGGCAAGGGCGGCGCTTTCGCCCAGGTGGAACTGCGCAACCTGCGCAACGGCACCAAGCTGAACGAGCGCTTCCGCTCCGCCGACAAGGTGGAACGGGTCCGGCTGGAACAGAAGGACATGCAGTTCCTTTACGAAGAAAACGGCCAGCTGATCTTCATGGACACCGAAACCTATGAACAGGTGCAGCTGCCCGCCGAGATCCTTGGCGAACGTCGGCCGTTCCTGCAGGATGGCATGACCATCTTCGTGGAATTCCACAACGAAGAGGCGCTGAACGCCAGCCTGCCGCAGAAAGTCACCTGCAAGATCGTCGAGACCGAGCCGGTGGTCAAAGGCCAGACCGCCGCCAACAGCTTCAAGCCCGCCGTGCTCGACAATGGCGTGCGCATCACCGTGCCGCCCTTCGTGGCGCAGGACGAGCTGATCATCGTGAACACCGAAACCATGGAATATTCGGAACGCGCATAACCCGCGCGCCGACATTCTGTCCCCGTGCGATCCGGGGGCAGCGACGGACGACCAAGGCCTCCGGCGCCCAGCCCCGGAGGCCTTTTGTATGATTGCTCCCTGCACCACATCCGACATTCCCGCGCTGGCGGCCCTGCTGCGCGGGTTGCAAGCACATCACGCCGCGCATCTGCCGCAGCGTTTCCATGACCGCGCCACCGAGGCCGATCTGCGCGACGTGCTACACCACGCGCTGTCCGAAGGTGCCGAACTGCTGGCCTATCGCGTCGAGGGCGTGCCGCGCGGCTATCTGATGTGGCGCTGGGGGGATCGCCGCGATGGCATGCCGGGTCTGGCACAGCTCGATCACCTCTGGACGGATCCGTCATGGCGGCGGCGCGGCATCGCGCGGCGGCTGCTTGCGGCGTTCGAGGCGCGGACGATAGCGCAGGGCGCCCAAGGCTGGAGCGTGGCGCCGCAGGGCACCAATGCCGCCGCGCGGGCGCTGATGGCGGGGGCAGGGGCACGCCCTGCCGCCCGGATGCTGGAAAAACGTTTCGCCCCGGTCTGACGGGGCAGGCGGTCAGGGCAGGCGGCGCAGCACCGCGTCGCCCGCCGTCATCTCGCCCTCGGCGCGGTCGAAGCGCAGATAGGCGATGCCCTGACCATTGGCCTGCGTGTAAAGCGTGCCCGCGACCTTTTCGCCCGCCATGATCTCGGTGCCGACGGGGGCGCTGCCCTGCACCTCGACCAGCGCCAGACCCTTGCGCAGTTCGGTCTTGTGCTTCATCCGCGCGGTGACCTCCTGCCCGACATAACAGCCCTTGCGGAAATCCACGCCACCAAGCCGTTCGAATCCGGCTTCAAGGATGAAGGTGTCCGGGGTCAGTTCCACCCCGCTCTGCGGCACGCAGGCGGCAACGCGCAGCGCGTCCCAGTCGGCGGGCTGCGACGGCTGGCCATCATAGCCGCGCCAGCCAAGGCTGGGGTGGCGCGGATCGGCAAAGGCGCCCTCGGGGGCGGGGCCGGTGCCTTGGCTCACGGTGATCTCCGTAGGCTCCAGCGTGACCTTGGCGCGCAGCTTGTAAAGCGACAGCGCGCGGGTCAGATCCTCCGCCAGGGCGGCTGCCACGTCCAGCAGGACCGAGCCATCCTGCTGCGGCACAAGGAAGAAATCGGCGCGGTATTTGCCCTGCGCGGTCAGCATCGCGGCATAGACCAGCCCGTGTTTCATCTGCGCCACGTCATTGGTGACGAGCCCCTGCAGGAACTCCGCCGCCTCGGGTCCGCTGACGCGCAGCACCGTCCTGTCTTCGGTCATGGGGGCTCTCCGTGCTTTGGTTGCTGCCCAGACTATAAGGGCTCTACAGCGCGGGTTACAGGGGGGCGTCCGCATCCTCGAACTGCATGGCATGCAGGCGGGCATAGGCGCCGTCGCGGGCGATCAGCTCGTCATGGCTGCCCTGTTCGACCACGCGGCCCTGATCCATCACCACGATCATGTCGGCATTGCGGATGGTCGACAGCCTATGCGCGATGACCAGCGTCGTGCGGCCCGCCGACAGCCGGTCCAGCGCCTGCTGCACCACCTGTTCCGAGGCGGCATCAAGGGCCGAGGTCGCCTCGTCCAGCAGCAGCACCGGCGTGTCGCGCAGNGCCGGTCCAGCGCCTGCTGCACCACCTGTTCCGAGGCGGCATCAAGGGCCGAGGTCGCCTCGTCCAGCAGCAGCACCGGCGTGTCGCGCAGCAGCGCGCGGGCGATGGCGATGCGCTGGCGCTGCCCGCCCGACAGGTTGGATCCGCGCGGTCCGGCGCGGCTGTCCAGCCCCTCTGGCAGGCGAGGCAGGAAATCCGCCACATGCGCGGCCTCCAGCACCTGCTGCAACTCCTCCTCGGTCACGTCATCGCGGCCCAGCAGGATGTTGTCGCGCAGGCTGTCCTCGAACAGCAGCGCGTCCTGCGACACGACCGAAAACAGCCCGCGCAGATCCGCAAGCCGCATGGCGGAGACCGGCACGCCGCCGATGGTGACCTCGCCCTGTTCGGGATCAACAAGACGCGTCAACACGTTGAATACCGTGGATTTTCCCGCACCAGAGGCACCGACCAGCGCCGTGGTCTTGCCCGCCTCGGCGACAAAGGAGGTGCCGCGCAGCACCGCAGCCCCGGAATAGCTCAGCTCCACATTGCGCAGCGCGATTTCCGGCACGCCCGAGGGGGCCGGGACGGGATCGGGCGGGTCGCGCAGTTCTGGCGTGGTTTCCAGCAGTTCCTTGATCCGCTCGATCGAGGCGGCGGCGATCTGCCAGCTGCCGCTGACCGCGCCCAGACGGCGCAGCGGCTCGAAGGCAAGGCCGATGGCGGTGAAGAACGCCATGAAATCGCCCACGGTCTTTTCGCCGGAGATGATCTCTCCGCCGCCGTAAAGCAGCACGCCCAGAATGCCGACGCCCGACATGATGTCGATGAGCCCGGGCAGCGCCGCCTGTCCCATGCTGGAATTGACCGTGGTGCGCACCCGTTCGCGGGTCAGACGGCGGTAGCGCCCCGCCTGATAGGCTTCCAGCCGGTTGAGCTTGACCGGCACGATGCCGTGAAAGATCTCGTTGAGCCGCGTGGACAGCCCCGCCGAGATGTCGCGGGCGTGGCGGGCATATTTGCGCACATAGCGCTGCAGCAGCACGGTGGGGGCGATCATCAGCGGCACGCCGACCAGCGCCACCAGCGTCCAGCGCCAGTCCATGCCGATGGCGACCGCAAACAGCGCCACCAATGCGATGGCATCGCGCCCGGTGCCGGTGATGAGAATGCGCCAGACCTTGTTGATGGCGTCCACATCGCCCTCGACCCGCTGCATCAGATAGCCGGGCCCGTGTTTCTGGTGAAAGGCGCCATCCAGTGTCATCAGATGCGCCAGCAGGTCGTTGCGGATGTCGGCCACGGTCAGCTGCGACACGCGGGTCAGCAGCACCTTCTGCACGATGCTGGCCAGCGCGCGGGCCATGAAGATGCCGAAGATGGCAAAGCCCACCCAGATCAGCGCGGATTCCGACCCGCCCACCAGCACCTGATCGAACATCGGCTTCATCATGTAGCTGAGAAAGCCGAACATCGAGCCTTCGATCATCATGAAGAAGAAGGCCACCGCGATCTGCCCGCGATAGCGCCACAGGTAACTCCACCAGAGCCAGCCAAGCAGGGAGCCGGATTTGCGGGGGGGGCGGGTCACGCCAGATCTTCCGGCGGGCGGCGGGCATCAAACCCGGCCTGCAGCGCCTTGTCGTCATATTCGGTGCGGATCCACTCCTCGAACGAGATGGGATCGCGGCGGTTGCGCGCGGCATAGGTGTCAAGGATGTAGCCCTGAATGCCGGTCTTGGTGAATTCCAGATGGATGTATTTCAGCCCCAGCTGCTTGCGCGCCTCTTCCACCGGCACGCCCTCGAACACCATCAGATAAAGCGCAGAGGCAAAGCCCGCCCGGTCCGCGCCGGACTTGCAGTGGAACATCAGCGGCTTTTCGGCGGTGCGCAGCGTGTCGATCAGATGCACGATGCGGTCGCGCTTGGGCGCCATGCGTGCCCAGAGCTTGGCATGCAGCAGGGTCAGCCCCAGCTTCTCGCAGCTTTCCTTCTCGAACAGGTAATGCGAGAATTTTTCCTCGCCGCGCAGGGTGATGACGGTCTTGATCCCCATGCGCGCGTATTTTTCGAACCGGGCATGGGTGGGATGGTTGGACCGCCAGACCCCGGGGGCCAGCTGAAAGAAATTGGTCCAGACCGTGCGCAGGAAGGCATGGTCGAACACATGGTAATGCAGCTTTGACAGCAGCCGCGCGCCGGGCGTCGAGATATCCGTGCCGAAAGACCGGCGCAGGCGCCGTTCCGCAGTCTCGATGCGTTGCCAGAGTGTCTTGAGCATCCGCTCCATCCTGTCAGTCCCGCGCGGTTTACGGGCAAGCCGCCGCCGTGGCAAGCAGTGCGCCCGTAGGGGCCGCCTCAGGGCGCCGTGGGTGATTGACGCCGCCGCGACTGCGGTTAGGTTGGCCCGAGCCCCGCAATTTCAAGGGGCGCAGTCGGAGATCCCCCAATGTCGCTTGCCCACGGCCGCCCCTATCTGGCCATTCCCGGCCCTTCTGTCATGCCCGATGCGGTGCTGCGCGCCATGCACCGCGCCTCGCCCAACATCTACGAGGGCGCGCTGGTCGAAATGGTGGCCGACCTGATCCCGGACCTGCAATATGTGGCCCAGACCACGGCGCGCGTCGCGATCTATATCTGCAACGGCCATGGCGCATGGGAAGCGGCGCTGGCCAATGTCGCCGAAGAAGGCGATGTGGTGCTGGTGCCCGCCACCGGGCGCTTCGGCCATGGCTGGGCGGAAATGGCGCGCGGGCTGGGGATCGAGACTCAGGTGATCGATTTCGGCACCAAATCCACCTTCGATCCGGCGCAGGTCGCCGCCGCGCTGGAGGCCGACAAGGCCCACCGCATCAAGGCCGTGCTTGCCACCCATGTGGATACCGCCAGTTCGGTGCGCAATGACATCGCGGCGCTGGGGGCAGCGATGCGCGCCACCGGCCATCCCGCGCTGCTGATGGCCGACTGCGTCGCCTCGCTGGGGGTGGACGAGTTCCGCATGGATGACTGGGGCGTGGACGTGATGGTGACCGGCTCGCAGAAGGGGCTGATGGTGCCGCCGGGGCTGGGCTTTGTCTATTTCAACGACCGCGCCGCCGCCCGCCGGACCGAACTGCGCCGGGTCAGCCGTTACTGGGACTGGACGCCGCGCGGCAAGCCGGATTTCTTCTACGAATACTTCGGCGGCACGGCGCCGACCCATCACCTTTACGGGCTGCGCGCCGCGCTCGACATGATTCGCGAGGAGGGGCTGGAGCAGGTCTGGTCCCGTCACGCCACGCTGGCGCGTGCCATCTGGGCCGCGGTGGAGGTCTGGGGGCAGGGCGGGCCTATGACCCTGAACATCACCGACCCCAGCCTGCGCAGCCATGCCGTGACCGCGCTGCGTCTGGGGGCGCCGCATGGCACGCGGCTGCGCGAATGGACCGCCGCGCAGACCGGGGTGACGCTGGGCATCGGGCTGGGCATGACCGAGCCCGATGACCCCAAGGGCACCGGGTTTTTCCGGCTTGGGCATATGGGCCATGTCAACGCGCATATGATCCTCGGCCTGCTGGGCGTGGTCGAATCCGGTCTGCGCGCGCTGGACATTCCCCATGGCAAGGGCGGGCTTGGCGCCGCTGCCGAGGTGATTTCAGGCGCCTGAGCTGGGGCGTCTGACCGCTACTGGCGGGACTTGCGGCGGTGGTCGATCACGGTGATGCCGTGATTGATCGCCACCGCCAGCAGGATCACGACCTCAAGGCCGAAAACGGCCCAGAGCGCCACAAAGATCCAGAGCATGTTGACGAAGATCATCACCAGATTGGCGGGGAAATAGTCCGGGGCGGGTTGGCGGGTCTGCGGATCCATGAGGCCATTCCTGAACTGGGGGCTGCCCGACACAGGATAGAACGAATTGCCCCTGCGTCACGGGGCAGGATCGCAGCCAAGGCTTGCAAATTCGTCAATGCGCGGGAACGTGAACGTCTGAAATATCCGACGCGGCCCCGATCAGCCCCGGGCGGCGGCCAGCGCCTGCGGCAGCGCCTCGGCCAGCGCGTCCAGATCCTGCGGCGTGCCGGCGCTGATCCGGATGCAGCGGTCTTGCGGCGCAACAAAAGGCATGCGCACGAAGACCCCGCGCGCGCCCAGTTCCGCCAGCACCCGCCGCGCGAAGGCGCCGTCGCGCCCGCAATCCACCGCGACAAAATTGGTGGCCGAAGGCAGCGCGGTCAGCCCGCAGCCAGCGGCAATCGCCGTGATGCGATCGCGCGCCTGCGCCACTTCGGCGCGGACATGTTCCAGCCAGCCATGGTCCTGCAGCGCCGCAAGCGCGCCCGCCTGCGCGCTGCGGTTCATGCCGAAATGGTTGCGCACCTTGTCGAAGGCCGCGATCAGCGGCGCCGCCGCCAGCGCATAGCCCACCCGCGCCCCGGCCATGCCATAGGCCTTGGAAAAGGTGCGCAGCCGGATGACGCGCGGATCGTCGATGGCAATGCGCGGGGCCGTGGCTTCGGGCGCAAATTCCACATAGGCCTCGTCCAGCACCAGCAGCGTGCCTTCGGGGATCCGGTCCAGCAGCGCCTCGATGGCGTCGCGGGGCAGCATGCTGCCCATGGGGTTGTCGGGATTGGCGAAATAGACAAGCTTGGCGTCAAGCTCCGCCGCCCGGTCCAGCAGCGCTGCCAGATCCTCGGCATCGTCGCGATAGGGCAGCTTGGTCAGCGCGCCGCCGAATCCCGCCACATGATAGTTGAAGGTGGGATAGGCCCCGTCCGAGGTGACCACGGCATCGCCGGGCGCCACCACCAGCCGCACCAGATAGCCCAGAATGCCGTCGATGCCTTCGCCCACCATCACGTTTTCCGGCGCGCAGCCATGATGCGCGGCCAGCGCGTGGCGCAGGTCATAGCTGGTGGAATCGCCGTATTTCCAGATCTCGGCCTCGGCGGCCTGCATCGCGGCGATGGCCTGCGGCGAGGGGCCGAAGACGTTTTCATTGGCGCCGATGCGGGCGCGGAACGGCGCGCCGCGCTCGCGCTCCTGCGTTTCGGGCCCGACAAAGGGCACGGTTGCGGGCAGGCTGGCGACAAGGGCGGTATAGCGGGGTCCGGTCATGGCGGAGTTATGGCGCGCGGGCGGCAGCCGCGCAAGTGGGGGCTCTGCCCCCTCTGCGGCTGCGCCGCATTCACCCCCGGGATATTTTTGGTCAGAAGAAACCGGCGCGCGCTTCTTCTGACCAAAAATATCCCCGCCGGAGGCGAAAGGCTCGGAACGCGGGAGCGGCGCGCCGCCGCGGCACGGCTTGACCCCGGCGGGGGGGGAGGGCAGGGTCCGCGCGCATCTGACCCTGAAAGTGACCGCCATGGCCCGCACCCCGCCTCCCTTTGCCGCCTTCGAATGGAAGATCGCGTGGCGCTATCTGCGCGCACGGCGCGCCGAGGGCGGCGTCAGCACGATGACATGGATCAGCCTGATCGGCATCACGCTGGCCGTGTTCGCGCTGATCGCGACGCTGTCGGTGCGGTCGGGCTTCCGGGCGGAGTTTGTCGACACGATTCTGGGGGCGAATGCCCATGCCAGCGTTTATGCCTCGGCGCGGGAGGACGAGTTTGGCCGCGTCGTGCGCACCTTTTCCGATTACGCCGAACGCGCCGCCCGGGTGGCCGAGGTGCCGGGGGTGGACCGCGCGGCACCGCTGGTCAAGGGGCAGGTCATGGCCAATGCCAATGGCCGCAATGCCGGGGTCGAGGTGTTCGGCATCGCCGCCGAGGATCTGGCGGGGATCCGGCGCATCGTCGATCCGGAGACCGGGCGCGGCGATCTGGCGCGGTTCGGCGAGGGGCTGGCGCTGGGATCGGGGGTCGCGCGCGAACTGGGGGTCGAGGTGGGCGATCAGGTCCGGCTGATCTCGCCCGAGGGGGTGAAGACCGCCTTCGGGGTCAGCCCGCGCGTCAAGGCCTATGAGGTGGTGTGGATCTTCACCGCCGGGCGCTATGACATCGACCGCACCCGCGCCTACATGCCCTTTGACGAGGCACAGCTTTATTTCAACCGCGAGGGGGTGGCGGACGAGCTGGAGGTCATGGTCAGCGATCCCGAGGCGGTGCGGGGGCTGGCGCAGCCCATTGCCGAGGCTGCCGGGGCGGGGGCGATGATCTGGACGTGGCAGGATGCCTCCGGCGGGTTCCTGCGCGCGCTGGAGGTGGAGGACAACGTGATGTTCGTCATCCTGTCGGTGCTGGTGCTGATCGCCACCATGAACATCGTGTCGGGGCTGATCATGCTGGTCAAGAACAAGGGCCGCGACATCGGCATCCTGCGCACCATGGGGCTGACCGAAGGATCGGTGCTGCGGGTGTTCTTCATCTGCGGCGCCTTCACCGGGGTGATCGGCACGGCGCTGGGGGTGGTGCTGGGCTGTCTGTTCGCCATCTATATCGATCCGATCTTTTCCTTCGTGAACTATGTCGCGGGGGGCGGGGTCTGGGATCCGTCGATCCGGGGCATCTATGCCCTGCCCGCCAAGCTGCAGGCGGGCGATGTGTTCAGCGCCATGGCGCTGTCGCTGGGCCTGTCCTTTGTGGTCACCATCTTTCCCGCGCGCCGGGCGGCGCGCATGAACCCCGTGGAGGCGCTGCGTTATGAGTGATCCGGTTCTGCGCCTGTCGGGCATCGCCAAGACCTACAATCCCGGCAGACCCAATGCCGTTCAGGTGCTGCGCGACGCCGATCTGGAAGTGCAGCGCGGCGAGGTGGTGGCGCTGGTGGCGCCTTCGGGCGCGGGCAAGTCGACGCTGCTGCATATCGCGGGGCTGCTGGACGTGGCCGATGCCGGAGAGGTGGCCATCGGCGGCGAGGTGATGGGCCGCAAATCCGACCGGCGGCGCACGGTGGTGCGGCGGCAGATGGTGGGCTTTGTCTATCAGTTTCACCACCTGCTGCCGGAATTCACCGCGCTGGAGAACGTCGTGCTGCCGCAGCTGGCCAATGGCGCCTCCGCGTCGGAGGCCGAGGCGCGGGCGCGCGGGCTTCTGGACAGCGTGGGGCTGGCCGACCGCGCGGCGCACCGTCCCGCCGCCATGTCGGGCGGCGAGCAGCAGCGCGTCGCCTTCTGCCGCGCCATGGCCAACACCCCGCAGCTGCTGCTGGCGGACGAGCCCACCGGCAACCTTGATCCCGCCACCTCGGACCGGGTGTTCGACGCGCTGGTGCGGCTGGTGCGTGACACCGGGCTGTCGGCGGTGATCGCCACGCATAACCTTGATCTGGCCGCGCGCATGGACCGCCGGGTGCGGCTGACCGAAGGGCGGCTGGTGGCCTTCTAGGCTTTGGTCATTCGGGGGCGGGGGCGGCGCTGCGCGCGTCCTGCAGTTCGGTGCTGAGCCGGGCGCAGCTTTGCTCCACGTCGATCAGCGCCGAGATTTCGGCGGTCGCCTCGACCCCCAGCGACCAGCCGCCGCCCAGCGTCACCGTCAGTTCACGCGGGCGGATGCTGACCGCGCAGATCTCGGACAGCACGCTGAGGATCTTGTGGCTGAGCGAGGAGACATCCTTGCCCTGCTGTTTGGCCTGCACCGGCTTGGCGCGGTCGCCGCGGCGGGCGCTGGACAGCAGGAACGCTTCGGAACTGACGCCGGGGGGCGGGGTGGCAAGGCCCTTGAAGGTGCCCGCCGCGTCGTAAAGCGCAAAAAGGTTCACCGGCACCTGTGGCGCGGTGGCAAGCCCGAGGCTTTGCAGATCCAGCGTGGTATCGCCGCCCCATTGCAGCGCCTGCACCTGCGCCGGGTCAAGTGGTGTCTGCCGCAGCGCGTCGGGTGGCAGCAGCGTGCCGGCTTCCAGATCCTGCAGCGTCAGCACGGGGCCTGTCGTGGGAAAAGGAATGCTGTCGTCTTTTAGATAGCGGATCCAGGCATCGTCGAGCAGATCCTGCTGCCGCGACGGCTCCAGAATCTGCACCTGCGGGGCATCCAGCAATGGTCCCGGCACCGCGCCGGGCAGGAAGGCGCCGGGCTGTTGCTGTTGCTGGGGCAGGGGCGAAAGCGACGGGGTCTGGGCAAGCACGGGCAGCGCAAGCAGGGCAAAGGCTGTGGTCAGCAAAAGGCGCATGGCGGGGGTCCGGAAAAAGGCGTTGGGGTCAATGCCCGCAAGCATGCCCGCGCCGCCGCAGCCGCGCAAGCGCGCTCAGCCGCGCTGCGCCAGAAACACGCCCGCGCCCATCAGCGCGATCCCGGCGAGACGGTTCAGCGTCACCGGGGCGATGCGCGCGCCGAACAGGCCGAAATGGTCGATCAGCGCCGCGCTGATCAGCTGGCCCAGCAGCACGAAGAACACCGCGCGCCCGACGCCGAAGCTTGGGGCCACATAGGTCACGGCCAGCACGTAGAAAGCCACGAAGAGCCCGCCCAGAAACAGGTGGCGCGGCGCGTCCATGGCGCGGACCAGCGCGCGCGGCTCCAGTACCAGCAGCACCAGCGTGGTGGCGGCCAGCGCCACGCAGAACAGGATCACCGCCGCCCCCGCAGGCGAGCCCATCCAGCCGCCCAGCCGGGCGTTCAGTGCGGCAAGGATCGGAATGCCGATGCCGGCGGCCAGCATGATCAGGGCTTGGGAGGGCATGAGCGGATCCTTGCGGCGGAATGCCCGTCCGTGATGCCCGCTGCGCGCTGCGGCGGCAAGTCCCTTGATCCGCGCGGCGGGAAGGGTCAGACAGGGGCAAAGCACAGCAGAAGAGGGCAGAGCGATGCAGAGGATCCTTTGGAGCGTCTGGGGGGCAGGCTTGCTGGGACTTGCGGCCTGCATGGACAGCGCCATGCCTGAACCCAGCGATGGCCGCGCGCTTTATGGCGATTACTGCGCGGGCTGCCACGGGGCTGCCGGGCGCGGCGACGGGCCGCTGGCGGCGGGGATGACGCCTCCGCCCGCCGACCTGACCCTGATCGCCGCGCGCAATGGCGGCGAACTGCCGCGCGCGCAGGTCCTGTCCACCATCGACGGCTATTCCCGCGTCCATCCCGACGGGCCGGGCATGCCGGAATTCGGCGCGCTGCTGCAGGGCGATCTGGTGCCCTACGATTCGGGCGACGGCACGCTGACGCCCACGCCGCGCCGTCTGGTGGCGCTGCTGGAATATCTCGAAACGCTGCAGGTCGAGGGCTGAGGCGGGGGCTCAGGCCCCCACCGCCCGCCGCGTCATGTCCCAGTAAAGGCTGGCCACCTCGGGTTCCGACAGGCGGCCATCGGCGCGATACCATGTGTTGACCCCGGTCAGCATCGCGATCAGTGCAAAGGCCGTGATGCGTGGCTCGTCCAGCTGGAACACGCCCGCGTCGCGGCCCTGCGCCAGAATCGCCTCCAGCTCCTGCTCGTAGGTCCGGCGCAGCGATTCGATGGCGGCAAAGGGCGCGGGCTCCAGATTGCGCAGCTCCATATAGGAGATGAAGATCGCCTCGGGGCGCGCAAGGTTGAAGCGGATATGGAAGCGCACGAAGCTTTCCAGCCGCGCCAGCGGATCCGCGCCGCGCGGCTCTGCCTCCCACGCGGCCAGAAGCTCGTCCATATGGCCCTGCAGCAGCGAGAACAGCAGCGCCTGCTTGTCGGGGGTGTAGTTGTAAAGCGCGCCGACCTGCACCCCCACCTCCCGCGCGATCTGGCGCATGGAGACGGCGGCATAGCCGTGCTTGGCAAAAAGCCGCAGCGCCGCCTCGCGGATCCGCGGCCCGGTGATTTCGGAATGCGATCCAGTGGTGCGGGCCATGGCCGCGTATGTATCTGAACGTGTGTTCAGAACAAGCGCGAAGCGGCGCAAGGCTTGCTCCGGCGGGCGGGCTGCGGCATGACGGGCACAGACAGTCCGGATCCGCCGCCCATGCGCCTTTTGCTTCTGCCCCTCTGCGCCGCGCTTGCGGCCTGCACCCCCTTCCCCGAGCTTGAGGGCGCGCAGACGCCGGGCGTGGCCGAAGCCCCTTGGCCGGATCTGCTGCCGCTGGGGCCGCTTCTGGCCGAAGCCGCACCGCCCCGCGCCACGCCCGAGCAGCAGGAGGGGCTGGAGACGCGCGCCAGCGCCCTGCGCGCCCGCGCCGCAGGGCTGCAGGGGCCGGTGGTGGATGCCCAGACACGGGCGCGGATGGCGGCAGGGGTGCCCGATCCGTTCTGATCCGGTCCGGCGGCGCCGTTGCGCGCCGCCACCGATCCCGTTGCAGACCTGCCGCGATGCGGCTAAGCCAGCGCGGACAGGATCACGGATAAAAAAGGAGCCCTCCCCATGTCTGAACCGCTTCGTCTTGGGATCGCCGGGCTGGGCACCGTGGGGGCCGGGGTCGTCAAGATCGTGCGCCAGAAGGCCGCGCTGCTGGAGGCGCGGACCGGGCGCCCCATCGTGATCTCTGCCCTCTCCGCCCGCAACCGCGACAAGGAACGCGGCGTGTCGCTGGCCACCTATGAATGGGTGGATGATCCGGTGGCGCTGGCCGCGCGCGACGACATCGACGTGTTCGTGGAACTGATTGGCGGCAGTGACGGCCCGGCCAAGGCCGCGACCGAGGCGGCGCTGAAGGCGGGCAAGGACGTGGTGACGGCCAACAAGGCGCTGCTGGCCCATCACGGGCAGGCACTGGCCGAACTGGCCGAGGCCAAGGGCTGCGTGCTGCGCTTCGAGGCGGCGGTGGCGGGGGGCATCCCGGTCATCAAGGCGCTGACCGAGGGGCTGGCCGCCAACGAGGTGACCCGCGTCATGGGCGTGATGAACGGCACCTGCAATTACATCCTGACCCGGATGGAAAACGCGGGCCTGACCTATGAACAGGCCTTCGACGAGGCGGACAAGCTGGGCTATCTGGAAGCCGATCCCGAACTGGACGTGGGCGGGATCGATGCCGGGCACAAGCTGTCGCTGCTGTCGGCGATCGCCTATGGCACGCAGGTGGATTTCCACGCGGTCGAGCTTGAAGGCATCGGGCGCGTCTCTGCCGAGGACATCCGGCAGGCCGCCGACATGGGCTACCGCATCAAGCTGCTGGGGGTCTGCCGCCTGACCGGGCGCGGGCTGGAACAGTCGATGGCGCCCTGCCTTGTGCCCGCCACCTCGCCCTTGGGGCAGCTGGACGGCGGCACCAACATGGTGGTGATCGAGGGCGATCAGGTCGGCCAGATCGTGCTGCGCGGCGCGGGTGCGGGCGAAGGGCCCACCGCCTCTGCCGTGATGGGCGACGTGATGGACATTGCACGCGGCACGCGGCTGTCGACCTTTGGGGCGCCTGCAAGCCTGCTGAAACGCGCCACCCCGGCCAAATCCACGGCGCCCGCGCCCTATTACCTGCGCATGGCGCTGGTCGACAAGCCGGGTGCGCTGGCCAAGGTGGCGGCGGCGCTGGGAGAGGCGGGCGTGTCGATCAACCGGCTGCGCCAGTATGGCCAGTCGCGCGAAAGCGACAGCGCCCCGGTGCTGATCGTGACCCACAAGACCACGCGCGAGGCGCTGGATACGGCGCTGGCCGCGATGCCGGAAACCGGCGTCGTGCTGGGCAGCCCGGTGGCCCTGCGCATCGAGGCCGCCTGAGACGCGGCAGAGTTGCGGGCGCCCCGGCGCCCGTTAGCGCCACCGCGCTTGCCCTTGCGCAAGCGCGCGCGATACACCGCCCTCACCGAACAATTTCAAGGAACGCCCCGATGTCCACCCCCAAGGATTTTAACGACCGCATGCTGTCGCTGGGTCTGGCCCGCGTCGCCGAACAGGCCGCCATCGCCTCGGCGAAGCTGGTGGGTCATGGCGACGAGAAAGCCGCCGATCAGGCGGCGGTCAACGCCATGCGCGAACAGCTGAACATGCTCGACATCGCGGGCGTCGTGGTGATCGGCGAGGGCGAGCGCGACGAGGCGCCGATGCTCTATATCGGCGAGGAAGTGGGCACCGGCAACGGCCCGGGCGTGGACATTGCGCTCGACCCGCTGGAAGGCACCACGCTGACCGCCAAGGACATGCCGAACGCGCTGACCGTCATCGCCATGGGCCCGCGCGGGTCGATGCTGCACGCGCCCGACGTCTACATGGACAAGCTGGCCATCGGCCCGGGCTATGCCGAAGACACCGTGACGCTGGACATGTCGCCCGCAGAGCGGGTGCAGGCGCTGGCCCGTGCCAAGGGCTGCGACGCGTCCGACATCACCTGCTGCATCCTTGAGCGTCCGCGCCATGAGGAGATGATCGCCGAGGTCCGCGCCACCGGTGCCGCGATCCGTCTGATCACCGATGGCGACGTGGCAGGGGTCATGCACTGCGCCGAACCGCAGATCACCGGCATCGACATGTATATGGGCTCGGGTGGCGCGCCCGAGGGCGTGCTGGCTGCCGCCGCGCTGAAATGTATGGGCGGGCAGATCTATGGCCGCCTGCTGTTCCGCAACGACGATGAACGGGGCCGCGCCGCCAAGGCGGGCATCACCGACCTGAACCGCGTCTACAAGCGCGACGACATGGTGACCGATCACGTGATCTTTGCCGCAACCGGCGTCACCAACGGCTCCATCCTGTCGGGGATCAAGCGGGAAATCGGCTGGATCACCACCGAAACCCTGCTGATGCGGTCCAAGACCGGGTCGGTGCGGCGGGTGATCTACCGCAACCCGTTCAAATAACGCCCCGCCCCCCTGCGGGGCAGGACCGGGCACCAGACGAACAAGGGCGGTCCCTGACAGGGGCCGCCGGTTTCTTTTCCGGCAGAGCGCTGGCCGGAGGAAAGGACGACCATGAGCTATCTCGGAGTGGCGCAATCGCTGACCGGCCGTCGCTGGATCGGTCCGGACGTGGAATGCGAACGGCAGGCCGAGGCGCTGGCGCAGGCCACCCATCTGCCCCGCCCGCTCTGTCAGGTGCTGGCCCGGCTGGGCGTGGCCGCCCCCGAGGTGCCCGGCTTTCTGGACCCGAAACTGCGCGACCTGCTGCCCGATCCGCGCAGCCTGCGCGACATGGACAAGGCCGCGGCGCGGATCCTGCAGGCGGTGACGCGGCGCGAGCGGATCGCGGTCTTTGCCGATTATGACGTGGATGGCGGCGCCTCTGCCGCGCTGCTGCTGGACTGGATCCAGCAGATGGGCCATGGCGCCACGCTGTATATCCCCGACCGCATCGACGAAGGTTATGGCCCCAACGTGCCCGCGATGGAAAAGCTGGCGCGCGACCATGACCTGATCGTCTGCGTCGATTGCGGCACGCTGTCCCATGATCCCATCGCCGCCGCGAAAGGCGCCGATGTGGTGGTGCTGGACCATCACCTTGGCGGCGAGACCCTGCCGGACTGTCTGGCGGTGGTGAACCCCAACCGGCAGGACGAGGATGGCGCGCTGGCCCATCTTTGCGCGGCGGGCGTGGTGTTCCTGTGTCTGGTCGAGTGCGGCCGGCTGCTGCGCGAGGCGGGGCAGCGCGGGCCCGATCTGATGGCGATGCTCGATCTGGTGGCGCTGGCCACGGTGGCCGATGTGGCGCCGCTGCGCGGGGTGAACCGCGCGCTGGTGCGGCAGGGGCTGCAGGTGATGGCCCGCCGCGCCCGCCCCGGTCTGGTGGCGCTGTCGGATGTGGCCCGGCTTGATACCGCGCCAAGCGCCTATCATCTGGGCTATGTGCTGGGGCCGCGCATCAATGCGGGCGGGCGCATCGGACAGGCCGATCTGGGCGCGCGCCTGCTGGCCACCCGCGACCGCCACGAGGCCGAAGCGCTTGCCGAACGGCTGGACAGGCTCAACACCGAACGCCGCGAGGTCGAGGAGGCGGTGCGTGCCGCCGCCGTGGCGCAGGCCGAGGCGCGGGGGCTGGATGCGCCGCTGGTCTGGGCGGCGGGCGAGGGCTGGCATCCCGGCGTGGTGGGCATCGTGGCCTCGCGCCTCAAGGAACTGACCAACCGCCCCGCCGTGGTCATCGGGCTGGACGGGGCCGAGGGCAAGGGGTCGGGCCGCTCCGTCTCGGGGGTGGATCTGGGCGCCAGCATCCACCGGCTGGCCACCGAAGGCCTGCTGCTGAAAGGCGGCGGGCACAAGATGGCGGCGGGGCTGACCGTGGCCACCGACCAGCTGGAGGCCGCGATGGCGCGGCTGGCCGATCTTTTGGCCAAGCAGGGCGCGGGGCAGGGCGGCGCCGCAGATCTGCGGGTCGACGGCATGCTGATGCCCGGGGCCGCCAGCAGCGAGCTTTGCGACCGGCTGGATCAGGCCGGGCCCTATGGCGCGGGGGCCTCCGGTCCGCGCTTCGCCCTGCCGGACGTGCAGCTGGGCTTCGTCAAGAAGGTCGGCACCGGCCATCTGAAGCTGAGCCTTGGCGACGGGCTGGGCGCCAAGCTGGAGGCGATCTGTTTCAACGCCTTCGACAGCCCGCTGGGGGCCGCGCTGACCGATCACAGGGGCGCGCGATTCCACATGGCCGGACGGCTGGAGATCAACGAATGGAACGGTCGCAGAACCGTGCAGCTGCGCCTTGAAGATGCCGCGCCCAGCTTGGAGCCGGGATCGGCAACTCGCTGATTTTGCGTGGCTTTTGCAGCGTTCAAGAAAATGTTGCAGAAGCTGCGTTTTGGCGAAAATTCCGCTTGCATGGCCGCCGTGCTTTGCTTAGAACGCCCCTCACCAGCCAGCACGGCCCGTTCGTCTATCGGTTAGGACGCCAGGTTTTCAACCTGGAAAGAGGGGTTCGATTCCCCTACGGGCTGCCACTGGTTTCCTGCCAAGACCTTGTGTCGGGCCGGAAATCAGAGGCAGTTCCAGTGCCATCTGGGATCAGAGGTTCGCACACGACCCTCGCCACGGACCCTGTCACATCGGCAGGACTGCGGCGCAACGTCTGCTTGGCCCGTTCGTCTATCGGTTAGGACGCCAGGTTTTCAACCTGGAAAGAGGGGTTCGATTCCCCTACGGGCTGCCACTGGTTTCCTGCCAAGACCTTGTGTCGGGCCGGAAATCAGAGGCAGTTCCAGTGCCATCTGGGATCAGAGGTTCGCACACGACCCTCGCCACGGACCCTGTCACATCGGCAGGACTGCGGCGCAACGTCTGCTTGGCCCGTTCGTCTATCGGTTAGGACGCCAGGTTTTCAACCTGGAAAGAGGGGTTCGATTCCCCTACGGGCTGCCACTGGTTTCCTGCCAAGACCTTGTGTCGGGCCGGAAATCAGAGGCAGTTCCAGTGCCATCTGGGATCAGAGGTTCGCACACGACCCTCGCCACGGACCCTGTCACATCGGCAGGACTGCGGCGCAACGTCTGCTTGGCCCGTTCGTCTATCGGTTAGGACGCCAGGTTTTCAACCTGGAAAGAGGGGTTCGATTCCCCTACGGGCTGCCATTTTCTCTGAAATTCCCCAGATACCCCCCAGACACAGCCACGCTGCGGCCTTTCCTGTCCTGCCGGACGCCGTGCGTGCCTTCCGCGATCCCGCTTTTCCGCCCTCTCCTGACCGCCTAAAAGACGGGTTGCGACAGGCAAGACAGGAAGGGCGCACCGCGCGATGACCGACACCAGTGACGATGACAAGTATCGCGCCCCGGCGCTGTCCAAGGGTTTGGACATTCTCGAACTGCTCGCCTCCGGCGCGGAGGGGCTGACGCAGGTGGACATCGCCAAGACGCTGGGCCGCACCACGCCCGAAATCTTCCGCATGCTCATGGTGCTGCGCCAGCGCGGCTATGTGGAGCTGGGAGAGGGGGATGACCGCTATCACCTGTCCACCAAGATGTTCGAGGTGGCGCATCGCCACCCGCCGATGCGGCGGCTGACCGCCATCGCGGGCGAGGCGATGCAGAAACTGGCGGATGCGCTCAACCAGTCGATGCATCTGGCCATCCTGCATTCGGGCCGGGTGCTGGTGGTGGCGCAGGTCGACTGCCCGGACAATCACCTCACCTCGGTGCGGCTGGGGGCGCAGGTTCCGGTGGCGGATACCGCCTCGGGCCGGGTGCTGGCGGCGTGGATGGCGCCGCCCGCGCTGGACCGGCTGCTGGCGGAAATGGCCGAACCCGAAGCCCGGCGCGCGGGGTTTCTGGCGGATCTGCCCGGGGTGCGGGCGGCGGGCTATTGCGAAAGCCCCTCGCTGACCATCGCAGGCGTGCATAATCTCTCGGCGCCGGTCTTCGATTTCTCGGGCCGGGTGGCGGCGGCGGTGACGATCCCCTTCATCACCCGGCTCTCCGGCACCTCGACCGTGGGGCCCGATGCCTCGCGTCAGGCGCTGGTCGAGATGGCGGCGGATCTGTCGCGCAGGATGGGCGCAGGCGCGCGCGGCTGAAGCATCTGTCGCAGGCGGGGCTTGCATCGCGGCAGGTTTCTGGCAGGCTTATCCCTAAACAGGGAATCATTCCCGATATGGAGAAAGTGATGACAGACACCGCCGTGATGACAGAGGACATGACCCAGAGGCTGGCGCAGCGGCTTGCGGCGCTGCGCAGCGACCGTGGCCTGACACTGGATGCGCTGGCCGAGGCCTCGGGGCTGTCGCGAGCCGCGCTCTCGCGGTTCGAGAAGGCCGAGGTCAGCCCGACAGCAGAGGCGCTGGGGCGGCTCTGCCATGCCTACGGGCTCAGCATGTCGCGGCTCATGGCCATGGTCGAGGAGGGATTTACCGCGCATCTGCGCCGCGCCGACCAGCCGGTCTGGCGCGACCGTGACACCGGGTTCCTGCGCCGCGTCGCCTCGCCGGGGGGGCGGCTGCTGGCGGCAGAGGTGCTGGACTGCGAACTGGATCCGGGCGCCTGCATCGCCTATCCCGCCGCCGCCGTGCCGGGCATGGAGCATCACCTGCTGATGCTGTCCGGCACCCTGATGGTGGAGGTGGACGGCACCCGCCACGATCTGGATCCGGGCGACAGCCTGCGCTACCGGCTTTCGGGGCCGACCCGCTTTGTGGCGGGCAGCGGCGCTGTGGCGCGCTACATCCTCGTGCTGGTGGCGCCATGATCCGCGCGATTTCCGCCGCCGAGGCGCCCGCCCATCTCGACGCCCTGTCATGGGTGCTGGCCGCCTGTGTCGCCGACGGGGCGAGCGTGGGCTTTGTCCTGCCGTTTCCCGAAACCGAGGCCAGAACCTTCTGGCAGGGGCTGCTGCCCGGTATCACCAGCGGCGAGCGGCAGCTCTGGGGCGCCTTCGCCGAGGGGCGGCTGGTGGGCACGGTGTCGCTGGCGCTGGCGGGCATGCCCAACCAGCGCCACCGCGCCGAGGTGTCCAAGATGCTGGTCCATCCGGAGTTCCGCCGCCGCGGGCTGGGGCGGGCGCTGATGGCGGCACTGCTGCAGGCGGCAGAGGCGGAGGGGAGGTCGCTGATCACGCTCGACACCCGTTCCGGCGATCCGTCGCAGGCGCTTTACGCCAGCTGCGGCTTCCGCGTCGCGGGGGAAATCCCCGGCTATGCGCTGGCCCCCGAAGGCACGGCGCGGCGCGATGCCACCACCTTCATGTATCTCGACCTCTGATCTTTGGCGTCAGGCCCGCCACGGGCGCCGAGCCGGGCGCGGCTGCGCCCGGCGAGACGGGCACCGGCCCGGCCGGGGCACCCGGACGGGCGCCGCTTAACAATTGGGGACGTTGACGGCGAGCCCGCCCAGCGAGGTTTCCTTGTATTCATGACCCATGTCGCGGCCGGTCTGGCGCATGGTCTCGATGCAGGCATCCAGCGACACCAGATGCTGGCCGTCGCCGCGCAGCGACAGCGACGCCGCCGACACCGCCTTGATCGCACCCAACCCGTTGCGTTCGATGCAGGGCACCTGCACCAGCCCCGCCACCGGATCGCAGGTCATGCCCAGATGATGCTCCAGCGCGATTTCCGCCGCGTTCTCGATCTGCTCGGGCGTGCCGCCCAGCACCGCGCAGAGCCCTGCCGCCGCCATCGCCGCCGCCGATCCCACCTCGGCCTGACAGCCCGCCTCCGCCCCGGAAATCGAGGCGTTGTATTTCACCAGCCCGCCGATCGCCGCTGCGGTCAGCAGGAATTCCGGCACTTTCGCGGGCGCCGCACCCGGCACAAAATCCAGCCAGTAGCGGATCACCGCCGGGATCACCCCGGCGGCGCCATTGGTGGGGGCGGTCACCACCTGTCCGCCGGCGGCGTTTTCTTCGTTCACCGCCATGGCAAAGCAGCTCATCCAGTCATTGATCACATGCGGCGCGGTCAGGTTGCGTCCGCGTTCGGCCTGAAGCTGCGCGTGGATCGGTCCGGCGCGGCGGCGCACCTTCAGCCCGCCGGGCAGGATGCCTTCGCCCTGCAGTCCGCGCTCCAGACAGTCCGCCATCACCTGCCAGAGCCGGGCCAGCTCCTCGTCCAGTTCTGCCTTGGGGCGGCGGGACAGTTCGTTGCGCCGCTTCATCTCGGCGATGCTCAGCCCCGAACGCGCCGCCATCTCCAGCATCTGCGCCGCGCTCTGGAAGGGAAAGGGCACGGGCGGGCCCTGATCGCTGTCCTTGCCCTGCGCCAGTTCCGCCTCGGTCAGCACGAAGCCGCCGCCGACGGAATAATAGATCTCCTGCAGGATCACGTCGCCTTCGGCATCCACCGCGCTCAGGATCATGCCATTGGCATGACCGGGCAGGCTGCGGTCATAGTCAAAGCGCAGGTCGCGGGCCGGATCGAAGGCCAGCGGCGCCAGCCCCTGCGGCGTCACGCGGTGATCGCTGCGGATCCGGGTCAGGGACTCTTCCGCCGCCTCGGCATCATAAGTGTCGGGGCGGAACCCGGCGAGGCCGAGCACCGTCGCCCGGTCGCTGGCATGGCCCACCCCGGTGAAGGCCAGCGATCCGTGCAGCGAGGCGCGCAGCCCATGGGCGGTAAAGGGCGCGCCGCGCAGCCGGTCCAGAAACCGGGCCGCCGCCACCATCGGCCCCATGGTGTGCGAGGAGGAGGGGCCGATGCCGACCTTGAACATTTCGAAGACGGACAGGAACATGAGCGGGCTTTCCGGGGCTGGAGGGCTGGGGCGCGCGGCGGGGTCCGCGCCTGAGCGGCAGACTAGGCCGTGGCGCCGCGCTGTCACCCGCCAAAAGCGGCATTTCCCGCCAGATTGCAGACCTTCGCCCGGCACCGCCGGGATCGCGGGCGGCTCAGGGGCAGAAGGGGGGCGCTGCCCCCCGCCCGCCGGGGCGGGCTCCCCCCGGGATATTTCCGCCAAGAAGAAGCAGGAGGGCGCGCAATTTCCGCTCGCGCCCGCAGGGGTTTTTGCCTATAGGGCGGGGGCCGTCAGAACAGGGGATCATGCGCATGACCGGAGAGCTTTCGCCCATCGACAAGGCCAAGTTCGTGGCCGCAAAACGCGCCGCGGAGTTTGTCGAGGATGGCATGCGCGTGGGGCTTGGCACCGGATCCACCGCCGCATGGCTGGTGCGCTGTCTGGGCGAGCGGGTCCGCAAGGAGGGCCTGCGGTTTCGCGGCGTGCCCACCTCCACCCGCACCGCGCAGCTGGCGCGGGAGCTGGGGATCGAGGTGATTTCGCTGGAAGAGGCGGGCTGGCTTGATCTCACCATCGATGGCGCCGACGAGATCGATGGCGAGCTGAACCTCATCAAGGGGGGCGGCGGCGCGCTGCTGCAGGAAAAGATCGTGGCCACCGCATCGGACCAGATGGTGGTGATCGCCGATGCCGCCAAGCAGGTGGAGACGCTGGGCGCCTTCCCGCTGCCGGTGGAGGTGATCGCCTTTGGCCAGAGCGCCACGCAGGCCCTGCTGGAAGAGGCGCTGGTGTCGCTGGACGTGCTGGGGCGCCGGACCAGCCTGCGCATGAACGGCGCCAAGCCCTTTGTCACCGACGAGGGCAACCACATTCTTGATCTGCATCTGAACCGGATCGGCAATGCCCGCGAACTGGCCCTGATGCTGAACCAGATCCCCGGCGTGGTGGAAAACGGTCTGTTCATCGACATCTGCGACCGGGTGGTGATCGGCCATGGCGACGGCCGGGTGGAACTGCGCGACATCACCGGCGGCAGCAGCTCCGAAGAGCGGATCGATCTGGACGAAAGCGACAATCTTTTCACCGATCTCTGAGCGCCTGCGCCGGGTTTGACGGCGCTGCGGTCTGGTCATCGGCGGGTCTGTGTGGTCTACCTTCCGCGCAACCGGACGAGGGTGGATCATGAGCGATTTCGACTACGATCTTTTTGTCATCGGCGGCGGATCGGGCGGCGTGCGCGCGGCCCGTGTCGCGGCGGGAGAGGCGGGCGCCAAGGTGGCGCTGGCCGAAGAGGACCGTTATGGCGGCACCTGCGTGATCCGTGGCTGCGTGCCCAAGAAGCTGATGGTCTTCGCCTCGGAATATGCCCATGTCGCCGAGGATGCGCGCGGCTATGGCTGGGAGATGAGCGAAGGCAGCTTTGACTGGCCGCGCTTCCGCGAGCGGCTGACCTCCGAACTGGACCGGCTGGAAGGCATCTATCGCAAGCTTCTGGCCTCTGCCGGGGTCACCACCTATGACGCGCGGGCGCGGCTGGTGGATGCGCATACGGTGGCGCTGTCCACCGGCGAGACGGTGCGCGCCAAGCACATCCTTGTCGCCACCGGCGGGCGCCCGCTGCGCCCCGAGATCGCCAATGCCGAACTTGGGCTGGTCTCGGATGACATCTTTCATCTGGAAAACCTGCCGAAATCCATCCTGATCGTGGGCGGCGGCTATATCGCCTGCGAATTCGCCTGCATTCTCAACGGGCTGGGCGTGGAGGTGACGCAGTATTACCGCGGCGCCCAGATCCTGCGCGGCTTTGACGAGGAAGCGCGCGGGCTGATCGCGGAAAGCATGGTGGATCAGGGGATCCATCTGCATTGCGGCACCGACATCGTCGAGATGCGCCGCGCCACCGCACAGGATCATGACGGCGCGCAGGATGGCGACATTCCCATGGGCGCGGCGCTGCAGGACATGACCGCCGATCACAGCGGCGGACGTCCGGGCGACGGTCCGGTCTGGGTCAAGGCCACCAACGGCAACACGCATGTCTTCGATCAGGTGCTGTTCGCCACGGGCCGCGTGCCCAACACTGCCGAGATGGGGCTAACCGAGGCTGGCGTGACGCTGGGCCGCCGGGGCCAGATCGAGGTGGACAAGTTCAGCCAGACCAGCGTGCCTTCGGTCTATGCCATCGGCGACGTGACCGACCGGGTCAACCTGACGCCGGTGGCCATCCGCGAGGGCATGGCCTTTGTCGAGACGGTGTTCCGGGGCAACCCCACGCCGGTGGATCACGACCTGATCCCCTCGGCGGTGTTCACCCAGCCGGAATTCGGCACGGTGGGCCTGTCGGAGGAACAGGCGGCGGAGCAGGAGCCCATCGAGGTCTATGTGACCTCGTTCCGGCCCATGCAGACCGCCTTTGCCGGACGCCCCGACCGGGTGATGATGAAGCTGGTGGTGGCACAGGACAGCCGGCGGGTGCTGGGGTGCCATATCGTCGCGCCCAATGCGGGGGAAATGATCCAGCTCGCCGGGATCGCCGTAAAGATGGGCGCGACCAAGGAGGATTTCGACCGGACCGTGGCGGTGCATCCGACCATGGCCGAAGAGATCGTGACCCTGCGCAAACCCGTTCGCACCGCTTGAAAATCCTGTGCGAATGCACAGGTTGGAAGTGGACACACAGGGACGATATTCAGAGGGAAGAGAGTTCATGGCAGGACACGGCGGCGGCCCTTGGGGCGGCGGTGGTAACAGGGGCGGCAACGGTCGTCCCCCCGGCGGAGGCGGAGGCGGCGGCAAGCGCCCGGAAGATCCGCAGATCCCCGAGATCGACGAACTGATGAAAAAGGGGCAGGAACGGCTGCGCGTGCTCATGGGCGGGCGCGGCGGTGGTGCCAATAACGGCGGCGGCAGCGGTTCGGGCGGCGGGTTCTCCGGCGGCCCGAAACTGACGCGCGGCACGATCATCGTCGGCGCGCTGGTCGCGGCGGGGGTCTGGGCGGCGCTCAGCTTTTACACCGTGCGCCCGGAAGAGCAGTCGGTGGAACTGTTCCTTGGCAGCTATTCCTCGACCGGCTCGCCGGGCCTGAATTTTGCGCCTTGGCCGTTCGTCACGCATGAGGTGGTCAACGTCACCTCCGAACGGACCGAAACCATTGGCGGAGGCCGGGCCAACGGGTCCGAAGGGCTGATGCTGACCACCGATGCCAATATCGTGGACATCGAGTTTCAGGTGGTCTGGAACATCAACGATCCCGCCAAGGTGCTGTTCAACATCCGCGATCCGCAGCTGACCGTGCAGGCCGTCTCCGAGGCGGTGATGCGCGAGATCATCGCGGCGTCGAACCTCGCGCCGATCCTCAACCGCGACCGGGGCATCATCGCCGACACCGCGCGGCAGGAAATCCAGCAGACGCTGGACGAGTATGAAAGCGGCATCACCATCGTGCGGATCAACCTTGATACCGCCGACCCGCCCCGCGAAGTGATCGACGCCTTCCGCGAAGTGCAGGCCGCCGAACAGGAACGCGACCGGCTGGAACGTCAGGCCGATGCCTATGCCAACCGCGTCGTGGCCGAGGCCCGTGGTCAGGCCGCGCAGATCCGCGAAGAGTCCGAAGGCTATCGCGCGCAGGTCGTCAACGAGGCGCTGGGTGAGGCGTCGCGCTTCTCCGCCGTGCTGGCGGAATACGCCAAGGCGCCCGAAGTCACCCGCCGCCGTCTCTATCTGGAGACGATGGAACGGGTGCTGGGCGGGGTCGACAAGACCATCCTCGATCAGGGTGTGACCGGCGGCGCGCAGGGCGGTGGCGTGGTGCCTTACCTGCCGCTGAACCAGCTGAACCGCAGCACCGCAGGGGGGAACTGAGCCATGCGCAAGACGACCTTCATCCTGCCCGCGATCGTTGTTCTGGCCATCGTCGCCATGTCCTCGATCTTTGTGGTGGACGAGCGCGAAAAGGCGCTGGTCATGCAGTTCGGCCAGATCCGCTCCGTCAAGGAAAGCCCGGGGCTTGGCTTCAAGATCCCGGTCATTCAGGAGGTGGTGAAATATGACGACCGCATCCTGTCGCTTGACACCGAAACCATCGAGGTGACGCCCTCGGATGACCGCCGTCTGGTGGTCGACGCCTTCGCCCGCTACCGCATCGCCGATGTGGTGCAGTTCCGTCAGGCCGTGGGTCTGGGCGGGGTCCGCACCGCAGAGGACCGGCTGCAGGGCATCCTGAACGCGCAGATCCGCGAGGTTCTGGGTGCGGATCAGGTGACGTCGGACGTGATCCTGTCGACTGACCGCCGCATCCTGACCAACCGCATCCGCGATCAGGCCCGCGCACAGGCGCTGTCGCTGGGGCTCGATGTGGTGGACGTGCGGCTGAAGCAGACCAACCTGCCGTCGCAGAACCTTGAAGCCACCTTTGCCCGGATGCGCGCCGAGCGTGAACGGGAAGCGGCGGACGAGATCGCCCGCGGCAACGAGGCCGCGCAGCGGGTGCGGGCTCTGGCCGACCGGACCGTGGTGGAAACCCAGTCCGCCGCCAGCCGCGACGCCGACATCATCCGCGGTGAGGCCGATGCCGAACGTAACGGCATCTTCGCCGAAGCCTATGGCGCGGATCAGGAGTTCTTTGGCTTCTACCGCTCGCTGCAGGCCTATGAGACGGCGCTGGGGCAGGGCAACTCCTCGCTGGTCATGACCCCGGATGGCGAGTTCTTCGAGTATTTCAAGAGCCAAGGCTCGCAGGGAATCCCCACCGCCGCCGCGGCGGAGGAAGCTCCGGCAGCGGAAGCTCCGGCCGAAGACGCTCCGGCAGCAGAGACGCCGGCGGAGCAGACCCCGGCAGCCCCGGCAGCCCCGGCAGCAGAACCGCAGACCGAGGCAGCCCCGGCAGAGGAGGCCCCGGCAGCGGACAGCCCCGAAGCCGAGCCCGCCACCCCGGTCACGCCCGGCAGCAACTGACCCCGCACCACGCGCGAGGACAAACGACAAGGGCCGGTCGAAAGACCGGCCCTTTTTGCGTGACGTTCCCCCACAGCGTCAGTCCTGACGGCATGAGGTGCCCTCGATGTCGCGGGCGGGAAACCGAACGCCCCTCCCGCCACCAGACGCTGTGGCGCAACTGGGTCGTTGCAGGGGCATAGGGGGGGGACGACGCTGCTGCCGCGGGATTTGGCGCGCTGTTCATCCTTGCCCGCCTGCCGGTCTTGGTCCTGCCGTCGCAGCGGCGCGGTCGGGACTTCACGAGGCGGAGCTGCCCGTCCGGCGTTCGGGCCTGATCCCGCAGCAAGAGCCGGTCTGCGGGATCAGAGGGGGCCCGACCGGGGGTCGCCCGGTCGGGCCATGGCACCGCGCGTGGTTCTGACGGACGCGCGGCTTCGCCAAGGTCAGGCCGTCGTCGGGCCGCGCCACTTCGGGATCAGCTGGCGCAGGGCGATCGGGACCACCAGCAGCAGGCCGATGGCCGTAGAGGTCAGGTTCGGCGCGACCAGCAGGATTGCGGCGAAGACCAGCACGATGCGTTCGAACCAGTAAAGCGGGGCGAAAAGCCAGCTAGACACCGCAGAGGCCAGAACCCAGATCCCGAGGATGGCGCCGCTGAAGGCCAGCGCGAAGGCCTCCCATGTGAAGCCGTCGGTCACGAGCAGCAGCGCGGGCTGGAAGGCAAAGACGAAGGGCACCAGCGCCTTGCCCATGCTCAGCCGGAACGCCGTGTTCCCGGCCTTGAAGGCATTCGCCCCCGCGATCCCCGCACCGGCATAGGCGGCCATCGCCACGGGGGGTGTCACATCCGCCAGCACCCCGTAGTAGAACACGAAGTAATGCGCGACCATCGGCTGCACGCCCAGCATGCCAAGGATCGGTGCCGCGACCGCCACCATGATGATGTAATTCGCTGTGGTGGGGATGCCGCAGCCCATCAGGATGCAGACGATTGCGGTCAGGATCAGGGTGAACAGCAGCGTCAGCGAGGCGACGGTCATCAGCTCGAAAGGCAGGAAGGCCAGCGTGTCATGCAGCGAGGTGGCCCAGCCCTGCGCGATGCTTGTCACCATATAGGCGATCTTGAAGCCCACGCCGGTCAGGGTGACGATGCCGATCACGACGCCGACAAGCGCCGCGGCGGCGGTCACCGACAGTGACTGCTTGGCGCCAAGGATGAAGCCTTCGACGATGCCGGTCACGGTGCCCTTGAGGCCGTCGGCAAGGCCCGAGGCCTGCACCTGCTGGATCGCAAGCACGAGGATACAGGCGGTGATCGAGTAGAAGGCGGCGGCAAAGGGCGTGCGGCCCGACAGCAGCACCGCGACGAGGATGACTAGCGGCAGGACGGACAGCCAGCCTGCCTTCAGCACCTTCCACGCGTTCGGAAGCTCGTCCGCCGAGAGACCACGCAGGCCAAGACGCCGCGCTTCAAGGTGAACCTGCACCAGCACGCCAAAGAAATGCATGAAGGCGGGCACAAGTGCCGCGGTCAGGATCGTGGTCAGGGGAACGCCAAGATATTCGATCATCAGGAAGGCGACCGCGCCCATGACCGGGGGCGTGATCTGCCCGCCGGTCGAGGCGGCGGCCTCGACCGCGGCGGCGAAGTGGCGCGGATAGCCGACGCGGATCATCGCGGGGATGGTCAGGGCGCCGGTGGTCACGGTGTTGGCGATGGAGGATCCGGAAATCGAGCCGAGCAGGGCGGAGGACAGCACCGACACCTTGGCCGGGCCGCCCGCGTAGCGTCCGGCCAAGGCGGAGGCGATGTCGATGAAAAGCTGGCCAAGGCCGATCCGCGTCGCCATCACGCCGAACAGCACGAAATGGAACACGTAAGTGGCGATCACGCCAAGTGCTGTGCCGTAGATGCCCTGCGAGGTCAGGTATAGGTGGTTGACGATGTTCGACCAGCTGGCGCCGGGATGGACGAGGATCCCCGGCATGGCCTGCCCGAAATAGGCATAGGCGATGAACAGCAGCGCGATCACCGGCAGCGGCCAGCCCATGGAGCGCCGCACGGCCTCCAGCAGCACCACGATCAGGATCGTCCCCATCACCACGTCGATGGGCAGCGGATTGCCGACCCGGAAGGCCAGTTCGCTGTAGATCCACGGAACGTAAAGCGCGCTGATGATGCCCGCGATGGCAAGCACCCAGTCAAGAAGCGGCAGGCCGAAGGGCGCGCGCCCGCTGCTGACATGCTCCTGCTTGCCGAAGGCAGAGAAGCTCAGGAACACGACCAGCAGCGTCAGGCCCAGATGCAGCCCGCGATGCACCGTCGCCTGAGGAATGCCGAATCCGGCCGTGTAGAAGTGATAGCAGGACAGCAGGAACAGGACCGCGCCGGTGGTCAGGGCCAGCGGTCTGGCCAGCTTGCGGAACCGGAGTTCCGGGTCGAATTCCTCTTCGATCGCCTGCAGTTCTTCGGCGGTCAGGTGACGGACTTCCTCGCCGTCCTTGCTGCGATCCTCGGTCATTCACTGCTCTCCTGGGGGGCAAAAGGGGGCCGCGCCGGACGCAACCCCCTGAAAAAGCCATGCGGCGCAGGATCGATCCCGCGCCGCCGTGACATGTTACTGAAGCAGGCCCGCTTCCTTGTAGAACTTCTCGGCGCCGGGGTGCAGCGGCACACCGATGCCGTTCAGCGCGGTGTCCTTGGTGATCATCTTGCCCTTGGAGTGACCGGCATCCAGCTGCTTGCGGGTGTTGTCGTTCCACAGCGCCTTGGTGATCTCGTAGATCAGATCTTCGGGCTGCTCGGCGCTGGTGATCCACTGCGCCCCGACCGACAGCGTGGTCACGTCGTCGGCATTGCCCTCATAGGTGCCCCCGGGCACGGTGTCTTCGGCGAAGAACTTGAATTCTTCGCAGATCTTCGGCGCGTCGTCACAGCTGATCGGGATCACCTTGACGTCATGCTGGCTGGCCAGTTCCGAAATGGCACCGGCGGGGTAGCCGCCGACGAAGAAGAACGCATCCATGGCGCCATCGCGCATCCGGTCCGCAGCCTGATCGGGCTTGAGGAATTCGGGGGTGATATCTTCCTCGGAGAGGCCGTAACCGTCAAGGATGATCCGCGCATCGACCAGCGTGCCCGATCCCGGCTCGTCCATGGAGACGCGCTTGCCCTTCAGATCGGCGACCGTGCTGATGCCGGACTCGGCGCTGGCGATCAGGTGGATGCTTTCGGGATAGAGGTTGGCGATGGCGCGCAGGCTTTCGACCGCGGGCTTGCCTTCCCAGATGCCCGTGCCGGTATAGGCCCAGGTCGCGACGTCGGACTGGGAAAAGCCGGATTCAAGCGTGCCGCCTGCAATGGCGTTGATGTTCGCGACCGAGCCGTTCGCGGACAGGGCAGAGGCAACGAGGCCGGGAACGCCGCAGGATCCGCCCTCTTCGCAGGAGCGCGAGCCCGGCGGGTTCGAGATCGCGTTCGCGAGAAGACCCCCGATCGGGTAATAGGTCCCGGCGGTGCCGCCGGTGCCGATGCGGAAGAAGCTCATCTCCTGCGCGCCGGCAGACGAAGCGGCAACGCCAAGGGCCAGCGCAGCGCTGGCAACGATCTTCATATGTTTCATGGTCTCCACAATCCTCCGTGCAGTGTCATGCCGGAAGTTAATCCGACGGGAAGACACGATACAAGCCTTCACCTGACGGCTCCGTTACATCCCGTGATCTGGCGTGCAAGTCCTTGGGGTCGACGAAACGGCGTCCTGATGGCCATGTATGCGGCTTGCGAGGCCCGTTTCCGCGCGATCAGCCTGCGCCGCGCGGCATCGGGGACACAGCCGCTCCTGCGCGTCTCTCTCCCGCCCGCGATGGGGGACGCGGGCGCACTGTGTCCTTGCTGCCCGCTGTTTCTGGCGGGGCGGGGCAGGGCGGAGAGGGGGGTGCGACGCTCACCGCGCTTTCACCGTCAAGTCACATGGGCTTGACAGGCTGAAACCATTTCTTCCGTGGTGCCGCCGCGCACCTATGTTAGGTTTGTTCATGAGGAGGCGGGGCAGGTGTGCCGTTGCGCGACCTGCTGCCCAACAGAAGGAGTCCCCGGTGAAACAAACCTCACTTGCAGCAACGTTCCAAAGCGCGCGTCCGCTGCGGCTGTTCTGGCTCGCGACGCTGTCCATGGTCCTGATCCTGTCGCAAAGCCTGATGGCCGCCGCCCGGGGCGCGCCCGAAAGCTTTGCCGATCTGGCCGAACGCATCAGCCCCTCGGTGGTCAACATCACCACCTCCACCATGGTGGCAGGCCGCACCGGACCGCAGGGCATCGTTCCCGAAGGCTCGCCCTTCGAGGATTTTTTCCGTGAATTTCAGGACCGCAACGGTCAGAATGGCGACAGGCCGCGCCGGTCCTCGGCGCTGGGCTCGGGCTTCGTGATTTCCGAAGACGGCTTCATCGTCACCAACAACCACGTCATCGAGGGTGCCGACGAGATCACCATCGAATTTTTCTCGGGGCGCGAACTGGTGGCCACGCTGGTGGGCACCGACCCCAATACCGACATCGCGCTGCTGAAGGTCGAGGCCGAGGAGCCGCTGCCCTTCGTCAGGTTCGGCGATTCCGACACTGCCCGCGTGGGCGACTGGGTCATGGCCATGGGCAACCCGCTGGGACAGGGCTTTTCGGTCTCGGCAGGCATCGTGTCGGCGCGCAACCGGGCGCTGTCGGGCACCTATGACGATTACATCCAGACCGACGCCGCCATCAACCGCGGCAATTCCGGCGGCCCGCTGTTCAACATGACCGGCGACGTGATCGGGGTGAACACCGCGATCCTGTCGCCCAATGGCGGCTCCATCGGCATCGGCTTTTCCATGGCCTCCAACGTGGTGACCAAGGTTGTCGACCAGCTCAAGGAATTCGGCGAGACCCGCCGCGGCTGGCTGGGCGTGCGCATTCAGGATCTGACCCCCGACATGGCCGAGGCGCTGGGTCTGGCGGATGCCACCGGCGCCATGGTGTCGGACGTGCCGGAAGGTCCGGCGATGGATGCGGGCCTGCAGGCGGGGGATGTCATCACGTCGTTCGACGGCAAGGAGATCGAGGACACCCGGCAGCTGGTCCGGCTGGTCGGCAATACCGAGGTCGGCAAGGCGGTGCGGGTGATCGTCAACCGCAACGGCACCACCGAGACGCTGCTGGTCACGCTGGGCCGCCGCGAGGACAGCGAAGAGACCTTCCCGGCCTCGCAGCAGCAGGATCTGCCTGAAGAGCCGTCGAGCATGGATCTGATGGGCCTGACCCTGTCGCCGCTGACCGCAGATCTGCGGCAGGAACTGGCGCTGGAGGACAGCGCTCGCGGGCTGGCGGTGACGGCGGTGGACGAAGCCTCCGAAGCCTTCGAGAAGGGCCTGCGTCCGGGCGATGTCATCACCGAAGCCGGGCAGGCGCAGGTGCTGAGCCTGAGCGATCTGGAGGACAAGATCGCCGAGGCGCAGGAGGCGGGCCGCAAGTCGATCCTGCTTCTGGTGCGCCGCGGCGGCGATCCGCGCTTTGTCGCGCTGTCGCTGGAGGCCACCGAATAAACGGCGGTCTGACCGGATCATCTGGAAAGGGCGGGGAGACATCCCCGCCCTTTTGCATTGTGGCCCGGTTGCAGCGGGGGTTTCACACCCCCGCACCCCCGTGGAGTTTAGGGGCAAGATGAAGGGCCTTGCCGGGGGCTGCGGGGCGTGCGGGCGCGTTGGCGCTTTGGTGTGCGACCGGGTGCCGGGGCGGGGTCTGGGGCCGTGATTGCGGCCCGCGGCGGGGGTTGCGAATTTCTGACTGCCTGCAAGCTGGGCGGCGGCGGGCGAACTGCTTAATCTTGCGGCATGGAATGCCATTTTGCGGGGCCGCGCATGCTGTGCTCTGCCCTGTGCCGCGCGGCGCGCGGCATCCTTGGCGAAGCGGACGGGGTGCCATGAATGCAGCCCGCCGAACCAGGAACAGGGACAATTCGGAGGTATGAGATGCTTCGTCTGAAAGCAGGGATCGCGGCGCTGGCGCTGGCGGCCAGTCTGGCCGGGGCGGCGATGGCCGAGGGCACGCTGCGCATCGGCATGACGGCGGCGGATATTCCGCTGACCACCGGCCAGACCGATCAGGGCGGCGAGGGCATGCGGTTCATGGGCTATACGGTCTATGATTCGCTGATCGAATGGGATCTGACCAGCGCCGACAAGCCGTCGATGCTGATCCCCGGGCTGGCCACCGACTGGTCGGTGGATCCGGAGGACCAGACGAAATGGACCTTCACGCTGCGCGAGGGGGTGACGTTTCACGACGGTTCGCCCTTCAACGCCGAGAATGTGGTGTGGAACCTCGACAAGCTGCTGGTGGAAGGGTCGGAGCAGTACGATCCCCGGCAGGCGGCGCAGGGCAAGTCGCGCATTCCCGCCATCGCGTCCTACAGCGTGGTGGATGATCTGACCGTGGAGATCGTGACCAAGGAACCCGATGCCACGCTGCCCTATCAGCTGGCATGGATCCTGATGTCCTCCAAGGCCAACTGGGAGGCGCTGGGCAAGGACTGGGAGCAGGTGGCGATGGCGCCTTCGGGCACCGGGCCGTGGAAGCTGGAGACCTTCGTGCCGCGCGAGCGCGCCGAGATGGTGCCTTTTGCCGATTACTGGGATGAAAGCCGCATTCCGCAGCTCGACAAGCTGGTGCTGATCCCGCTGCCGGAACCGAACGCCCGCGCGGCGGCGCTGATGTCGGGGCAGGTGGACTGGATCGAGGCGCCCGCGCCCGACACCATCCCGGCGATGGAGGGCAACGGCTTTGTCATCTCCTCCAACGCCTATCCGCATAACTGGACATGGCATCTGAGCCGGGTCGAAGGCTCGCCATGGAATGACATCCGGGTGCGCAAGGCCGCGAACCTTGCCATCGACCGTGAAGGCATGGCGCCGCTGCTGGGCGGGCTGATGGTCCCGGCCAAGGGCTTCCTGCCGCCGAGTTCGCAGTGGTTCGGCGAGCCCGAGTTCGACATCAGCTATGATCTGGAGGCCGCGAAGGCGCTGATGACCGAGGCCGGGTTTGGTCCGGAAAACCACCTGCAGGTGAAGGCGCTGATCTCGCCCTCGGGGTCGGGGCAGATGCTGCCGCTGCCGATGAACGAGTTTCTTCAGCAGAGCCTTGCCGAGATCTGGATCGACGTGGAGTTCATGGTCGTCGAGTGGAACCAGATGATCAACCTGTGGCGGGCGGGGGCGGCGGATGCTTCTGTCGAAGGCGCCATGTCCATCAACTTTACCTATTTCATTCAGGATCCGTTCACCGGGCTGATCCGGCATCTGGACTGCAACCTGATCGCGCCCAACGGCACCAACTGGGGCCATTACTGCGACCCCGAGATGCAGGATCTGTTCGCCCGCATCAAGACCACCTTCGATCCCGCCGAACAGGATGCGGTGATGCGCGAGACGCATGAGAAATATGTCGATGACGCGCTGTTCCTGATGGTCACCCATGACGTGGCGCCGCGCGCGCTGTCGCCGAAGGTGAAGGGATTTGTGCAGGCGCAGAACTGGTATCAGAACTTCTCGTCCATCACCATGGAGTGACCCCCACCGGGGTCGCCGCCCCTGCCGCGTTCCAGCGCGGCGGGGGCCTCAGCCAGGAGCCAGCCCGTGCTCAGCTATTTTCTCCGCCGTCTGATCCTTGTCCTGCCCGTGGCCTTCGGCGTGTCGGTCATCTGTTTCCTGCTGGTGCAGATCGCGCCCGGCGATCCGCTGACCGCGATCATGCCGGTGGATGCCACCGCCGAGGAGCAGGCGGCGATGCGTGCCGCCTATGGCTTGGACAAGCCCCTGCCGGTGCAATACGCGATCTGGATCGGCAATCTTGCGCAGGGCGACATGGGCCGGTCCATCGCCACCGGACGCCCCGTCGCGCAGGAGGTGTTCGGCGCGGTGCAGAATTCGCTGCTGCTGGCGGTGAGCGCGGCGGTGATCGCCTTTCCGCTGGGGATCTTTCTGGGGTTTCTGGCGGGTTATTTCCGCGACACGGCCCTGGACAAGGTGGTGACCGCGCTGTCGATCACCGGGGTGTCGGTGCCGAATTACTGGCTGGGCATCGTGCTGGTCATCATCTTTTCGGTCAATCTGGGCTGGCTGCCGTCGATGGGGGCGGGGCCGGGCGGATCGCAGGACTGGGCCTGGGACTGGCTGCACATGCGCCATCTGGTGCTGCCCGCCGTGACGCTGGCGGTGGTGCCCATCGGCATCGTGGCGCGCACGGTGCGGGCGCTGGCGGGGGACATCCTGACCATGGATTTTGTCACGGCGCTTTACGCCAAGGGCATGAGCCGCGCCGACGTGCTGCGCCATGTCGCCCGCAACGCCGCCGCCACCGCGCTGTCGGTGATGGGGCTGCAGCTGGGCTATCTGCTGGGCGGGTCGATCCTGATCGAGACGGTGTTCAACTGGCCGGGGTCGGGGTTTCTGCTGTCCAACGCCATCTTCCAGCGTGACCTGCCGCTGCTGCAGGGCACCATCCTTGTGCTGGCGCTGTTCTTTGTCGCCATGAACCTGATCGTCGATGTGGCGCAGGCCGCCATCGACCCCCGCATCAAGAGGAGCTGAGCCATGGCCTTGGCGGAAAGCGGACCCCTTGCCGGGGCCGGGGCGCAGAAGCCGCAGGGCTACTGGGCGGGTGTGGGGGCGCGGCTGCTGCGCGACCCGGTGGCGATGATCTGCGCGGTGGTGCTGCTGGCGCTGATCCTGTCGGCAGTGTTTGCGCCATGGCTGGGGCTGGCCGATCCCTACAAGGGCTCGATGATCGCCCGGCTGAAGCCGCTGGGCACCGACGGTTATCCGCTGGGCACCGACGAGCAGGGGCGCGACATGCTGGCCCGGCTGATCTATGGCGGGCGGCTGACGCTGTTCATCGGGCTGATCCCGGTGGTGCTGGCGTTCTTCATCGGATCCGCGCTGGGCATCGTGGCGGGGTATGTGGGCGGCATGGTCAATACCGTCATCATGCGGGTGGTGGACGTGTTCTTCGCCTTCCCCTCGGTGCTGCTGGCCATCGCCATTTCCGGCGCGCTGGGCGCGGGGATCGTCAACAGCCTTGTGTCGCTGACCATCGTGTTCATCCCGCCCATCACCCGCGTCGCCGAGGCGGTGACTTCGGGCGTGCGCGGCCTTGACTACATCGACGCGGCGCGCGCCACCGGTGCCAGCGCATGGACGGTGATCCGGGTGCATGTGATCGGCAACGTGCTGTCGCCGATCTTTGTCTATGCCACCTCGCTGACCAGCGTCTGCATGATCCTTGCCGCCGGGCTGTCCTTTCTGGGCATCGGGGTGCGCCCGCCAGAGCCGGAATGGGGGCTGATGCTGAACACGCTGCGCTCGGCCATCTATGTGAACCCGTGGCTGGCGGCGCTGCCGGGGGTGATGATCTTTCTGACCTCGCTGTGCCTGAACCTGCTCAGCGACGGATTGAGGAGTGCGATGAATGTCCGCGACTGAGAGCTTTGCCCAGACCCCCGACAAGGGCGGCCCCGCGCAGCCGCTGGTCATCGTGCGCGACCTGCAGAAACATTTCCCGATCCGGGGCGGCATCCTTGGCCGCACCACCGCCCATGTGCAGGCGGTGGACGGCGTGTCCTTCAGCGTCCGCAAGGGCGAGACGCTGGGCATCGTCGGCGAATCCGGCTGCGGCAAATCCACCACCGCGCGGCTGCTGATCGGCCTGATCGAAAAGGACAGGGGCGAGATCATCTTTGACGGGCAGGCGCTGGGTGAAAGCCTGAGCCTGCGCGACCTGCGCCGCGACGTGCAGATGGTGTTTCAGGACAGCTATGCCTCGCTGAACCCGCGGCTGACCATTCTGGATTCCGTGGCCTTCGGCGCGCGGGTGCAGGGGCTGGACGAGCCGGAGGACCGCGCCCGCAGCCTGATGGCACGGGTGGGGCTTGATCCTGACCGCTTCGCGCACCGCTACCCGCACGAGCTGTCGGGCGGCCAGCGCCAGCGCGTCAACATCGCGCGGGCGCTCGCCATGTCGCCCCGGCTGGTGGTGCTGGACGAGGCGGTGTCGGCGCTCGACAAATCGGTGGAGGCGCAGGTGCTGAACCTGCTCACCGATCTGCGCCGCGAATACGGGCTGACCTATATCTTCATCAGCCATGACCTGAACGTGGTGCGCTATATCTCGGACCGTATTCTGGTCATGTATCTGGGCGAGGTGGTGGAGGTGGCGCCGGTGGACAGCATCTGGCAGCAGCAGGCGCATCCCTATACCCGGTCGCTGTTTTCGGCGATGCCGTCCATGGATCCGGACAACCGCACCAAGGTGCCGCCACTGGCGGGCGATCCGCCGAACCCGATCAACCCGCCCTCGGGCTGCCGCTTTCACACCCGCTGCCGCTATGCCGAAGCGGTGTGCAAATCCGCAGCACCCCGGCTCGGGGCCCTGCCGGGGGCGCCCGACCATCTGACCGCCTGCCATCTGCATGATGCCGCCTCCGGCCATTCAAGGGCTGGCATGGGGATCCCGGCATGACCCGGCTGCTGGACATCCGCAACCTGACGCTGCGCTTTACCGGCAAGCGGACGGTGCATGCGCTCAACAACGTGTCGCTGGCGATGGAACAGGGCGAAACGCTGGCCCTGCTCGGCGAAAGCGGCTCCGGCAAGTCGGTGACGCTGAAGGCGCTTCTGGGGCTGCTGCCGCCCAAGCGCACGCAGATCGAAGGCCAGATGACGGTGAACGGCATCGACGTGCTGTCGCTGTCGGGCCGCGCGCTGCAGAAATACCGGGGCGGCGAGGTGTCCATGGTGTTTCAGGAACCGGCGCTGGCGCTGGATCCGGTCTATACCATCGGCCATCAGATCGCGGAATCGGTGATGCGCCACAAGGGTGTGAGCCGGGCCGAGGCCATGTCCACCGCGCTTGATATGCTGGACCGGGTTCGCATTCCTTCGGCGAACCGGCGGCTGCACAATTACCCGCATGAACTGTCGGGGGGGATGCGGCAGCGGGTGATGATCGCGCTGGCGCTGGCCTGCCGTCCGCGCCTGCTGCTGGCGGATGAACCCACCACCGCGCTGGATGCCACGGTGCAGATCCAGATCCTGCTGCTGCTGCGCGAATTGCAGAAGGAATTCGGCATGGGCGTGATCTTTGTCACCCATGACATTGGCGTGGCGGTGGAAATCTCGGAACGGGTGGCGGTGATGTATGCTGGCCAGATCGTCGAGGAGGGCACCACGCGCGAGATCATCAAGGAGGCCCGCCATCCCTATACCCAAGGCCTGCTGGCGGCCAACCTGCATGACGTGGCGCGGGGCGCCCGGCTTAACGCCATTCCTGGCGCGCCGCCCTCGCTGGAGGTGAAGCCCGATGCCTGCTCCTTTGCGCCGCGCTGTCCGCTGGCCCATGCCGACTGCCTGAAGGGGCTGCCGCCGATGGTGCATCCGGCGCCGCGCCGCCGGGTCGCCTGTGTCTGCGCCGAACGGATGGCTGCGGAATGAGCGCGGACCGCTGGCACTGCCTGATGCCCTATCCGCCCGCGCCGGTGCCCCATGCCGCCAGCGGGCCGCTGTCCGGCCTGCGGCTGGCGGTGAAGGATATCTTCGACGTTGCGGGCTACCCCACCGGCTGCGGCTGTCCGCTGAAGCTGGCGCAGAGCGGGATCAAGCCCCGCACCGCCTCTGCCGCGCTGGCGCTGCTGGAGGCGGGCGCGGATTTTGTGGGCAAGACCCATACCGACGAGCTGGCGTGGTCCATGTATGGCATGAACGCGCATTTCGGCACGCCGGTGAACCCCGCAGCCCCCGACCGCATCCCGGGCGGGTCCTCCTCCGGCTCTGCCGTGGCGGTGGCGGCGGGGCTTGCGGACATCGCCATCGGTTCGGATACCGGCGGATCGGTGCGCGCGCCCGCCAGCTTCTGCGGCATCTGGGGGATCCGGCCCAGCCATGGCGCGCTGCCGCTCGATCACACGATGGAGCTTGCCGCCAGCTATGACACCTGCGGGATCTTCGCGCGGGACGGGGCGACGCTGCTGCGCGCGCTGCAGGTGCTGCTGCCTGATCCGGGCGTCGCGCTGGATGCGCCCGACCTGCTGCGCCCCGCCGACATGTGGGATCAGCTTGCACCCGCGCCGCGCGCAGTGCTGGAGCGCGCCTTTGCCGGGCAGAGCGCGCGCGAGCTGAGCATCTTTCCCCAAGGGGTGGAGGCCGCCTATGCGACCTTCCTGACCACGGTCAATGCCGATGCCCGCGACAGCGTGCTGCCCTTCATCCGCGACACCGCCATGCCGCTGGTGCGTCGCATCGACGGGCGTGTCGCCGCCGCCGAGGCGCTGACCGAGCCAGAGATCGCGCAGGCCCGCGCTGACCGCGCCGTGTTTGCTGCGGAACTGGACGCGCGGCTGGGGCCGCAGGGCGTGCTGCTGGCGCCGGTGGTGCATGACGCGCCCTTCAGGCTCGACGCGCCGCTCGCGGTGTTCGACAGCTACCGCCATCACGCCATGCGGCTTTTATGCGTGGCAGGGCTTGCGGGGCTGCCGCAGGTGGTGTTTCCGGCAGGGCAGGTGGAGGGCGCGCCCTATGGCGCAGCCTTGATCGGCCCGCGCGGATCCGATCTGGCGCTGGTGGCGCTTGCCTGCGAGATGACGAAAGGACAGACCCATGGATCCCATTGAACAGCGTCTGGCAGAGCTTGGCCTGTCGCTGCCCCCCTCCGCGCCGTCCCGCGCGCTGTTCCTGCCCGGCAAGATCAGCGGCAACCTGCTGTTCCTCTCCGGCCAGATCTGCGAATGGGAAGGGGTTCCGCAATATTTCGGCCCGGTGGCCGAGGGGTTCGACATGGACACGGGGCAGGCGGCGGCGCGGATGTGCGCGTTGAACCTGCTTTATTCCATCAAGACCGTGGCGGGGTCGCTGTCGCGGGTCAGCAGCGTGATCCGGCTGGGGGGCTTTGTCGCGGCGCCGCAGGGGTATGGCGAAGGGCCGTTCATCGTCAACGGTGCCTCGCAGCTGTTCATCGATCTTTACGGCGAGGCGGGGCGGCACGCGCGCACGGCGGTCAATGTCGCCTCGCTGCCTGCCAATGCGCTGGTGGAAATCGACGCGGTGGTGGAGCTTGGCTAGGCCCGTCCTGCTGATGAACCCCAACAGCAGCGAAGCCACCACGCGGGCCATGGTGGCCATCGCCGCCCGGGTCTTGCCCCGGGTCGAAGGCTGGACCGCGCCCGCCGGACCGCCGCTGCTGACCGATCCGGCGGTGCTGGCGCAGGCGGGCGATCTGGTGGCGGCGGCGGAGGTGCCAGAGGGCATCGCGGCGGTGATCGTGTCGGCCTTTGGCGATCCCGGTCAGGCGGCGCTGGCGGCGCGGCTTGCCGTGCCGGTGGTGGGCATTGGCGGCGCTGCGGCGCGGGCGGCGGCGCGGGGCGGCAGGCGCTTTGCGGTGGTCACCCACACACCCGCTTTGGTTGAGTCCATCGATGCGCTGATGCGGCAGGCCGCCCCCGGGGAGGGCTGGCTGGGCACCTTTCTGGCCGAGGGCGATCCCGCCGGTCTGGGGGCTGATCCGCCGCGGCTGGATGCCGCGTTGCTGGCCGCGATCCACCATGCGACAGCCGCCGGGGCAGAGGTGGTCATCATCGGCGGCGGCCCCTTGGGAGAGGCGGCAGAGCGACTCAGGGACCTGTCGCCATGCCCGCTGGTTTCGCCCATTTATGAGGCAGCGCAGGAAGTGCTAGCAAAACTTTGCCGGTAGAGCGGTCAACAGGCGAAAAACCGCCAAAAATATGCACAAAAAAACAGCACATTTTCGGGCGTTCGGCGAAGTTTTGCTACAGTGCAGCGAAACCTCGCTTTACAGGGAACCCCCTTTGATTACGGGGTGTTGTGTTTCCCGATGCGGAAACCACATTCCGCTCCAGCCTTGTTCACGGAGCAAACTTTTGCGGAATCACCCGACCCTGACCCCTGCCATGCCCGGAAACTCCCTTCAGGCGCGGCCCAGCCGTCGCCGTTTCCTGACCAGCCTTGCCGGATCGGTCGCGGTGCCCGCTCTTCTTGGGGCCTCGCCGCTGATCGCGCAGGACGCTGCCGCCCCGACGCCGCCGCCCGAAGACGCGGGCAGCCCGTTTTCCTTTGACCTGCTGTCGGAGGGGATGGCGCGCGCCGCCATGAGCCCGCCGCGCAACCCTGAGGTGATCGAGGGGTTTCTGGCCGATCTGGATTACGACGGCTACCAGCGCATCCGCTTTGATCCCGAACGTGCCCGCTGGCGCGAGCCGGATGTGGGATTCCGGCTGAGCGCCTTTCATCTGGGCTGGCTTTTTGAAACTCCGGTGCATCTCTTCGAGGTGGTGGACGGCCAGTCCCGCCCGATGACCTTCGGCACGCAGGATTTCGACTATTCCAGCCTTGAGAGCGTGGAGATTCCCGCCGTCACCCCCATGCCGGGCGTGGCCGGGTTCCGGCTGAACACGCCGCTGAACCGCGCCGACATCTTTGACGAACTGGTGGCCTTTCTGGGCGCCAGCTATTTCCGGGCGCTGGGGCGCGGCACGCTCTACGGGCTCAGCGCGCGCGGGCTTGCGGTGAACACCGGCCTTGCCGCCGGAGAGGAATTCCCGCGCTTCAGCGATTTCTGGCTGGAACGCCCGCAGCCCGGCGCCGAGACGCTGACGCTTTATGCGGCGCTGGAAAGCCAGTCGGTGACCGGCGCGTACCGGTTCATCATCCGTCCCGGCACAGACACGCAGATCGACGTGACCGCCCGGCTGTACCTGCGCAACGACATCGAACAGCTTGGCATCGCGCCGCTGACCTCCATGTTCCTCTATGGCGGTGCCGATGCCGGGGAGTTCGACGATTTCCGCCCGGCGGTGCATGACAGCGAGGCGCTGGTGTTGACGACGCGGGCGGGCGCCACCATCTATCGTCCTCTGAACAACCCGCCGCGGCTTGCCAGCAGCTATTTCGGGGCGATGAGCCCGAAAAGCTTTGGTCTGGTGCAGCGCACCCGCGATTTCAGTGAATACCTTGATGCAGAGGCGCATTACGAAAAGCGCCCGACACTGATGGTGGAACCGCTGGGCGACTGGGGCGAGGGCACGGTGCGGCTGGTGGAGATTCCGTCCAAGCTTGAAGCCAATGACAACATCGTCGCCTACTGGATCCCCGATGTGGACACCACGGCAGGCGCGGCGCTGGAATTCTCGTACCGGCTGAGCTGGGGTCTGGCGCCCGAGGGCGACGGATCGGTCGACCGGGCGCGCGTGGTGCGCACCCGCGTCGGCAAGGGCGGCGTTTCGGGGATGGAGCAGGACACCGATCGGCGGAAATTCGTCATCGATTTTGAAGGCGGCCTTCTGGGGGAACTTCCCGGGGACGCCGAAGTTGAGGTGCAGACAACTGCCGCGCGCGGCGAGATCGCCGAAGCCGTGGTAAGCCGCATTTCAGGGACCAACACCTGGCGGCTGGTGCTGGAAGTAGAAGCCCCCGGCGGAACAGCCGCGGAACTTTCGGCGGAATTGATCGGCTACGGCCATACACTGACAGAAACCTGGACCTATCAATGGGTGAAGGAATGAGTGCTGAACTGAAGAACATGAGCGATCTGAGCCAAGCCGCGCTGGTGGAACAGCCGCACTGGGCTCCGCCGGAGGCGCCGCTCGAGATGCCGGAGCAGGTGGTTGAGACCGAGGTCCAGCCCGCCGTCTGGCTGCATGACTGGGTGCAGCGCGTGCTGCTGCCCCGTCAGCGGATCTGAGGAGCGCGCCAATGCCCGTGCTGCCGCGGCCCAGTCGCTCCACTATAGCCATCAGGGCCACGGCGGTGATCTTTTCGCTGCTGGCAGCCGGGACAGCCACGGTGCTGCTGCTTGAAGTTGCGCTGCAGGACGGGTCCGACCTGTGGGATTACGTCCGCGCGGTGCTGATCCTTGTCACCACCGCATGGCTCGCCTGGGGGGCGGGGCTGGCGCTGAGCGGGCTTGCCCCGCAGCGGCGCACCTCCGTGCCCGAAATGCAGGAGCCCCAGCCGCCCACCGTGGTGCTGGTGCCGATCTGCAACGAGGATCCGGTGACCACCTTCGCCCGCATTGCCGCGATGGACCGTTCCATCCGGCAGGCGGGGGTTGCGGCGCATGTGGCGATCCTGTCCGACACCCGCGATCCGCAGGCCGCCGATCTGGAGCGGCGCACCTTCGTGCGCCTGCTGCAGGAGACCGAAGGCGAGGGCCGCATCTTCTACCGCCGCCGGACCGACAACCGGGGCCGCAAGGCTGGCAACGTGGAGGATTTTTTCCGCAAGTCGGGCTCTGCCTACGAGCTTGCGGTGATCCTTGACGCCGACAGCCTGATGGAAGGATCCGCGATCCGCGCCATGATCGCGCGGATGCAAGCGGATTCCGGTCTGGGGCTGCTGCAGACCCTGCCGCGCGTGATCGGCGGGCGGTCGTTCTTTGCCCGCGCGATGCAGTTCGCGGCGGCCTTTCACGGGCCGGTCTTCACCCGGGGACTGGCGCGGATGCAGGGCGCGGCGGGGCCGTTCTGGGGCCATAACGCCATCGTGCGGGTCCGTGCCTTTGCCGCAAGCTGCGCGCTGCCGGAACTGCAGGGCAAGCCGCCCTTTGGCGGGCATATCCTCAGCCATGACTATGTGGAGGCGGCGCTGCTGGCCCGCGCGGGCTGGAAGGTGGAGGTCGATTCCACCATCAACGGCTCGTTCGAGGAGGGGCCGGAAAACCTGCTGTCCTTCGCCAAGCGCGACCGCCGCTGGTGTCAGGGCAACCTGCAGCACATGCGCCTGCTGACCGCCCCCGGCCTTGCGCCGTGGAGCCGGTTCGTCTTTGTGCAGGGCATCTTTGCCTATCTGGTGTCGCTGCTCTGGGCGGGGTTCCTTGTGGCCTCGCTGATCGCGGCGATCACGGCCCCCGTGCCGGATTACTTCCCCGATCCGCATCAGCTTTTCCCGGTTTTCCCCTCGGACCGCACCAAGGAGATGATCGCGCTGATGCTGGGCATCTTCGGCCTGCTCATCATGCCGAAATTCGCCATCCTGCTGGAATCGGTGCTGGCGCGCCGCGATGCGGGCTTTGGCGGCTGGGGCCGCGCCGCGCTGTCGGTGCTGGCCGAGATCCTGCTCACCTCGCTGATCGCGCCGCTGATGCTCATGTATCAGACCCGCGCCGTGCTGCAGGTGCTGTCGGGGCGCGATGGCGGCTGGCCCGCCAGCCAGCGGGCCGAAGGCTGGCTGAGCCTGCGGCAGGGCGTGCGGGCGGGGCTGTGGATCATGGTGACCGGCGCGCTGGCGCTTGGCGCCACCGCGCAGCTGTCGCCGGGGCTGGCGCCTTGGCTGCTGCCCGTCAGCCTGCCGATGATCCTTGCGCCCGCGCTGATCGCATGGACCTCGCGTCCGCTGACCCACAAGCTGTTCATCACCCCCGACGAGCTTGATCCCTCGCCGGTGGTGCGCGACTACCGCGCCACGGTGGCCCGCTGGACCGACGGTCCCGCCGCTGCCGCCGTGCCGCAGGGCGCACCCCTGCCGGGCGGAGGGACAAGCCATGCCGCCGCCTGACACCAAAGCGACACCGGCCCAGCAGGGCGACGCCAAGAAACTGGTGACGTTTCCGGGCGTGCCAGAGGGCACGGTCCGTCGCCCCCGCGACCCGCGCATCGACGCCTTTCGCGGCCTCGCGCTGGTGATGATCTTCGTCAATCACGTGCCGGGCAACCCTTATGAGGCGTTGACCATCCGGAACTTCACGTTTTCGGACGCGGCTGAGACTTTTTTCATCATGTCGGGCATCGCGGCGGGTCTGGCCTATGCCGGGCGCTTCCTGCCGGAGGCGCGGGCGCGCACCGGGCTCTGGCATGGCGTGGCTCCGATGTGGGGGCGCAGCTGGACGCTGTATCTGGCGCATCTGTTCCTGACCGCTTGGGCCATGGCGATCTATGCCGCCGCCTCGGGCATGTTCGGGATGCCGGAGCTTCTGGCGCAGATCAACCTGCGCCCGGTCTTCGCCACCACCGAAGAGGCGCTGTTCGGCGTCGCCGCGATGACCCACCAGCTGGGCTATGTGAACATCCTGCCCGCCTATACCGTGCTGCTCTTCGCCGGTCCGGTGCTGGTGCTGCTCGGGCTGTGGCGGCTGGGGGCGCTGCTGGCGCTGTCCGGGCTTTTGTGGTTCGCCGCCGGGCTGTGGCGGCTGAACCTGCCGAATTTCCCCAATGAAGGCGGCTGGTTCTTCAACCCGCTGTCATGGCAGCTGCTGTTCGTGGTGGGCCTCGCCATCGGTCTGCGCCTGCGCGACGGGCAGCGGCTTGTGCCCCGCTCGAAGCCGCTTTTCGCGCTGGCGGCCGGGTTCTGCCTGCTGGTGCTGGTGTGGAAACACGTCCCCGCCGTGGCGGAGGTGCTGAACCACCAGATGTCGCGTCTGGCCGATCTGGGCGCGCCGTTCCATCTGGTCAGCCATGACAAGACCTATGTCGCGGTGCCGCGCCTGCTGAACGTGCTGGCGCTGGCCTATGTGCTGTCCTGCCTGCCGATGGTCACCGCCGCCTCGGCGCATCGCTGGGCCGCGCCGCTGCGGCTGCTGGGGCGGCAGGGGCTGATCGTGTTCTGCACCGGCACGCTGCTGTCGCTGGTGCTTCAGGTCATCATCGCCGGGGCGGGCGAACCGCGCTGGATGGCATGGATCCTGCCGCCGGTCGGCGTGGCGATCATGCTGGGCATCGCGTGGCTGGCCATGCCGCGCAAGCCCATTGCCCCGCGTCAGGGCAGCGCACAGGCGCAGGGCGGCGTGGTGGCGCGCCCCGCAGGGGCCCGCGCCAGCTAAGCGCGGCTCACGGAAACGTCAGACCGAAAAGGCCCCGCCGCAATGACTTTTGCGGCGGGGCCTTCATCTTGCGGCGTGTAACGCTTGGTCCTGCGACCCATGCCGGATGACAGACGCAAAGGAACCTTCATGCCGATCCGACCCGTTCTGCGGACAGTTGCCGTGTTTGCCGCGCTGAGCCTTGCCGCTCCGCTGACAGCCCAGGTGCCGCCTTCTGGCGCTGCCCAAGCCCGGGAGGTGGGGGTGGTCACGCTGGAACGGGCGCAGGTGCCCTATCAGGTCACGCTGCCGGGCCGCTCGGTCGCCTTTGACGAGGTGGCGGTGCGTCCGCGCGTGTCTGGCATGATCTCGGAAATTGCCTATGAACCGGGGCGGAACGTGGCGGCGGGGGATCTGCTGTTCCGCATCGAAGGCGACACCTATGCCGCCGATGTCGCCGCCGCCGAGGCCGATCTGGAAGGGGCGCGCGCCGCGCTGCAATCCGCCGAGGCGACGCTGGGCCGCTATCAGCGCCTGTCGGGCACCGGGGTCGCCGCCACCGAGGTGGAGACGGCGGAAGTGTCGGTGGCGCAGGCCCGCGCCACGGTCAGCGCGGCAGAGGCGGCGCTGGATCTGGCGCGGCTGGAACTGGACCGCACCACCATCACCAGCCCCATCGACGGCATCGTGGCGCTGCCCGAGGTGTCGGTGGGCGATCTGGTCACCGCCAACCAGACCGACGCGCTGACCACGGTCACGCGGATCGACCCGATCTATGTGGACGTGCAGGAATCCATCCGCCGCATTCAGGAGGTGCGCGCCCGGTTCGAGGCGGGCACGCTGATGCCCGGAGAGGTGCGCGACGTGACGCTGGAGCTGGAAACCGGCACCCGCTATGACGGGCAGGGCAGTTTCGTGTCGCCGCCGATCAACGTGTCCACCACCACGGGCACCTCTGCCATCCGCTTCAGCTTTCCCAATCCCGACCGCCGCATCCTGCCGGGGCAGTTCCTGCGGGTGCATATCTCCGTGGGCACGGCGCAGGCGATCCTTGTGCCGCAGGGCGCCACCTCGCGCGCAGGCGATGGCAGCCTGACCGCCTTTGTGGTGACGGAGGGCGTGGCCGAAGAACGGATGCTGACCGAAGAAGGCACCTTCGGCAATGACTGGGTGGTGACCGAAGGCGTGACCGAGGGCGAGACGCTGGTGGTCGACGGGCTGCGCAACCTGATGGCCGGGGCAGAGGTGCGCCCGGTTCCGGTCGCCATTTCCGAAGAGGGCGTGGCGGTCCGCGCCGATGGCCAGAGCGAAAGCTTCATATCCCCCGCCGCCGCCTCCGGCGACAGTCCTCCCGTCGCCTCCGGCGAGACATCCGGCGAGGCGTCCGGCGCAGGGGACGACGCCGCCTCCGGTGACGCGTCCGGCGACGAGGGCTGATCCATGGGACATTTCTTCATCGGGCGCCCGGTTTTCGCTTGGGTGCTGGCCCTGCTGACCATGCTGGGCGGCGCCTTTGCCGTGCTGACCCTGCCGGTCAGCCAGTATCCCGACATCGCGCCGACCTCGGTGCGCATCTCTGCCAGCTATCCCGGCGCCACCGCCGAAGCGGTGCAGAATTCCGTCACCCGCGAGGTCGAGGACGCGATGACCGGGCTGGAGGGGATGCTCTACATGACCTCCAGCTCGTCGCAGGGGTCATCCTCCATCGAGATCACCTTTGACGAAAGCGTGGATCCCATCGACGCGCAGAACGAGGTGCAGTCCAAGGTCAGTCAGGTCGAGGGCCGCCTGCCCACATCGGTGCAGAGCCAGGGCGTGCGGGTGTCGCGCTCCAGCTCGTCGATCCTGCTGGTGGGGGCGCTGGTGGACACGTCCGGCACCTACAGCACGCTGCAGCTTGGCGACATCATGTCCACCACGGTCGAAGGCCCGGTGGAACGCACCGATGGCGTGGGCGGCGTGCAGAGCTTCGGTTCGGGCTATGCCATGCGCATCTGGCTTGATCCGCTGTCGCTGGCGCGCTACCAGCTGACGCCCTCGGACGTGACCAGCGCCGTGCAGGAGCAGAATTCCACCGTGTCCGTGGGCTCGCTGGGCGAACAGCCCACGCTGACCGGGCAGCAGTTCACCGCCACCGTCACCGCGCAAAGCCAGCTGACCACGGTGGAGGAATTCCAGAGCATCCTGCTGCGCTCTTCCGAAGAGGGGGGCGTGGTCCGGCTGGGCGATGTCGCCCGGGTCGAGATCGGGCAGGAAAGTTATGGCGGCGGCTCGCGGTTCAACGGGCTCGCCTCTTCGGGCTTTGGCGTCAATCTTGAAACCGGGGCCAATGCGGTGGACACCGCCGCCGCCGTGCGCGCCACGCTGGACCGGCTTGCCCCCGCGCTGCCCGAAGGCGTGGAATTCCGCATCGCCTATGACACCTCGCCCTTTGTCGAGCTGTCCATCGAGCGGGTCTATCACACGCTGATCGAGGCGGTGGTGCTGGTGCTGGCGGTGCTGCTGATCTTCCTGCAAAGCTGGCGCGCCACGCTGATCCCGCTGATCGCGGTGCCGGTGGTGCTGCTGGGCACCTTCGGGGTGTTGCTGGTCACCGGCTTCACCATCAACACGCTGACCATGTTCGCCATGGTGCTGGCCATCGGTCTTTTGGTCGATGACGCCATCGTGGTGGTGGAAAACGTCGAACGGCTGATGGAGGAGCAGAAGCTGTCGGCCTTCGAGGCCACCAGACAGTCCATGGCGCAGATCACCACGGCGCTGATCGGCATCAACGTGGTGCTGGCGGCGGTCTTTCTGCCCATGGCGTTTTTTGGCGGCTCCACCGGGGTGATCTACCGGCAGTTTTCGGTGACCATGGTTGCGGCCATGGCGATTTCGCTGATCATGGCGATCATCCTTGCGCCGCCCATGTCGGCGCGGCTGCTGCGCCCCAGCCATGGGCCCGCGCGCTTTGCCCCGGCGCGCTGGTTCAACAGCGGGCTCGCGCGCCTGACGGCGGGCTATGGCCGCGTGGTGCGGGCCAGCCTGCGCGCGCCTGCCATGGTGCTGGTGGTGCTGGCGCTGGTGCTGGGCGGCGCATGGGCGGTCTATGACCGGATGACCTCCTCGTTCATTCCGACCGAGGATCAGGGCGTGCTGATGACCATCATCTCGCTGGACGAGGGTGCCACCACGCAGCAGACGCTGGCCACGGTGGAGCGGGTCGAGGAGTATCTGCTGACCGAAGAAAGCGAGGCTGTGGAAAGCACCTTCGCCTCGCTGGGGTTCGGCTTTGGCGGGTCGGGGCAGAATCAGGCCATGGTCTTCGTCAAGCTGCGCGATTTTGCCGAACGCGAAGGCAATCCTGACTTGGCCGCCGAGGCGGTGGCGGGCCGCGCCACCATGGCCTTTGCCGCCAACCGGTCGGGGCAGATCTTTGTCACCCAGCCGCCCGCGATCCGGGGCATCGGCAATACCGGCGGGTTTTCCTTCTATCTGGTCGATCAGGCGGGCAACGGCATCGCGGCGCTGCAGGCCGCCGCCGAGGAGCTGGAGGCACGCTCCGCCGACAGCAGTGCCGTCACCAACCTGCGCGTGTCGGGCACCGAGGAAGAAAGCGCGCTGCGCATCGAGGTGGACCGCGAAAAGGCGGAAAGCTTCGGCCTGACCCTGTCCAGCATCAACGCCATGCTGTCGGTCATCTTCGCGGGCAGCGAGGTGAACGATTTTGTGCTGGGGTCGGAACTGCGCCCGGTGATCGTGATGGCCGATGCCGCCTACCGGATGCAGCCCGACAACATCATGGACTGGTATGCCCGCAACGACGCCGGAGAGATGGTGCCGTTTTCCGCCTTCATGGACACCACATGGGAGCCGGTGGCGCCGCGTCTGCAACGCTATGCCGCCACCGCCGCGATCGAGGTGTCGGGGTCGGCGGGCGAGGGCGTCAGTTCCGGCGCGGCCATGGCCGAAATGCAGGATCTGGTCGCGGAACTGGAGGGCGGCTACGGGCTGGCATGGACGGGCCTGTCCTATCAGGAGCAGCAGTCGGGCTCGCAGGCGCCTTATCTTTACGCCATCTCGGCGCTGGTGGTGTTCCTTGCACTCGCGGCCCTTTACGAAAGCTGGTCGATCCCCTTTGCGGTCATGCTGTCAGTGCCGGTGGGCGTGCTGGGGGCGCTGGTGGCGGCGTGGCTCTTCGGGCAGTCCAATGACGTCTATTTCAAGGTGGGGATGCTGACGACTATCGGGCTTGCCGCGCGCAATGCCATCCTCATCGTGGAATTCGCCGAAGATCTGCGCAAGCAGGGCCGCAGCATCGCCGAGGCGGCGGTGGAGGCGGCACAGCTGCGGCTGCGGCCCATCCTGATGACCGCGCTGACCTTCATTCTGGGGGTGGTGCCGCTGGCCATCGCCACCGGGGCGGGGGCCAAGGCGCAGAACGCCATCGGCATCGGGGTGATCGGCGGCATGATCGCCTCCACCGTGATCGGGATCTTCCTCGTGCCGGGCTTTTATGTGCTGGTCATGCGGCTGGTGCGGCGGGTCACGGGCCGCACCGCCTGAGGCGAGGCCGCCTTAGATGATCTTGCGAAGGAGGCGCAGCAGCGTCTCCTTCTCCTTGTCGCGCAGCGGCGCCAGCGTTTCGGCGGTGACAAGGATCGCCGCCTCCACCGCCTCGTCGACCAGCGCCACGCCCGAAGGTGTCAGCGACACCAGATGCCGCCGCCGGTCGTCGGGATCGCGCGCGGTGCGCAGCAGGCCGCGCGCGATCAGCCGGTCCACCACGCCCTTGGTGGTGGCGCCGTCCATCGCCACCGACCGCCCCAGCGCGTTCTGCGACATGGGGCCATCTTCGGCGAGCCGGTACATCACCGAAAACTGCGTGGTGGTCAGCTTGCCGGGCACCTTTTCGGCAAAGATCACCGAATTGCGCTGATAGGCGCGGCGCAGCAGGAAACCGATCTGGTCATCCAGCGTATAGCCGTGTTCGGCACTGGTTCGGGCGGGGCGGGGCATGTCCAAGCGGCGTCTCCTTCTTGGCTTTGCCCTAGCGGCGTCGCGCCGCAAGGGCAATCCGGCCCCGCCACAGAGCGGCGTCAGGTCACACGGACAGATAGGCGTCGCGGATCTCGGGCTGCTGTTCCAGTTCGGCAAACGTGCCGTCGAATTTCTTCTGTCCACCTTCGATGATGATCGCCCTATCGGCCACGGCGCGGGCAAAATGCAGGTTCTGTTCGGAAATCATCACCGTCAGCCCTTCGGCCTTTAGCTGCAGGATGGTGCGCGCCATCTGTTCGACGATGACCGGCGCGATGCCTTCGGAGGGCTCGTCCAAAAGCAGCAGCGCGGGATTGCCCATGAGCGTGCGCGCGATGGTCAGCATCTGCTGTTCGCCCCCCGACATGTGCTTGCCACGGTTGCCGCGCCGTTCCGACAGGTTGGGGAAGATCTGGAACAGCTGCTCCACGCTCCAGTGCGGGGCATCCTTGCGCGCGGGCTGGCGGCCCACTTCGAGGTTTTCCAGAACCGTCAGGTCGGTGAAGATGCGCCGGTCCTCGGGCACATAGCCAAGCCCGGCCTTGGCCACGCGGAAGGCCGGGTCGCCCACCAGATTGCGGCCCTGAAACATCACCGCGCCGTCGCGCGGGCGCACCAGCTGCATCACCGATTTCATCGTGGTGGACTTGCCCGCGCCGTTGCGGCCCAGCAGGGCCACCACCTCGCCGCGCCGCACCTCGAAACTCAGATCGTCAAGGATATGGGCCTTGCCGTAATAGCTGTTGATCCGCTCGACGCTAAGCATGCGCCTCCTCCTTGAACAGGGTGCCGCCGCCCAGATAGACCTCTTGCACCTTGGGGTTGTTGCGCACCTCGGCGGCAGAGCCGTCGGCGATCAGCGCGCCACGGTTCAGCACCATGATGTGATGGGCATGGGCAAAGACCACGTCCATGTCATGTTCGGTGAACAGCACCGACACGCCCTGATCGCGCACGATGTCGGCGGTCAGCTGCATCAGCGCGATGCGTGCCTGCGGCGCCATGCCAGCGGTGGGTTCGTCCATCAGCAGGAGCCGGGGCCGGTGGCAGAGCGCGATCGCCAGTTCCAGCCGCTTCAGATCGCCATAGGCCAGCACCGAACAGGGCCGGTCGGCCTGATCCTGCAGGTCGACGGTGCGCAGGAAGTCCATCGCCTCGTCCCGATAGAGCCGCCACGCCCGCGCCCCGAAGGAGAACAGCCGCCGGTGATGGCTGATCAGCGCCATCTGCACGTTCTCGATCACCGTCATCGACTGATAGGTGCCGGTGATCTGGAAGGTGCGGCCCACGCCGCGCCGCCAGATCTCGCGCGGCTTCTGCCCGGTGATGCGCGATCCGTCCAGAAACACCTCTCCGGCGGTGGGTCTGAGCTGGCCCATCAGCATGTTGAAGCAGGTGGATTTGCCCGCGCCATTGGGGCCGATCAGCGCTTTCAGCTCGCCCTGTTTCACCGAGAACGACACGCCATTGACCGCGATGAAGCCGTCATAGCTTTTCTTCAGGTTTTCGACCCGGAGGATTTCCGTCATTTGCTCACCTCGGACTTGCTGCCGGTGACACGCGCCCACAGGCTGCGCAGGCTGCCCACGATACCTTCGGGCATCAGGATCACCACGGCGATGATGACCAGACCCAGCACCAGCCGCCAGTATTCCAGCCGGGTCAGCCAGTGTTCGACCGAACTGAGGAAGGTGGCGCCGACCACGCCGCCCGCCAGCGTCTTGACCCCGCCAAGGAAGACGACGATCAGCGCGTCGAAGCTTTTGGCGATCTCAAGCTCGGTGGGAAAGACCGAGCCCTTGGCGAAGACGAAGATGCCGCCCGCCAGACCTGCCATAACCCCCGCGATGGCAAAGGCCACCAGCTGCACGCGCTTGACGTCGATGCCCATGGCCTCGGCCTGACGCGGGCTGTCGCGGCCCGCGCGCAGCGCATAGCCGAAGGGCGCGTGGATGATGTGGCGCAGCACGAGGATGCCCCCCACCGCAAGGATCAGCGTGAAGTAGTAATAGGTGACCGGCCCGTTCAGCCATGGCGCGGGCCAGATGTTGATGAGCCCGTCATCGCCGCGCGTCAGCCCGCGCCACTGGAAGGCCACCGACCAGACCAGCTGCGAAAAGGCCAGCGTCAGCATGGCGAAATAGACGCCCGAAAGCCGGATGCAGAACCAGCCGATCCCCAGCGCCAGCAGCCCCGCCGCCAGCGGCGCGAAGAGAAACGCCAGCTCCATCGGGGTGTCGGTGTGAAAGACCAGAAGCGCCGCCGCATAGGCGCCACCGCCAAAAAACGCGGCATGGCCAAAGCTCACCAGCCCGCCCGAGCCAAGGATGAAATGCAGCGAGGCGGCAAACAGCGCGAAGATCAGGATGTCGATGGTCAGGATCAGCAGGAACTGGTCCGCGACGAAGGGCAGCGCGGCCAGCACCAGCAGCAGCGCCGTCACCACCATGCGGCCCCGGGTGCCATAGGGGCGGATGGGGGTTTCGGGGGCACCGACCTGCCCGTGTTCGCCCGCCACCTCCTCGCGGCCCAGCAGGCCATAGGGACGGATGATCAGCACGATGGCCATGACCACGAACATCAGCACCAGCGTCGACTGCGGCAGGTAGGTGACGCCGAAGACGTTGAGCACGGAAATCAGCACCGCCGCGATGAAGGCGCCGGGCAGGCTGCCCATGCCGCCGATCACCACCACCACGAAGACCGCGCCGATGATGTTGAAATCCATCAGCAGATCGGCCCCGCCCTTGGGCAGCTGCAGCGCGCCGCCCCATGCCGCCAGCGCCGAGCCAAGCGCGAACACCCCGGTAAAGAGCCATGCCTGATTGACGCCAAGCGCGCCCACCATCTCGCGGTCCTGCGTTGCGGCGCGCACCAGCACGCCCAGCCTTGTGCGGGTGATGAGATACCACAGCGCAAACAGGATGAACGGCGTCATGGCGATAAGGATGATGTCATATTTCGGCACCGGCTCGCCGAAGATGCGCCAGACGCCGCGCAGGCCGGGGGCGCGCGGCCCCAGCCGGTCCTCCGCGCCCCAGATCATCAGCGCCAGATCCTGAATGACGAGGATCACGCCGAAGGTGGCGACAAGCTGGAACAGTTCCGGCGCGCGGTAGATAGGGCGCAGCACCACCATTTCGACCACGGCGGCGATCAGCCCGACCACCAGCCCGGTCAGCACGATGGCGCCCCAGAATCCCACCGCGCCGGGCAGGATCTCCATCAGGGTGACCCCGACAAAGGCGCCCAGCATGTAGAAGGAGCCATGGGCAAAATTGACGATCCGGGTGACGCCGAAGATCAGCGACAGCCCGGAGGCGACAAGGAAAAGGGCGGCGGCATTGGCGAGCCCTGTCAGGAACTGGGCGAAGAAGAAGGCCATGGAAGGGTCAAATCCGTCTCATTCCGTCCCCGGACCGGGGCGCGGTCGCCCGATGGCAGCGCCACCGGGCCTGCTGCGGCGTCAGCCCCTGCGCTGTGGCAGGGGCCACGGGGTCACTCGGCGGGGCGCATCGCGGACACGTCCTCGTCCGAGGGCGTGTAGGCGGCGGGATCCTTGTATTCCCAGTTCACCATCACACCCTTGCCGTCTTCCACCGCGGTGGTGCCGACCCATGCCCCCAGCGAGGACTGGTTGTCGATCTCGCGGTAATGCAGCGTGCCGATGGGGGTGTTTTCCACGTCGAGCCCTTCAAAGGCCATGCGCAGCGATTCCGTATCGGTGGCGCCGGCCTTTTCGATGGCGGCGGCGATGGACTGCGCCGTCATGTAGCCCACGACCGAGCCGATCTTGGGGGTCTCGCCGGTTTCCTCGACATAGGCATCGACGAAGATCTTGCCGGGGGTGCCGTCCTCGAACCCGTACCACGGGAAGCCGGTGACGAACCAGCCTTCGGGGGCCTCGTCGCCGAGCGGTTCCAGATATTCGGGCTCGCCGGTCAGCAGGCCGTAAACGTCGCGCCCGTCGAACAGGCCACGGTCGCCGCCTTCGCGCACGAATTTGGCAAGGTCGGTGCCGAAGGTCACGTTGAAGATGGCGTCGGGCTTGGCACGTTCCAGCGCCTGAACCTCGGCGCCCGCGTCGATGTTGAAAAGCGCGGGCCACTGTTCGGCCACGAACTCCACCTCGGGCTTCAGCATCTTGAGATTGGCCTTGAACGCCTCCACCGCTTCGGTGCCATAGGCGTAGTTGGGCGCGATGGTGGCGTATTTCACCGCATCGGTGGTCGCGGCCTGTTCAGCCAGCATCGCCGCCTGAATCCATGTCGAGGCGCGCAGGCGGAAGGTGTAGGGGTTGCCCGATTTCCACACCAGCGTGTCGGCCAGCGGTTCGGAGGCGAGGTAGAGGTATTTCTTCTCTGCCGCGAAGGAGGACAGCGCGAGGCCCACATGCGACAGGATCGAGCCGGTGAACATCACCGTGCCGTCGCGGGTCATCAGTTCCTCGGCGATCTTGATCGCCTCGGCGGGGTCGCCCTGATCGTCGCGGAAGATGAATTCCAGCGGCTTGCCCAGCACGCCGCCATCCTCGTTGATCTCTTTCAGCGCCAGTTCGATGCCCTTCTTGTAGGGCTCGGCAAAGGCCGCCATGCGTTTGTAATGGTTGATTTCGCCAACCTTGATGCTGTCCTGCGCAAAGGCTGCGGCAGGGGTCAGCGCCAGGGCTGCGGCACTGGCCAGAAGGGTGCGTCGAAGCAGGGTCATTGCGGGGGTCTCTCCTGTTGATGGGCCGCCGGTCGGGCGGCTGCGGGTCCGGTCTTGCGCCGGTTCAGTCGTGATAGACGAAGGCAGGCGAGGGGTCTGAGGCCAGATCCTCGGTGCGTTCCAGTTCCAGAAGGTCGTTGATCCGCTTGCGATACACAAGCGGCCCCTTGTCGATGGCGATGCGGATGGGCCGCCGCTTCGCGGGGCGCAGTTCTTCCTGCTGCACGGCTTCGAGGATCTCCTGATCCTCGGCAAAGGCCTTGCGGAACATCGCATCCATGCGGTCGGCGGCTTCGGGATCGTCCTGCGCGGTGTTGCGCAGGTGCATCCAGCGGTCGATCGTATGGGTTTCGGTGACGGGGGTCATGAAATGCAGCGCAAAGATGCGCACGCCCTGATCGCGGTCTTCCTCGGCACAGTGCTTTTCGGTGTCGATGGAGCCGAAATCGATCACCGCCGTGCAGGGGGTATACAGGTAATAGTAATGCCAGCGGTCGACATTGCCCGAAAACCCGCCGAAGGCCTTGAAGAAGCCCACGGGTTCGGCATCGCGGATCCAGCGCCATGCGACGATGGCCTCGCCTTCGGTGCGCACATGCACCGGCACGTTTTCCGAGGCGGAGCTGCCCAGCGTGGTCGGATGCACGAAGCTGACATGCGCGGGATCGACCAGATTTTCCGCCACGTTGAGGTAATTGGATTTCAGATGCAGCGCGTCGCCCTGATGCGCGGCCCAGTTGGGGTCTGAAAACTCCGGCATGTCAAAGACGGTTTCGGGATCGGCCTTGGCGGGATCGCCCATCCAGATCCAGACGATGTCGTGCTTTTCGACGATGGGATAGGCCTGCACATAGGCCGAGGCGGGCAGGTTGGTCTGGCCCGGCACCCGCACGCATTTTCCCGAACAGTCGAAGGTCAGCCCGTGATAGCCGCATTGCACCGTGTCGCCGATGCGCTTGCCCTTGGACAGCGGCAGCAGGCGGTGGGGGCAGCGATCCTCCAGCGCCACGACACTGCCATCGGATTTGCGGAACATCACCACATGCTCGTTCAGAAGCGTGACGCGGCGCAGCTCGGCGTCGATCTCGCGGGACCAGCCCGCCACATACCACGCATTTTTTACGAAACCCGTCATCCTCTTGCTCCCTTGGCTGGAGATGTCGTGATCAGCGCAACCCGTCCGCGCCGGTGATGTCTTCGTGGCGCAGCCCGCCCACGCGCGGGTCGGGCCGTCCGGTCAGGGCCAGCGCCACCGCCACCACGATCTCGCCCGCACGGGGCGCATCGGGGATGGTCAGGCGCATGCCGTCGAAATGGCTGCGGACATAGGCCGCGTCCTTGTGGCCCAAGGGCACGTCGATCACCGCCCCCGGACCGCCCATCGCCTTGGAGGACGGGACCAGCGCCGTGCCCCCGCCCAGCACGGCGCGCAGCGGCGCGCCCATCTGCGGATGCAGCAGGGCGGCGGCATGTTCCAGCTCGCCCTCCTCGCCCACAAGGGCGGCCTTGCCATAGCTCTGCACCGCCTCGGGTGCGCAGCCAAGGGCTGTCAGCGCCTCCGCTCCCAGCAGCCCGCCCAGCGCAGCACCCATGTCGATCAGCGCCGCGAGGTCGGGCGCATACTGCCCGGCATGGGGATTGGCGATCACCGCCGCCGCCAGCGCACGGCGCGAGGGGGGCAGGTCGCGCCCCCGCTCGGCCCGCGTTTCCTCGACAAAGGTGATGAGCTTGCGCAGCTTCACCGCAACCCGTCCTCGCCCTTCACATCCGCCGCCGCGAGCCCGCCCATGCGGGCATGGATGCGCCCGCCGGTGGTCATCACCAGCACCAGCACGATTTCATCGGCGCGCGGCGCGTCGGGGATCCCCACCTCCATCGCGTCGTAATGCGACCGGACGTAAGAGGCGTTGGTATGCGTCACCGGCACGTCGAGCCGGGCACCGACCGGCCCCACCTTCTTGGTGGAGGGCACGATGGCCGCGCTTTTCTCGATGGCGTCGCGCATGGCGTAGCCGCCGGGCACATGCCAGAGCGCGCCATGCTCGATCTCGCCCGCAGCGCCGACGATGGCGCCCTTGCCATAACCTTCGACCTGCGCGGCATCACCGCCAAGCGCTGCCACCAGATCCTGCGCCATCTGGGCGCCAAGCGGTTCGAGATCCTTCATGAAGGGCGCGATGTCTTCCACATAGCGGCCCGCAAAGGGGTTCTTGATGACCGCCATGGCCGCCGCGCGGCGCTGCGGCACGTCGGGCGCGGGGCCGCCTTCGTGGTGGATGGTTTCAACGATCATCGCGGTCTTGCGGATCTGCGGCTCAGGCATGGGTCAAGTCCAGTCGTTCCAGTGAGGGGCCAAGGATGCGCCTTTGCCTGCCAAGCGCAAGGCAGCAGGCGCGGATCAGCCCGCGGTGGGTAAATTCTGCGGCGCGGGCCTCGCCCCGGTCCAGCGCCTGCGCGATGTCGGCTTCGGTCAGCGCGCCCACATCGGTGGTGACGGCGCGGGATCCCAGATCGCTGTCGGGGCTCAGCAGATCGGCGGGCTGCCGGGTGATGGCGGGATGGCCGGGCAGATCCACCGCATTGGCGATCAGCGTGGCGGCGGCATCCGCCTCTGCCGCGCTGCGGGCCAGCACGGTCACGGCATCGGCGATGCCGAGGGACTGCGACCGCCCGCGCCAGCCGCTGGTGGCGACACCGCCCACGCCATCGCCGGGCGCGATGCTGGCCCGGGCCCCGGGCGCGCGGCGGAGCGGATCCTCGCAGACCATCAGCCGCAGCGGCGTGGTCCCGGTCCAGAGCGCGATATCGCCGCCATTGTTGACATGGGCGCGGGTCAGCCCGTGGCCGGGGGGCAGCAGGGCGGCCAGCACAAAATCCGCCACCGCCCCCGCCACCGCCGCCATGGGCGTGACGAAAATGGGCGCAAAGGGAGCCGTCACCGCCACCATGCGCCGCGCGACAGCGCCCTGCGGGGCGGGGCCATGGGGGCTGCGCAGCCGGGGCAGTTCGGCGGCAAGCTCTGCCAGCAGCGGGGCAAAGGCGGCGCGGGCCCGGGCATGGGCCTGTGCCACGGCGGGGGCGGGGCCTTCTGCCGTCACGATCAGGTCGATGGGGCCATGGATCAGCCGCAGCCGCCCGTCCTGCGCCAGATGCGCCGTGGGGGCTTCGGCCCAGCCCATCAGGCCAGTTCCCCGCTGCGCGACACCGGCCATGGCGCGCCCTTCTTGCGGGTTTCCGACCGGCGGCCCGACAGGCGGTGGTCGTTCTGCCGACCCGTCAGGCCCTGCATCGCCTGTTCCAGCGGCATGACGTAATCCATATGCCCGCCAAGCGCCTGATAATCGGCGCGCGACATGGTGAATTCGATGGGCGCCACCAGCGCGGGCGTGGGCACATAGCCAAAGGCGTTTTTTGGCATCTGCGTCACATCGGCCATGAAGGTGATGCCGCCGCCGGGCCACATCATCACCGGCGCGCCGCCGCAGGTCACCCGGGTCAGACGGCTTTGCACCGACCGCGTCAGGCTCACCGGGTTTTCGGTGACGCCGGAGCGCAGTGAGCCGCCAGCCCCGGCCATGAACAGCACAGAGGCCAGCGAGGGTTCGCAGTTCTCCTCGATCCGCCGGACCGAGGGCAGCAGCCGCGCGGGCATCTCCTGCTGCACCGGCACCAGATCGGTATTCAGCTCATAATAGGCGGCATGTTCGCCGGTGGTCGACACCATCAGCAGCGACAGGCCGGGCCATGCCTCGGGCTTCCATGTGTCAAGGATGGCCAGAGGGTCGATCAGATCGGTGCCGCCCCAGCCGGTGCCGGGTTCGGCCACCTGAAAATACCGCCCCGGCGTCGACCGGCGGCCCTTGATGCGGATGCCGGTCTGCGGCCAGCCGATGACCTTGCCCGCCTGATGTTCGGACATCACGCCGGTGATGTGGTCATCGACCACCACCACCTCGTCCACCAGCCCCTTCCACTGCGCGGCGAACATGCCCACCGTGGCAGAGCCGCAGCCGACGCGCATCCGTTCCTCGCGCGCGCCATTGACCACCGGCGCCTGACCGGCAGCGATCTGCAGGTCCGCCCCGCCGTCGATGGTCAGATCGACCGTTGCGCCATTGCACAGGGCCAGCAGCGTGGCGCAGGTGACGCGGCCCTCTTTCTTGGAGCCGCCGGTCAGGTGATGCACGCCGCCCAAGCTCAGCATCTGGCTGCCATATTCCGAGGTGGTGACATGGCCGATCACCTCGCCCTCGGCGCGGACGGCGGCGCATTCGGCGCCCAGATGGCGGTCGGTGTCGATCTTCACCTTGGCGCCGCAATAGGAAAAGATGCCTTCGGTCACCACGGTGATCATGTCCACGTCCCGCGCGCGGGAGGCGACGATGAAGGGCGCGGGCTTGTAATCGGGATAGGTGGTGCCCGATCCGACGGCGGTGACAAAGGCATCCTCGCCCGACACGATCTCGCCATCCCATTCGCGGTCAAGGAAGGGCACCACGGCGCCATCCTCGCGGTTTTCCAGAATGGTCAGCGGGTCGAGCCGCACAAGCGCGCCGCCTTCGTTGGCATAGCGGTCACAGGCGCCCGCGCGGCCTTCGGCGATGTAGCACATGACCGGACAGGCATCGCAGCGGATCTTCTCCGGCTTGTCGGCGGCGCTGCGGCGCGCGGGGGGGGCGATGGTGTCGGTCACGGCGCTGGCTCCGGTTCTGCGAGGCTCGCGTAATTCGTTTGTATACGAACGCACGCGACTCGATTGTCTGTCAACAAGTTTGCGTCTCCGAGGGGGGCGGTTCAGTCGACGAAGGCCTTTTCGACCACGAATTCGGCAGGCTTGTTGTTCGCCCCCTCGGTCAGCCCCAGATCAAGGCAGATCTGGCGGCAGTCCTGCAGCATCTGCACCGATCCGCAGATCATCACCCGGTCTTCCTCGGGGGTGATCGCGGGCAGATCCAGCGCCTGATGCACGGCGCCCGAGGTCAGCAGATCGGTGATCCGCCCGGTCACCCGGTAAGGTTCGCGCGTGGTGGCATTATAAAGCCGCAGCCGACCCGTCGCCGCCTCGCCCACCAGCGGATCCGCCAGCGTGGCGGCGGTGATTTCGGCGCCATAGGCCAGTTCGCTGACCAGCCGGCTGCCCTGCATCAGAATCACCTGATCGAAGCGGTCATAGGTTTCCGGATCGCGGATCAGCGAGGCAAAGGGCGCGATGCCGGTGCCGGTGGACAGCATCCACAGCCGCTTGCCGGGGCGCAGCGCGTCCAGCACCAGCGTGCCGGTGGGCTTCTTGCGCATCAGCACCGTGTCGCCCACCGCCACCTTCTGCAGATGCTCGGTCAGCGGGCCATCCGGCACCTTGATGGAATAGAATTCCAGCTCTTCATCCCATGCGGGCGAGGCCACGGAATAGGCGCGGAATACCGGGCGTTCGGCATTGGGCAGGCCGATCATCACGAACTCCCCCGACCGGAAGCGGAAGCTGGCGGGGCGGGTCACCCGGAACCGGAACAGGCGGTCGGTGTAATGCTGCACCTCGGTCACGGTCAGCGCAAAACAGTTGGCAGGTGCCGCGAATCCCGCATCGGCGCCACGATAGACAAGAGTGGGGGCAAGCTCGGTCACAGGGTGCTCCTCTTTGCATCATTTCGCAGCAGATGCTGGCGGAAAATTCATTCGTATACAAACGAAATTCACTTTCTGGCCCGAAATCACCAGACAGCCGCTCAAGGCAATTGACAACTTTTCGGGCATCTTCCTAGGCTGTGCTTGTATCGTTTGCATACGAATGAAGTCTCGCCACCCGATTTCCCCGACAGGAGGCCGCCATGACGCTTCACCGCCCCGAATCGCTGGAGGATGCGCTTGCGCTGCTGGGGCAGGGCGGCGCCCGTCTGCTGGCGGGAGGGACCGACCTTTATCCGGCGCTGCGCGACGGGCCGCCGCCACCGGCGCTGATCGACCTGACAGGGGTGCCGGATCTGCAGGGCATCCGCCGCGACGCCTCTGGCTGGCGGATCGGCGGGGCGGTGACATGGCGGCAGATCCTGCGCGCCGAGCTGCCGCCGCTTTTTGCGGGGCTGAAAGCCGCCGCGCGCGAGGTGGGATCGGTGCAGATCCAGTCCGCCGGCACCGTGGCGGGCAACCTGTGCAACGCCTCGCCCGCCGCCGATGGCGTGCCCGCGCTGCTGGCGCTGGAGGCGGAGGTGGCGCTGGCAGGCCCCGAAGGCCCCCGCCGCCTGCCGCTGGCGGAGTTCCTGCTGGGGCCGCGCCGCACCGCGCTGGGCGCAGGCGAGATCGTGACCGCGCTGCATGTGCCCGACCGGTCTGGCACCGGCGGCTTCGGCAAGCTGGGGGCGCGGCGCTATCTGGTCATCTCCATCGCCATGGTGGGGGTGGTGGTCGACTGGCAGCAGGGCCGCATTGCCGCCGCCCGCGTGGCGGTGGGGGCCTGTTCGCCGGTGGCGGTAAGGCTCGGCGCGCTGGAGGCCGCGCTTGTCGGCCAGCGCGCCGCCGATCTGCGCGCGGTGGTGGTGGCGGCCCCGCTGCCGGAGCTTGCGCCCATCGACGACGTGCGCGCCAGCGCCGACTATCGCCGCGATGCGGTGCGCCCGCTGATCCATGATACGCTGCACAAGACGCTGGAGGTGTCCCATGTCGCTTGACGCGCCGCTTGGCCATATCGGCTTTACGCTCAACGGGGCGGAGGTGACCGTGCCCGCCGCCGCCACCGCCCGGCTGTCCGAGGTGCTGCGCGATCAGGCGGGCGCGCGGGACGTGAAGGTGGGCTGCAATGCCGGGGATTGCGGCGCCTGCACCGTGCTGCTGGACGGCGTGCCGGTCTGTGCCTGCATCACCGCCGCAGGGCAAGCGCAGGGCCGGGTGATCGAGACACAGGCGGGGCTGGTGGCGCGGGATGCCGATGCGCGGCGGCTGGCGCAGGCCTTCCAGCGGCATCAGGCGGCGCAATGCGGCATCTGCACGCCGGGCATGATGGTTTCCGCCGTGGCGCTGCTGCGCGAGCGCGCGCCCTTGGATGAAGGCGCTGTCGCGGATGCGCTGGGCGGCGTGCTCTGCCGCTGCACCGGCTATCGCAAGATCATCGCCGCCGTTCTTGATGCCTCCGACGCGCCGCTGCTGACCGAGGGCGGGGTGGGGGCCTCCATCGCGCGGCTGGATGGCTGGCCCAAGGTGGCGGGTACCGAACGGTTTGGCGATGACGTGGCCCCCGGCGATGCGCTGGTGGTCAAGGCGATCCGGGCGCCGCATCACCGCGCCGCCTTCACCTTCGGCGATCTGGAGGCGTATCGGCGCAAGACCGGGCTCGACCTGATCCTGACCGCCGCCGACATTCCCGGGCGCAACGCCTTTGGCGTGATCCCCGGCTTCGAGGATCAGCCGGTTCTGGCCGAGACCGAGACGCGCTTCCGGCTGGAGGCGGTCGCCGCCGTGGTGGGCCGGGCCGAGATCGTCGCCAATCTGCCGCCCTTTCCGGTCAGCTACACCGAACTGCCCGCCGCCCTGATCCCGTCAGAGGCGGGGGCGGTCGCGGATCTGCACCCCGGGCGCGAGGGCAACGTGATGTGCCGGGGCCATGTCTCGCGCGGGGATGCCGTGGCAGCACTTGCCGCCTCCGCCCATGTGGTGGAGGGGCATTTTTCCACCGGCTTCATCGAACACGGCTATATCGAACCCGAAGCGGCCTCCGCCCGCCGCATCGGCGACCGGATCGAGGTCAGCTGCTGCACGCAGGCGCCTTACATGAACCGCGACGGGCTGGCGGGCATCCTTGGCCTTGCGCCAGAGGCGGTGCGCATCCTGCCCACGGCGGTAGGGGGCGGGTTCGGATCGAAGCTTGACCTGACCGCGCAGCCCTTCGTGGCGCTGGCGGCATGGCGGCTGGGGCGCCCGGTGCGCATGGCCTATAGCCGCGTCGAAAGCATCGCCACCTCGACCAAACGCCACCCGTCGGAAACCTACATGCAGATCGGCTGCGACGCGACGGGCCGCATCACCGCCGCGCGGTTCGAGGGTACGTTCAACACCGGCGCCTATGCCAGCTGGGGGCCGACCGTGGCCAACCGCGTGCCGATCCATGCCTCCGGCCCCTATCTGACCCCCAGCTATCAGGCGGACAGCGCTGCGATCCACACCCATACCGCGCCCTCTGGCGCCTTCCGGGGCTTCGGCGTGCCGCAATCGGCGGTGGCGCAGGAGCAGCTTTACGACCTGCTGGCCGAACGGGTGGGCATGGACCGGCTGGCCTTCCGCCGCCTGAACTGCCTGCGCAACGGCGATCCCACCGTGACCGGGCAGGTCTTTGACACCGGCATGGGCATCGACGCCTGCCTTGATGCGCTGGCCCCGCACTGGGACCGCGCGCTGGCCGAGGCGGAGGCCTTCAACGCCACCAGCACGCGGGTCAAACGCGGCATCGGCATCGCCTCGGGCTGGTATGGCTGCGGCAACACCTCCATGTCGAACCCCTCCACCATCCGGGCGGGGATCACTGCGGCGGGCGAGATCTGCTTGCATCAGGGCGCGGTGGATATTGGCCAAGGCTCCAACACCGTGATCCTGCAGATCTTCGCCGAGGCGCTGGGCGTGCCGGTCTCTGCCATCACCCGCATCGGCGCCGATACCGACCTGACCCCGGATGCGGGCAAGACCTCGGCCAGCCGCCAGACCTTTGTCACCGGCAATGCTGCGCGGCTCTGCGGGGCGGCGCTGCGCGCACAGATCCTGCGGCTGGGCAATGTCTCCGACGCGGCGGTGATCCATGTCACCCCCGGCGCGCTGGAACTGTCCGAAGGCGGTGCCACCCGCCGCATCGCGCTGGAGCCGGGCGCGGGCCCCTATGCGCTGGAGGCGAGCGAAACCTACGATCCGCCCACCACGCCTCTGGATGCGCGCGGGCAGGGCGCGCCCTATGCCGTGTTCGGCACCGCCGCGCAGATGGCAGAGCTGGAGGTGGATCTGGATCTGGGCACGGTCCGGCTGCGCCACATCACCGCCGCGCATGACGTGGGCCGCGCCATCAACCCGCTTTCCGCCGAAGGCCAGATCGAAGGCGGCGTGGCGCAGGGTCTGGGGCTGGCGCTGATGGAGGAATTCCTGCCCGGCCGCACCGAGAACCTGCACGATTACCTCATTCCCACCATGGGCGACGTGCCGCCCGTCCGGTCGATCCTGATCGAATCCGGCGATGCCCATGGCCCCTATGGCGCCAAGGGTCTGGGCGAGCACTGCCTCATCCCCACCGCCCCCGCCATCCTCAACGCCATCGCCCATGCCACCGGCGTGCGCATCCACCACCTGCCCGCCACCCCCGACCGGGTGCGCGCGGCGCTTTTGACCGCAGGCAAGACCCCAGCATGAAAGATCTCGACCAGACCGCCGATCACAGCGCAGAGCACAGCCCGGGCCAGATCTCCGGCCAGATCGCCGGGATCGACGTGGGCGGCACCTTCACCGATCTTGTGTTCTATGACGCCACGCAGGCGCGGGTGCGGCTGGCCAAGGTGCCCACCACGCTCGACAACCAGTCGCGCGGCGTGCTTGACGCGCTCGATGCCGCCGAGGTCGATGCCGCGGCGCTGGATCTGATCGTGCATGGCACCACCACCACCACCAATGCGGTGCTGGAACGGCGCCTGTGCCGCACCGGGCTGATCACCACCATGGGCTTCCGCGACGTGCTGGAGCTGGGCCGCCGCACCCGCCCGCAGGCCTATGGCATGAAGGGCCAGTTCCGTCCGCTGATCCCGCGCGACCTGCGGCTGGAGGTGCCCGAACGCATGCTGGCCAGCGGCGCCGTGCACACGGCTCTGGACGAGGATGCGCTGCGGCAGGCGCTGCGCGCGCTGGTGGCGCAGGATTGTGAATCGCTGGTGATCCATTTCCTGCACGCCTATGCCAACCCCGCCCATGAACTGCGCGCCGCCGAAATCGCGCGCGAGGAATGGCCCAATGGCAACATCACGCTGGGCCATGCGCTGCTGTCGGAAAGCCGCGAATACGAACGCGGCGTGACGGCGGCGGTCAATGCCAGCGTGCAGCCGCTGCTGCGCCGCTATGTGGAACGGCTGGCCGACCGGCTGGCCGAGCGCGGTTATACCCGCGACCTGCTGGTGATGACCGGCAATGGCGGCATGGTCTCCGCGCGCATCGTCGCCGAAGAGGCGGCGAAGACCGTGATGTCCGGCCCCGCCTCGGGGGTGATGGCCGCCGCCTATACCGGCAGGCGGGCGGGCATTCCCGATCTTCTGACCTATGACATGGGCGGCACCTCCACAGATGTGGCGATGATCCGCGGCGCCGATCCCGCCGTCAGCCACGAAATCGAGATCGAATATGCCATGCCGATCCATGTGCCCATGGTCGACGTGCGCACCGTGGGTGCGGGCGGCGGATCGCTGGCGCGGATCGACGCCTCGGGGTTGCTGCAGGTGGGCCCCGACAGCGCCGGATCGGTGCCGGGGCCGATCTGCTACGGCAAGGGCGGCACCGAACCCACCATCTCGGATGCAAACATGCTGCTGGGGCGGATGAACCCCGCCCGGCTCAACACCATTCAGGGCGATGTGACGCTGGCCGATATCGAGGCGGCCTTCGCACAAAAGCTGGGCGCGCCTTTGGGCCTTTCGGCAACCGGGGCGGCCTCGGCAGTGCTGCGCATCGCCACCGCCAAGATGGCCGATGCCGTGCGCATGGTGTCGATCTCGCTGGGCGAGGATCCGCGCGATTTTGCGCTTTTTGCCTTTGGCGGGGCGGGGCCGCTGCATGCCTGCGACATCGCCCGCGAACTGGGCGTGCCCCGGGTGCTGGTGCCCGCGCGCCCCGGCATCACCAATGCGCTGGGATGTATCGTGGCCGATCTGCGCCATGACTACGTGACCACCGTCAACCGCCCGCTCGCCGCCTGCGACATGGCGGAGGTCCACGCGCAGTTCGCCCGCCAGATCGAGGAAGGCCGCGCCGCCATCGCCCGCGAACGGGTGAAGATCGCCGATCTGCGCGTGACCCATTCCGTCGACATGCAGTTCATCGGCCAGACCCATCTGCTGCGCGTGGCGCTGCCCGGCCCCGCCCCCACGCGCGAGGATCTGGCCGAGCTTTTCGAACAGGCCTATTTCCGGCGCTTTCAGGTGGCGCTGCCGGAAATCCGGCCCGCACTGGTCAATGTCAACACCTCCGTCATCGGGCGCCGCCCCGAGGTCGATCTCTCGGCGCTGATCGACGCGGCAGGCCGCAGGCCCACGCTGGCCGAGGCGCGGACCGGCAGCCGCGCGGTGTTCTTCGACGACTGGCACGACACGCCGGTCTACTGGCGCGACCATCTGCCCGCCAGCGCCACGCTTGCGGGCCCCGCCATCGTCGAACAGATGGACTGCACGCTGGTGCTGTCGCCGGGCGATACCGCCACGCAGGATGCCGATGGCAACCTGATCGTCACGGTCAGGGCGCTGTGATGACCCGCGCCCGCCCTTCATCTTGCCCGACAAACTCCCGCCGGAGGCGGACCCGCGCCGCCACCGCCGCCCGCCCCGCCTTCGGAGGTCGCCATGACGCTTGATCCCATCACCCTCACCGTGATCCAGTCCGGCCTGCAGCAGGTCTGCGACGAGATGGATCTCACCTTTTCCCGCGCCGCCTTCTCGCCGGTGATCGCCGAGGCCAATGACCGCTCCGACGGCATCTATTCCGCCGAGGATGGCAGCCTGATCGCGCAGGGCTCGCAGGGCCTGCCGGTCTTTGTCGGGGTGATGCAGTATTCCACCGGCAAGATCATCGAGATGATCGCGGCAGGCACGGTGACCGCCCCTGAACCGGGTGACATCTACATCGTCAACGATCCCTATCTGGGCGGCACCCATCTGATGGACGTGCGCTTTGCCATGCCGGTCTGGCGCAATGGCAGGATCTTCTGCTGGCTCAGCAATACCGGCCACTGGCCCGATACCGGCGGCGCGGTGCCGGGGGGCTTTTCCGCCTCCGCCACCTCGGTGGAACAGGAGGGCCTGCGCCTGCCGCCGGTGCGGCTTTTCAAGAAAGGCGTGATGGATCCCGAGATCTACGCGATCATCTGCTCCAACATCCGCGTCGCCGAACAGCGCATCGGTGATGTGAAGGCGCAGGCGGCAGCGCTTTATGTCGGAGAGGCGCGGCTGACCCGGCTGCTCGACCGCTATGGCGATGCGCTGGTGCAGGAGGCCATCGCCGAACTGCGCAGCCGCGCCGCCCAGCAGATGCGCGCCCGCATCGCGGAAATCGCCCCCGGCACCTACCGCTCGGTGGCCTATATCGACAGCGACGGCGTGGTGAACGAGCCGCTGGAGATCCGGCTCGCCATCACCGCCAGCGGCGACCGCCTGAGCTTCGATTTCAGCGGCTCCTCGGCGCCCTGCGCGGGGCCGATGAATTCGGTGCTCGCCACCACGCTCAGCTCGGTCTATCTCGCCATGCGCCACATCTTTCCCGATGTGCCGATCAGCGCCGGCGCCTTCGAGCCGCTGGAGATCCAGCGCTCCGAGGGCACGTTTCTGGATGCGCAATATCCCCGCCCGGTCTCCGGCTGCGCCGCCGAGGTCAGCCAGCGCATCGCCGAGGCGGTGTTCGCCGCGCTTGTCGGCCCGCTGCCGCAGCGCGTCACCGCGTCCCCCGCCGGATCCTCGGGCAATTTTGCGCTGGGGGGCGAGGTGCCCGAGGAGGGCCGCAGCTTCGTCATGTACCAGATCTCGGGCGGCGGCTATGGCGGCTATGCCGGGGGCGACGGCATCTCCAACGGCTGCTCGACCATCGGCATCTCCAAGGCGCCGCCGGTGGAGATCATGGAACAGCAGTTTCCCGTGCTCTATCACCGCTACGCGCTGCGCGAAGGCTCGGGGGGCGCGGGGCAGCATCGCGGCGGCTTCGGGCTCGATTACGAGGTGGAGCTGCTGAAGGGAAATGCCCGCGCCAGTTTTGTCATGGATCACGGCCGCACCGGCCCGCAGGGCGCGCTGGGGGGCGGTGACGGCGCGGTGAACGAGGTGCGCGTGACCCGTGGCGGCGTCACCACCACGCCCGAGCATCTGTCCAAGGCGCAGGACATCCCGCTGGTGGCCGGGGACCGGGTGCGGGTGCGCACCCCCGGCGGCGGCGGCTATGGCGATCCTGCGCTGCGCGACCCGGCGCTGGTGGTCGAGGACGTGCGGCTGGGGCGCTACAGCGCCGAAGCGGCGGAGCGGCTCTTCCGCCCCGCCCCGTCGCCGCAGGACGCCTGAGCGGGGCAGGAGGGGGGCGCTGCCCCCCTCGGCGCGTGCCGCGCCTCACCCCCCGGGATATTTTTGCCAAGAAGAAGCGGCAGGCGCGCGACCTTCGTCCTTCTTCTTGGGTCAAATATCCCCGCCGGAGGCAAGCCGGACCGCGACGCTGGCACGGCCTGCGGTCTGCGCGCGGCGGTTCAGCCCATGCGTTCGGAGGCGTAGCTGCCGGGGGAGGCGGGGAAGACCACCGTCTTGTTGCCGTTGAGAAAGACGCGGCGGTGGATATGGGCATGGATGGCGCGGGCCAGCACCTGTGCCTCCACGTCGCGGCCAAGGCTGACGTAATCGTCCGGGCTCTGCGCATGGGTGACGCGGATGGTGTCCTGTTCGATGATCGGGCCTTCGTCGAGATCGGCGGTGACGTAATGCGAGGTGGCGCCGATCAGTTTCACGCCGCGCTCGAAGGCCTGCTTGTAGGGGTTGGCGCCCTTGAAGCTGGGCAGGAAGCTGTGGTGGATGTTGATGATCCGGCCCGACATCTTCTGGCACATCTCGTCGCTGAGGATCTGCATGTAGCGCGCCAGCACGATCAGGTCGGCGCCGGTTTCCTCGACCACGGCCATGATCTGCGCCTCGGCCTGCGGCTTGTTCTCCTTGGTGACGCGGATCATGTGGAAGGGGATGTCGTGATTCACCACCACCTTCTGGTAATCCATGTGGTTGGAGATCACCGCCACGATGTCGATGGGCAGCGCGCCGATCCGCCAGCGGTAGAGCAGGTCGTTCAGGCAGTGGCCGAAGCGCGACACCATGATGACCACCTTCATCTTGGCCTTCTCGTCATGGAACTGCGCCTGCATGGCAAAGCGGGTGGCGACCTCGGCGAAGGCGGGCTCCATCACCTCCAGCGTCGCGCCGGTTTCGGACTGGAAGCTGACGCGCATGAAGAAATTGCCGGTCTCCAGATCGTCGAACTGGGCGCTGTCGGTGATGTTGCAGCCATGCTCTGCCAGAAAGCCGGCGATGGCGGCGACGATGCCGCGGGTGGAGGGGCATTTGACGGTCAGCGCAAACGAGCTCATGCGGGTCTGTCCTTTGCGGAAAAAGGGATGGCGCCTCTGGCTGGCCGCTTATGGCGGGCGCGTCAAGGCCTCTGCCCGGTGTGATGCCCCAGCTGCGCGGCGGCGTGGCGCCTGCCCGCGACCTGTTCACTGCCGCGTGCGACACGCGGGCCGGGGCAGGGGCGGGCAGTTTCTTCTTGTGCCCTGCCGGACGGGGCGCCATGCTGGTGCCCATCTGCCCGGAGCCGCCGGAGATGCCGCCCCCCGTCATGACCGATCCCTCGTTCAGCACCCGCCTCGCCGATCTTCTGCGCTTCGTCTATCCGCAGCTTGATGCCGATATTCTGGCCAGTCAGGTGATCGAGGCGTTCTGGCCCGAGGGGCGGGGCCGCCGCCGCCGCCCGCGCCGTCCGGGCAACACGCTGTGGTCGCAGCGCGATGCGGTGCTGATCACCTATGGCGACAGCCTGATCGACGGGCGGCACAAGCCGCTGGACCTGCTGCGGCATTTCCTGACGGCGCGGCTGCGCGGGGTGGTGAACGGGGTGCATGTGCTGCCGTTCTTTCCCTATACCTCGGATGACGGCTTTGCGGTGACCGATTACCGCAAGGTGAATCCGCAGCTGGGCGACTGGTCCGACATCCGCCGCATTGGCCGCGACTTTCACCTGATGTCGGATCTGGTGCTGAACCATGTCTCGTCGCAGGGGGTGTGGTTCACCGCCTACCGGCAGGGGCAGGCGCCCTATGACCGCTTCTTCGTCGAAGCGGCACCCGAAGATGACCTGACGCAGGTGGTCCGCCCGCGCACCACGCCGCTGCTGCGCGAGGTCGACACCGCCATGGGCCGCCGCCATGTCTGGTGCACCTTCAGCCATGATCAGGTGGATCTGGATTTCGCCAATCCCGAGGTGCTGCTGGAGATCCTGCGCATCATCCGGCTGCATGTGGACCGGGGCGTGCGGATCATCCGGCTGGATGCGGTGGCCTTTCTGTGGAAGGAACCCGGCACCTCCTGCATCCACCTGCCGCAGACCCATGCCCTCATCCGCCTGCTGCGCCTGCTGGTGGATCATGCCAGCGAAACCGTGATCCTGCTGACCGAGACCAACGTGCCCAAGGCCGAGAACCTGAGCTATTTCGGCCACCGCAACGAGGCGCATATGGTCTACAACTTCCCGCTGCCGCCTTTGGTGCTGCATGCGATGCTGTCGGGCAGCGCCGCCTGTCTGAACGGCTGGCAGCGCGGCATGCCGCCCGCGCCGCTGGGATGCGCCTATCTGAACTTCACCGCCAGCCATGACGGCATCGGCATGCGCCCCGCCGAGGGGCTGCTGCCGCCTGCCGAGATCGGGCGCGTCATCGACACCATCCGCGACATTGGCGGGCTGGTGTCGATGCGCACGCTGCCCGGCGGCGGCGAGGCGCCTTACGAGCTGAACTGTTCGTTTTTTGCCGCCATGTCCCGCAGCTTCAAGGGAGAGGATCAGCACCATCTGGCGCGGTTTCTGGCCTCGCAGACCATCGTCATGTCGCTGGAGGGGATCCCGGCCTTTTACATCCATTCCATGCTGGGCACGCCCAATGACCTTGATGCGGTGGCGCGGCGCGGCATGAACCGGGCGATCAACCGGCACCGCTGGCACTATCCCCACCTGACCGCGGCGCTGGACGATCCCGGCACGGTGCAGGCGCAGGTTCTGGCGCAGCTGTCGGAGCGGCTGAGGCTGCGCGCGCGTCAGCCCGCCTTTCACCCCAATGCCACGCAGTTCACGCTGCGGCTTGACGAGCGGGTGTTCGGGCTGTGGCGGCAGTCGCTGGACCGGGACCAGTCGATCTTTGCCCTGCACAATGTCAGCGACGAGGAGGTGGAGATCCCCCATGACGCGCTGAACCTGATCGCCGACGAGCCGTGGCGCGACCTGCTGGGCGGGGAGGTGGTGGCGCAGGGCGGGGTCCGCCTTGCGCCCTATCAGTGCCGCTGGATTTCCAACCGCTGAGCGGCGTCAGAGCCCCAGCGAGCCCAGCAGGATCACGGTGATCAGGGCCACGACCGGGATCGCCACCGCCACCACGAAGATGTCGCCATAGCTTTTCTTGTGGGTCAGCCCGGTGATGGCCAGCAGCGTGACCACGGCGCCGTTATGCGGCAGCGCGTCGAACCCGCCAGAGGCCAGCGCGGTGACCCGGTGCATCAGCCCCATGCTGACGCCCTGTTCGGCCCCCATGGCGGCGAACTGTTCGCCAAGGGCTGCCAGCGCGATGGACATGCCGCCCGAGGCGGAGCCGGTGATGCCCGCCAGCACGTTGACCGCCACGGCCAGCGAGGCCACGGGATTGTCGGGAAAGAGCCCCAGCACCGCGTCGCGGATCAGCGCGAAGGCCGGAAGCGAGGCGATGACGGCGCCATATCCCACCTCGGAGGCGGTGTTGAAGATCGGCAGCAGCGAGCCCATGGTGCCGTTGTTCACGCTGTCCTTGAGGCTGGCGAAGCGGCTCCAGTTCAGCCCGATGGCCAGCGCGATGGACAGGGTCAGCGACACGATGATGGCCCAGATCCCCGCCACCTTGTCGAGGCTGGTGGCGCCATATTCGGGTTCTGCCAGATAGCCCGCCTCCATCTGCGGGAAGACCAGATAGGTGAAGATGGCGTTGAGCGCGATCACCGTCACCACCGGGGCTATGGCCACGGCAAAGCCGGGCAGGTTGGCATCTTCGGGCAGGGAGCTGTCGGCGGCGGTGGTTTCATGCGTGCCATAGCCTTCGGAGGCGCGGGCGGCGGCGGCGGCGCGCCGGTTCAGCCACAGCACCCCGCCTGCCAGCATGATGACCCCGGCCAGCGTGCCCAGAAGCGGGGCGGCAAAGACATTGGTGCCGAAGAACGGGATGGGGATGGCGTTCTGGATCGCGGGCGTGCCGGGAAAGGCGGTCATGGTGAAGGTGAACGACCCCAGCGCGATGGCGGCGGGCAGCAGGCGCTTGGGCACATCGGCGCGGCGGAACAGCGCGTTGGCGATGGGATAGATGGCAAAGGCCACCACGAACAGCGACACGCCGCCAAAGGTCAGCACGCCACAGGCCAGCACCACGGCAAGGATGGCGCGGTTGCCGCCCACCCAGTCCACGATGGTTTCGGCGATGGTGCGCGCGGCGCCGCTGTCAGCCATGACCTTGCCAAAGATCGCGCCCAGCAGGAACAGCGGGAAATAGGTGATGACATAGCCGCCCAGCGACTGCATGAACACCTGCGTGTAGGTGGCCAGCAGCGGCAGCCCGCCCGACAGCAGCACCGCCAGCAGCGACAGGAGCGGTGCCAGGATCAGCACGTTGATGCCGCGATAGGCCAGATACATCAGCAGCCCGAGCGATAGAACAATCCCCAAAAGACCCATGCGTTTCCTCCTGTCGTGATCTGCCGCGGGCCGGGTGGCGCGGCGCAAAGGTTCTACTTCCGGCAGAGCTAGCGCAAGTCAATGACGGGTCGGCAAAAACCCGGCCGCCGGCGGCGGTGCCGTGGCGGCAAGGCCTGCGGGTCAGCCAAACTCCGCCTCGTCCGCCGCGACGGCGGCGCGGAAATCCGCCAGCAGCGTCGGGTCGGCGGAATGCACCCGGTTCCATGTGGGGATGAACGGCGTTTCCTGCGGATTTTCGATGAACAGCTGGCCCGCGCGCACGATGTTTTCGCCGAACATCTCGATGCTGCGTTCCTCGGCATGGCGGTCGATCGCCAGCCCGTTCATGCGCGCATCGGCCCAGTAGGCCTCCAGCAGATCCAGCGCGGAGCGGTAATAGGTGGCTTTCAGCGTGCGGAAGACATGCGGGGTGAACACCGTGCCATCGGCGGCGAGCTTGCGGAAGATCGCCTTGCAGATGTCCACCGACATGCGCGACAGCCCCTGAGAGGCATCCTCGGGCGACAGATCCTGATGCTTGTGATCGTAGCTGTCGGCAATCTCCACCTGACAGACCTGCCGGGGGCCAAGGTTGCGCCATGCCTCGGACAGCACGCCGATTTCCAGCCCCCAGTCCGAGGGGATGCGCAGATCGGGCAGAAGCCCGGTGCGCAGCGCCATCTCTCCCGACAGCGGATAGCGGAAGGCGCGCAGGTAATCGATGTAATCGCGGTCGCCGATGGTGCGCTTGAGCGCGATCAGCAGCGGCGAGACCAAAAGCCGCGTCACCCGCCCGTTGAGCTTGCCCTGACCGATCCGCGCGTAATAGCCCTTGGACAGCTGATAGGAAAAGCCGGGATGCGCCACGGGATAGACCAGCCGGTGCAGCATCTCGCGCCGGTAGGTGACGATGTCGCAGTCATGGATCGCCATCACCGCGCTGTCGGCGCAGGAAATCAGATAGCCCATGCAGCCCCAGACATTGCGGCCCTTGCCCGGCTCCTGCGGGGCGAGCCCCAGCGCATCCAGCCGCGCCATGATGTTGAGCATCCGGGGGCTGTCGTTCCAGATCACCGTGGTCTGCTGCGGCAGCACCGAGAAGAAATCGCGCGCGTGGCGATACTGCGCCTCGTCGGCGCGGTCGAGCCCGATGATGATGCGGTGCAGATAGCTGACCTGCGCCAGTTCCGACAGGATGCCGGGCAGCGCCTCGCCCTCCAGTTCCGAATAGAGGCTGGGCAGCACCAGCGAAATCTTGCGGCTTTGAGCAAAGGTCTCAAGTTCGTAGACCAGTTCCTCAAGCGGGCGCGCCCGCAGGTTGTGGAACTGCGCGATATTGCCGTTCTGCTGGAAGTCCGCCATGGGTCAGGTCTCCGGAAAACCAAGATCGGAAAGATGCGCCAGCACCGCCGCGTTCCAGCCTTCGGGGCCGGGCAGGGCGCTGCGCGTGATATGGCCCGTGACCTCGCCCGGCAGGGGCGGGACGGGGCGGCCATGGGGATTGGGCAGGATGACGCCGCGCGTGGCGGTCTGCAGCATTTCCGCATCATTGGGCGCGTCGCCAAGCGCCAAGGACTGCTCTGCCCCCAGATCGGACATGATCGCCGCCATCTGATCCGCCTTCGTGCCGCCATGGGACAGGGTCAGGAACCGCCCGCCCTGTCGCGCCTGCAGGCCTTGGGCCGCCAGCACCTGCAGAAACCGGGCAAGCTGCGACTCGGTCCCGGACCACAGGCCCGGTTCGCTGAACCGGCGGTCACGGGCGCGGGCGGCATCCTCGGGGGGAAGACCGGTCAGCGCCGCCACCTCGGCGGCGTCCATGTCGCCAAAGCCGCGGAACCCCGCGCGCACCTCGCGGGGCAGGGCGTCCAGCGCGGCGCGCAGGCGGGGATAGTCGTCGCAGGCCGGGGGCTGCCCCGGCACCATGCGCTGCGCGCCGTTTTCCACCAGCGCGGGCCAGTGGCCCAGACCAAGCGCGGCATGCAGCGGCGCGATCTCGGCGGCGGTCTTGGACGAGGCGAGGATCAGCGGGATGTTGTGACGGCGCAGGGCTGCCAGCGCGGGGGCTGCGGCATCATAGCGATAGCTGCCATGATCCAGCAGCGTGCCGTCAAGATCGGTAAACACCACCAGCCGCATGCCTGCTCCGTCTTTCTGCCCTGCAGAAAGACTAATGTGGCGCGGCGGAAAGGAAATGCCGGGGGCGCGGATAAGCCACGCCCCGGCGGGGATCAGCCGTCAGGCGACGTTTTCCAAGGCAGTTTCCGGGGTGACCCCCAGCGCCGCGCAGACATCGCGGGTCAGTTCGGGGCGGTTCAGCGTGTAGAAATGCAGCTTGTCGACGCCCCCCGCCATCAGATCCTGACAGAGCCGGGTGCAGAGCTCGGTGGCGATCTGGTCCTGCCGCCCCTCGGCCTGCGGCGACTCGAAGAGGTCGATCACCCAGCCGGGGATCTTGGTGCCGGTGGCTTCGGCAAAGCGGCGCGCGCCTTTCCAGTTCTCGATCGGCAGGATGCCGGGCACCACGGGCTTGTCGATTCCGGCGGCAGCACAGGCATCGCGGAAGCGGAAAAAGCTGTCCGGTTCAAAGAAGAACTGCGTCAGCGCCTCGGAGGCGCCCGCCTCGAATTTGCGCTTGAGCCATGCCACATCCGCCTGCGCATCCGCCGCTTCGGGATGCTTGTCGGGATAGGCGCCGACGCGGATGGTGAAATCGCCAGCCTCGCGCAGCGCCGCGATCAGATCGAGCGAGGAGGCGAAGCCGTCAGGATGGGCGGTGAAGCCCGACGAGCCCTTGGGCGGATCGCCCCGCAATGCGACGATGTCCTGCACGCCCGCCTCCTGAAACTGCCGGGCGATGCCCAGCGTTTCCTCGCGCGTGGCGTCGACGCAGGTCAGATGCGCCGCAACCCGCAGGCCGGAGCGTTTGTGCAGCGCCGCCACCACATCGCGGGTCAGTTCGCGCGTGGTGCCGCCCGCGCCATAGGTGACCGACACGAAGCGCGGCTTCAGCGGGGCCAGCGCCTGTACGGTGTCCCACAGCCGGAAGGTGGCCTCGACATTGCGGGGCGGGAAGAATTCGAAAGAGATCTCGGGGCGGGTCATGACCGGGCTCCAGTTCAGATTTCGCGCCTTGTGACACAGCAGGCTTTGTGAGACAAACTCATAAATCTCATCAACAACATGAAGCGGACGCTAGGATGCATATCGAGTTCCGCCATCTGCGCACCATCAAGGCCATCCATGATGCGGGCGGGCTCGCGCGCGCGGCGGAAACGCTGAACATAACGCAATCGGCGCTGTCGCACCAGATCAAGGGGCTGGAGGATCAGGCCGGGGTGGAGCTGTTCGTGCGCCGCGCCAAGCCCATGCGCCTGTCGGCGGCGGGGCTGCGCCTGCTGCGGCTGGCCGAACAGGTGCTGCCGCAGGTCGAGGCGGCGCTGGCGGAATTCGACGGTCTGCGCAAGGGATCCTCGGGGCGGCTGCACATCGCCATCGAATGCCACGCCTGTTTCGAATGGCTGTTCCCGGTGCTGGAGGCTTTCCGCAAAAGCTGGCCCGACGTGGATGTGGACATCCGGCCCGGCCTTGCCTTCGACGCGCTGCCCGCGCTGGTCAAGGAGGATGTGGATGTGGTCATTTCCTCCGATCCGGAGGATCTGGACGGGGTCACCTTCACGCCGCTTTTTGACTACAGCCCGGTCTTCGTGGCCGCCGCAGCACATCCGCTGGCAGCCAGACCCTATATCGAGGCGCAGGATTTCCGCGGCGAGACGCTGATCACCTATCCGGTGGACCGCGCCCGGCTTGACGTGTTCTCGCAGCTTCTGACCCCCGCCAAGGTGGAACCGGCGGCGATCCGTCAGGTGGAACTGACCGCGGTGATCCTGCTGCTGGTCGCCTCGAACCGGGGCGTGGCCGTGCTGCCCGACTGGGTGGTGCGGGAGGTCAAATACAATTCCGATTACGTCACCCGGCCACTGACCGCGACCGGGCTCACCCGCGGGCTTTACGCCGCCAGCCGCAGCGGCGATCTGGACAAGCCGTTCATGCGCGATCTGATCCGGCTCGCCGGGCAGGAGGCCCGGCGGCTGCAGGCGCGCTGAGGCGGCAGTTGTTACAGCGGCCGGATGTCCGAGGCCATCATCCGTCCGTCGCGCCCTTCTTTCAGGTCATAGCTGACCTTCTGGTTGTCCGCGAGCCCGGTCAGCCCGGAGCGTTCCACGGCAGAGATATGCACGAATACGTCCTTGCCGCCCTCTTCCGGGGCGATAAAGCCGTAACCTTTGGTGGTGTTGAACCATTTCACGGTGCCGCTCGGCATCTGTCCCGTGCTCCTTCAAGTCTTTCCTGCGTCTCGCCCGCCGGAGCGGGCACCCTGTCACCTTCCTGTGCGGAGGGGCTGTGGGCCGGCGCCTTGGCCGTCCGGGTCCGATCCGTGGAAGATCACCCTGCCAGAGTTGCACGGCGCCTGTAAAAATCAAGCGAAACACTTCGCGCCTGCGGCATTCCGCCCTAAAACGGCGGAGGAAGATGCAAGGAGACTGCGGATGCAGCTTTACGGACTAAAAACCTGTGACACCTGCCGCAAGGCATTGAAGGCGTTGCCAACGGCGGAGTTCATCGACGTGCGCGCCCAAGGCGTGCCCGCGCCGGTGCTGGCGGCGGCCTTCGCGCGCTTTGGTCAGGCGCTGGTCAACACGCGCAGCACCACTTGGCGCGGTCTTTCAGAAGAGGCGCGCGCCCGCGATCCGCTGGCGCTGCTGGCGGATGAGCCGACGCTGATGAAACGCCCGCTGATCGTCGCCGGGGAGGAGATGTATCTGGGCTGGGACAAATCGGTGCAGGCGGCGCTGGGGGCATGACCGCGCCGGGACGGGTGGTGCTGGTCACCGGCGGCACGCGCGGCATCGGCCACGCCATCGCCGCCGAATTTGCCGCCGATCATGCGGTGGCGGTGACATGGCGCAGCACCCCGCCCGATTCCGGCGCCGCGCTGGCGATCAGGGCCGATCTGGCGGATCCCGACAGCGTGGCGCGCGTGGTGGCCGAGGTGCTGGCGCGCTTCGGCAGGCTCGACGTGATCGTGAACAATGCGGGCCAGATCAGCCCCAGCCCGGTCGAGAGCGCCGATGCCGAGGCGGGGCAGGGGCTGCTGGCGGTCAACCTGCTGGCGCCCGCAGCGCTGCTCGCCGCCGCGCTGCCGCATCTGGCGCCGGGCGCGGCCATCGTCAGCATCTCCTCGGTCAATGCGGTGCTGCCGCCCCGCGGGGCGGCGCTTTACGGGGCCAGCAAGGCCGCGCTCAACCTCTGGACCCGCGCCATGGCCAAGGAACTGGGGCCACGTGGCATCCGGGTCAATGCCGTGGCCCCCGGCGCCATCACCACGCCCGAAACCCCGCGCCCGGCGGATCTGCAGCAGGCCTTTCTGGCCGAGACCGCGCTGGGACGGCTGGGCAGGCCGCAGGACGTGGCCCGCGCCGTGCGCTTTCTCGCCTCCGACGCGGCCTCCTTCATCACCGGCGAAGTGCTGACCGTCTCCGGCGGCTACCGGCTCTGACCCCAGCAAAAAGGCCCCGGAACCGCTCCGGGGCCTTCTGCAGAAACAGGCGCGGCTCAGCGCAGGTCGGGGGGCGTGGCCTCTGCCGCCAGATCAGCCAGAACCGTCTCCAGCGCCACCACCCGCGTGTCCTTTTCGCCAAGGCGACGCAGGCTGACGGTGCGCTCCTCCACCTCGCGATGGCCGACGGCAAGGATCACCGGCACCTTGCCCACCGAATGCTCGCGGACCTTGTAGTTGATCTTTTCGTTGCGCGTGTCGGCCTCGGCCCGCAGCCCGGCCTTCTGCAGCGCCGCCACCACCTCGGCCACATAGCCATCGGCTTCGGAGGTGATGGAGGCCACCACCACCTGACGCGGCGCCAGCCACAGCGGCAGACGGCCCGCGTGGTTTTCTATCAGGATGCCGATGAAACGCTCGAACGAGCCCAGACAGGCGCGGTGCAGCATGAAGGGCGTGTGCTTGGCGCCATCCTCGCCGACATAGCTCGCGTCCAGCCGCTCGGGCAGGTTGGGGTCAAGCTGCAGCGTGCCGCACTGCCAGTCGCGCCCGATGGCATCGGTCAGCACGAATTCCAGCTTCGGCGCATAGAAGGCGCCCTCGCCGGGGAACAGCTCATACTCATACCCCGCCGCGGTGCAGGCATTGGCCAGCGCCGCCTCCATCCGGTCCCAGATCTCGTCCGAGCCCACGCGCTTTTCCGGCCGGGTCGACAGCTTCACCCGCCACCGCTCGAAGCCCAGATCGGCATAGATCTTGGCCAGAAACTCGATGAACTTGGTGGATTCCGCCTCGATCTGGTCGAGCGTGCAGAAGATATGCGCATCATCCTGCGTAAAGCCGCGCACCCGCATGATGCCATGCAGCGCACCCGAAGGTTCATAGCGCGCGCAGGATCCGAATTCCGCCATGCGCAGCGGCAGGTCGCGATAGGATTTCAGCCCGACATTGAAGATCTGCACGTGGCAGGGGCAGTTCATCGGCTTCAGCGCATTGATGACCTTGTCGCGGGCGCCATCCTCGTCAACCTCGACGATGAACATGTTCTCGCGGTAATTCTCCCAATGCCCCGAAGCTTCCCAGAGCTTGCGGTTCACCACCTGCGGCGTGTTCACCTCGACATAGCCGTCGCGGCGCTGCTGGCGGCGCATGTAATCCTGCAGCGTGGTGTAGATGGTCCAGCCGTTGGGATGCCAGAAAATCTGCCCCGGCGCCTCTTCCTGCATGTGGAACAGATCCATCTCGCGGCCAAGCTTGCGGTGGTCGCGCTTGGCGGCCTCCTCGAGGAAGGTCAGATGCGCCTTCAGATCCTCGCGGTTGCGGAAGGCGACGCCGGTGACGCGCTGCAGCATGGGGCGGCTGACATCGCCGAACCAGTAGGCGCCCGAGACGCCCATCAGCTTGAAGGCATCGGCGGGCAGCTGCCCGGTGGTCTGCAGATGCGGGCCCCGGCACAGATCCTGCCAGTCGCCATGCCAGTACATGCGGATCGGCGCGCCTTCGGGGATGCGGTCCAGCAGCTCCACCTTGAACGGCTCGCCCGCGTCGATGTAATGCTGGCGGGCGCGCTCGCGGTCCCAGATCTCGGTGCGGACCGGCTCGCGGGCGTTGATGATCTCTTTCATCTTCGCCTCGATGCGGCCCAGATCCTCGGGCGTGAACGGCTCGGCCCGGTCGAAATCGTAGAACCAGCCCTTTTCGGTCACCGGCCCGATGGTCACCTTGGTGTCGGGCCAGATCTCCTGCACGGCGCGCGCCATGACATGGGCAAAGTCATGGCGGATCAGTTCCAGCGCGGGCGCGTCATCGGCCATGGTGTGGATGGCAATGGAGGCATCGCTCTCCAGCGGCCAGGCCAGATCCCAGTGCGCGCCATCGACGCTGGCCGAGATCGCCTTTTTCGCAAGGCTCTTGGAGATCGAGGACGCCACCTCGGCAGCGGTCACGCCGCGCGGGAACTCGCGCTGGGATCCATCGGGAAATGTCAGGGAAATCTGGGCCATCGGCCAATTCTCCTCGTCGGTCTGGCGCCCACGGAACGCCCGGTTGCGGGTTGATATGTGTGCGCGCCTTGTCGCGCCGCCCCCGCTGCCTGTCAAGCCATGCGCCCTTCTTCTGACCCCAAATATCCCGGGGGAGGCGCCGCAGGCGCCGGGGGCAGCGCCCCCTGCCACCGCGCCGCCGGGCGCTGCCCCGCCGCGTCCGGGCGCAAACCCATGCCCGGAGCACGCTTGGGCTTGCCTCTGCCGACAGGCAGTCTACCAAGGAGGCATGACCGACCAAAGCTTCCAGCCCGCGCGGGGCATTTTCTGGATGATCGTCACCGGGCTCTGCTTCGTGGGGGTCACGGCGCTTGTCAAACTTCTGGCCGGGCGGGTGCCCGCGGCGGAATCCGCCTTCCTGCGCTATCTGCTGGGGCTGGTGTTTCTGGTGCCCATGTGGCGGTCGATCCGCGGCATGCGCCTCACTCCGCGGCAATGGCGGCTCTCGGCGCTGCGCGGCATCACCCATACCATCGGCGTGATCTGCTGGTTCTTCGCCATGTCGCGCATCCCCATGGCCGAAGTCACGGCGATGAACTACCTCACCCCGGTCTATGTCACGATCCTCGCCGTCTTCGTGCTGCAGGAACGGCTGGCGATCCGCCGCATCCTCGCCATCGTCGCGGCGCTTGGCGGCGCGCTGCTGATCCTGCGCCCGGGCTTCCGCGAGCTTGATCCCGGCCATTTCGCCATGCTGGCCACGGCGCTGCTGTTCTCGGTCTCCTATCTCATCGCCAAGATCATCACCGACGAGCTGTCGCCCGCGGCGGTGGTGGCGCTGCTGTCGGTCTCGGTCACCATCGGCCTTGCGCCATTCGCCGCCGCGGTCTGGGTCACGCCCACATGGTCCGATCTGGCGGTGCTCTTCGGTGTCGCCTGTTTCGCCACCGGCGGGCATTACGCCATGACGCTGGCCTTTGCCGCCGCCCCGGTGACGGTGACGCAGCCGGTCACCTTCCTGCAGCTGGTCTGGTCGGTGCTGGTGGGGGCGATTTTCTTTGCCGAACCCGCCGATCCCTTCGTGGTGGCGGGCGGGCTGGTCATCATCGGCTCGGTACTGTTCATCACATGGCGCGAGGCGGTGCTGAAACGCCGCGTCACGCCCTCGGGGCCCGAAACCAAGCTCTGACGCCACGAAACAGACCGTTTCCTTCTGCGAAATCGCCCCGCGCCCTGCGCATTTGTGCCTCATTCCGGCGGCAGCCTGACGTTCAGTCACCTGCACCGGAGAATGGACATGTTCGCAGAAAATCACCTGACCGAGTCGCTTGAAGAGGTCACCGCCTTCCTGCTGAGCGAGCGGCGCAAGACGCTGTCCGAGGCGGAATGGCGGTTCCGGATGCGCGGCTACGGCTACAGCCTGCGCCGCACCGACCGGGGCGTCGAGGTGGCGCGCCTGCCGCCGAAGACGGTTCTGGGCACGATTCAGGCCTGAGGCGCGGCGCTCCCGTTTTTGTTGATTGACCAGTCAATCAACTTGTCGCATCCTGCGCGCGAAGCCCCGGAGGATGCCATGCCCAGACCAGCACAGGAACCGATGCGCCGCGCGGCGCTGGTGGCGGCCACCGTGGCCGAGGTCGGCGCACGCGGCACGCTGGATGTGACCGTGGGCCAGATCGCGCGGCGGGCGGGCATGTCGCCCGCGCTGGCGCACCACTATTTCGGCGGCAAGGCGCAGATCTTTCTGGCCGCCATGCGCCAGATCCTTGCCGATTATTCCGCCGAGGTGCGCAGCGCCCTGCATCAGGCGCCACAGGGCGCCCGGCTGGAGGCGCTGATCGCCGCCAATTTCGCCGAAAGCTGCTTTCAGCCCGCCACCGTTTCGGCATGGCTCAATTTCTACGTTCTGGCGCAGCGCGACCCCGATGCGGCGCGGCTGCTGACCATCTACCAGCGCCGCCTGCAGTCCAACCTGACCCATGCCCTGCGCGGGCGCAGCCCCGATCCTGTCGGCCATGCCCGGATGATCGGCGCGCTGATCGACGGGGTCTATCTGCGCGCCGCGCTCGCCGGGCAGGGCGTCGGAGAGGCGGCGGCAGAGGTGCACCGCGCGGCCCATGCGCTTTTGACAAAGGACAGATCATGATCAACCCGCAACCGCAGGCCAGCCATTTTGTCGATGGCGCATGGCTGGAAGATGCCGCGGGCGCGGCGCTCGCCGTGATCCACCCCGCCACCGGCGCCGAGATCGCGCATCTGCACGAGGCGACGCCCGCCGTGATCGACGCGGCGCTGGCCGCCGCCACCCGCGCGCAGGCCGACTGGGCCCAGCGCAGCGGCGCCGAACGGGGCAGGGTGCTGCGCCGCGCCGCCGACCTGATCCGCGCCCGCAACCGCGCGCTGTCGGAACTGGAAACGCTCGACACCGGCAAGCCGCTGCAGGAAACGCTGGTGGCCGATGCCAGCTCCGCCGCCGATGCGCTGGAATATTTTGGCGGGCTCGCCGCCAACCTGACCGGGGAGCATATCCCGCTGGGCGCCAACTGGGCCTATACGATCCGCGAACCGCTCGGCGTCTGCGTCGGCATCGGCGCGTGGAACTACCCCACCCAGATCGCCTGCTGGAAAGCCGCACCGGCGCTGGCCTGCGGCAATGCCATGGTGTTCAAACCCTCCGAGGAAACCCCGCTCTGCGCGCTGCAGATCGCCGAGATCCTTGTGGAGGCGGGGGCCCCTGCCGGGCTTTTCAACGTGGTGCAGGGACGGGGCGCGGTCGGCGCGGCGCTGGTCAGCGATCCGCGCGTGGCCAAGGTCTCGCTCACCGGCTCGGTGCCCACCGGCGCGCGGGTCTATGCCGCCGCTGCTGCGGGCATGAAACATGTGACCATGGAACTGGGCGGCAAGTCGCCGCTGATCGTGTTCGAGGATGCCGATCTCGACGATGCGGTGGGGGGTGCCATCCTTGGCAATTTCTACTCCTCGGGGCAGGTCTGCTCCAACGGCACCCGCGTCTTCGTGCACCGCGCGCTGCGCGAGGCTTTCCTTGCGCGCCTCACCGAGCGGCTGGCGGGCGTGGTGATGGGCGATCCGCTGGACGAGGCCACGAATTTTGGCCCGCTGGTCAGCGCCGCACAGCGCGACAAGGTGATGGGCTTCATCACCCGTGCGCAGGCGGAAGGTGCGCGGCTGGTCTGCGGCGGCACCATCCCCGACCGCCCCGGCTTCTTTGTGGCGCCCACCGTCTTTGCCGATGTCACGGATGACATGGAAGTGGCCCGCGACGAGGTGTTCGGCCCGGTCATGTCCGTGCTCGATTTCGACAGCGAGGAGGAGGTGCTGGCCCGCGCCAATGCCACGGAATTCGGCCTTTCCGCCGGGGTCTTCACCCGCGATCTGACCCGCGCGCATCGCGTCATCGCGCGGCTGCAGGCGGGCACCTGCTTCATCAATTCCTATAACGACGCCCCGGTCGAGGTGCCCTTTGGCGGCACCAAGGCCTCGGGCGTGGGCCGCGAAAACGCCCGCGCCGCGATCGAGCATTATTCGCAGCTGAAATCCGTCTTCGTGCGCATGGGCCCGGTCGAGGCACCGTACTGACCGAACCCCCGCCCTTTCATCTTGCCAGATAAACTCCCGCCGGAGGCGTCCGACCCCGCCACCGGCGCATCCCCGTCACAGGAGACCGCCATGCAGGCCGATTACGTCATCGTGGGCGCCGGTTCCGCCGGCTGCGCGCTTGCCTTCCGGCTGGCCGAAGCCGGGCGCAGCGTCATCGTGCTGGAACATGGCGGCAGCGATGCCGGGCCCTTCATCCAGATGCCCGGCGCGCTGAGCTTTCCCATGAATATGCCGCGCTATGACTGGGGCTTCCGCTCTGAACCGGAGCCGCATCTGGGCGGGCGCCGTCTGGCCACCCCGCGCGGCAAGGTGGTGGGCGGCAGTTCCTCCATCAATGGCATGGTCTATGTGCGCGGCCATGCCCGCGACTATGACACATGGGCCGAGATGGGCGCGCAGGGCTGGAGCTATGCCGAGGTGCTGCCCTATTTCAAGCGGATGGAGCACTGGCACGATGGCGGCCATGGCGGCGACGCCGCGTGGCGCGGCGACAGCGGCCCGCTGCATGTCACCCGGGGCGGGCGGCAGAACCCGCTGACCCGCGCCTTTGTCGAGGCGGGCGGGCAGGCGGGTTATCCGCTGACCCCCGATTACAACGGCCCCCAGCAGGAAGGCTTCGGCCCCTATGACATGACGGTCTGGCGCGGGCGGCGCTGGTCGGCGGCCAATGCCTATCTGCGGCCCGCGCAGAAGCTGGGCGCGCGGCTGGTGCGCGGCTTTGCCCGGCGCGTGGTGATGACCGGGGGCCGCGCCACCGGGGTGGAAATCCTGCGCGGTGGCGCCATCGAGGTGGTGGAGGCGCGGCGCGAGGTGATCCTGTCGGCCTCCTCGATCAATTCGCCGAAGCTCCTGATGCTGTCGGGCATCGGCCCTGCCGCCCATCTGGCGCAGCATGGCATCACGCCGCTGGTGGACCGTCCCGGCGTCGGGCAGAATCTGCAGGACCATCTGGAGATCTATCTGCAGATGGCGGCCAAGCAGCCGGTAAGCCTCTATTCCTACTGGAATCTCTGGGGCAAGGCGCTGGTGGGGGCGCAGTGGCTCTTCACCCGCAAGGGGCTGGGCGCCTCGAACCAGTTCGAAAGCGCGGGCTTCATCCGGTCGCGCGCCGGGGTGGACTATCCCGACATCCAGTTCCATTTCCTGCCGATCGCCGTGCGCTATGACGGGCAGGCCGCCGCCGAAGGCCACGGCTTTCAGGCGCATGTGGGTCCGATGCGCTCCGCCTCGCGCGGGGCCATCAGCCTTGCCAGCGGCGATCCCGAAGCGGCCCCGCGCATCCTTTTCAACTACATGAGCGATCCGCAGGACTGGGAGGATTTCCGCACCTGCATCCGCCTCACGCGCGAGATCTTTGCCCAGCCCGCTTTCGCCCCCTTTGCCGGGGCCGAGATCCAGCCCGGCGCCGCGCTGCAGTCGGATGCAGAGCTGGACGGTTTCCTGCGCGAGCATGTGGAAAGCGCCTATCACCCCTGCGGCACCTGCCGCATGGGCGCGCCGGAGGATCCCATGGCGGTGGTCGATCCGGAGGCGCGGGTCATCGGCGTGGACGCGCTGCGGGTGGTCGACAGTTCGATCTTTCCGCGCATCACCAATGGCAATCTCAACGCGCCCTCGATCATGGTGGGCGAAAAGGTCGCCGATCACATCCTGTGCCGCAGCCTGCCCGCCGAAGACGTGCAGCCATGGATCCATCCCGAATGGCAGACGGCGCAGCGCTGAGCCTGCCGCGGAAATCTTAACGAAGGTTAACGAATCCGGTTGATCCCGCCCCGGCGGGCTGCAAGATGCGGCCATGATCCGCATTTGTTCCCTTCTTCTCGCGCTGCTGGCCACACCGCTGGCAGCGGATCCCCGTGGCCCGATCCATGTGATCGACGGCGACACCTTCGATATCGGCGGCACCCGCGTGCGCCTGCATGGCGTGGACGCGCCCGAACAGGCGCAGCTCTGCGGCGAGGGCACGGCGCAGGTCTGGTCCTGCGGCGCATGGGTCACCCAGGAAGTGCGCGCCCGCTATGAGGGCCGCGCCGCCCGCTGCACCGCGCTGGGGCAGGATGGCTATGGCCGCACGCTGGCCCGCTGCGACGTGGACGGCGCCGATCTGGGCCGGACCCTGGTCTCGGACGGGCTGGCCTTCGCCTTCCGCCGCTATTCCATGGATTATGATCTGGATGAAAAGCGCGCGGTCGTGGCCCTGCGCGGCCTGCATCGCGAAGAGATCGACCGCCCGTCGGACTATCGCGCCGGAATGCGGCAGGCGCAGGCCGTCGCCAACAGCGCCGGGGCGCCCGAGGACTGCGCGATCAAGGGCAACATCTCCCGCAAGGGCGAACGCATCTTCCACGCCCCCGGACAGGAGCATTACGGCGCGACCCAGATCAGCACCGCCAAGGGCGAACGCTGGTTCTGCACCGAAGCCGAGGCGCGGGCGGCAGGCTGGCGCAAGGCGCGCCGCTGATCCGGCTTGCGCCAGATCAAGGCGCGGCCTTGGCATCGCGGCGATACTGCCCGGGACAGATCCAAGGAGGATAGCCCATGTCGCATGTGCCGCATGACCTGCACGAAGACTTCCCCGGTCAGGCCGACCGCATTTCGGTGCTGAAACAGCAGGACCGGCATTTCGCCCAGCTGGTGGAGCGGTACCACGACATCAACCGCGAAGTGCACCGCGCCGAAACCCTCGTGGCCCCGATGGCAGATCACGCCGAAAGCGAACTGCGCCGCAGCCGCGCCCTGCTGAAGGACCAGATCCGCGCCGCTCTGCGCGGCTGAGCCGGATCAGTCCAGCAGGGGTTCGATCGCGCGCCGGATCGGGGCAGAGGTCGGGCGCGTGGTCGATCCCCAAGTCGCGACAAAGTCGCCCTCCGGCCCGATCAGCACCTTGTTGAAATTCCACGAGGGCGCAAATTCCGCCTCGTCCTGCAGCCACAGGTAAAACGGATGTGCGCCCGCGCCGGTCACCGGCGTGATCGTGGTCATCGGCAGGTCAAGGTCGAAGTTCAGCTCGCAGTATTCCTTGACCGCCGCCTCGCTGCCCAGCTCCTGCCGGAAATCATTCGACGGCACCGCCAGAACCACCAGCCCGCGGTCGCGGTAACGGTCATAGATCTCCTGCATCCCGTCATATTGTGGCGCGAAGCCGCAGCGCGAGGCGGTGTTGACCACCAGCACCGGCTGGCCGCGCCATTCGTCCAGCGCCAGCACCCCGCCATCGATGCTGTCAAACACGAAGCCCTGCTGCGGCTCGGCGGCAGCCAGAAGGGCGGGCAGGGCGGCAAGAAGTCCAAGACCAAGAAAAATCGCACGCATCACAGGGGCCTCCTTTTTCCGTGACCTAGGCTTGACGGCGCAAAGTCAAGCCCGAGGCGCGCAAAGCCTCTGGACCCGGCGCGCGGCGCCGCTATCTTGACAGGATCGGAGGTGACGCATGGCCGGAGGCTGGACGCGCGACGGCGCGGTAAATGACCAGATCGAGGATTCGATCCGCGACGAACTGGCGCGGCTCAAGGCGCGGCGCGCGCCGGTGGGCGAAAGCCGCAGCCATTGCGCCGAATGCGAAGACCCGATCCCCGAGGCGCGCCGCGCCGCCCTGCCGGGGGTCAAGCTCTGCCTCGACTGCCAGCAGGAGCGCGACCGCACACCCCAGACCCGCGCGGGCTTCAACCGCCGCGGCTCCAAGGACAGCCAGCTGAAGTAGCACACAAACCAACAGGGGCAGCCGCACCGCGCCCGCCCCTTCATCTTGCCGGATAAACTCCCGCCGGAGGCATCCCGCCCCCGGCCAGAAAGCCCGATGGCCGGGGATCAGTCCTCCATCGCCTCCAGCTCGTCGATGAAGCCTTCGATCATCGACAGGCCCTTGTCCCAGAATTTCGGATCCGTGGCATCCAGACCAAAGGGCGCCAGCAGCGCCTTGTGGTGCTTCGACCCGCCCGCCTTCAGCATGTCGAAATACTTGTCCTGAAAGCCCTCCGGCGCCTCCTGATAGGCGGCGTAAAGCGCGTTCACCAGCCCGTCGCCAAAGGCATAGGCATAGACATAGAAGGGTGAGTGCACAAAATGCGGCACATAGGCCCAGAAGGTCTCGTAGCCCTCCATGAAGTCGAAGGCACCGCCAAGGCTTTCCGCCTGCACCGACATCCACAGCGCGTTGATGTCCTCGGGGGTCAGCTCGCCGCCGCGCCGCGCCTCGTGCAGCTTGCATTCGAAATCGTAAAAGGCGATCTGGCGCACGACCGTGTTGATCATGTCCTCGACCTTGCCCGCCAGCAGCACCTTGCGTTCGGCCTGATCCTTGGCCCGGTCCAGCAGCGCGCGGAAGGTCAGCATCTCGCCAAAGACCGACGCGGTCTCGGCCAGTGTCAGCGGGGTGGAGGCCAGCATCTCGCCCTGTCCCGCCGCCAGCACCTGATGCACGCCATGACCCAGCTCATGGGCCAGCGTCATCACGTCGCGCGGCTTGCCGAGATAGTTCAGCAGCACATAGGGATGCACCTCGGTGACGGTGGGATGGGCAAAGGCCCCGGGCGCCTTGCCGGGCTTGGCGGCGGCATCGATCCAGCCCTTGCGGAAAAACGGCTCGGCGATCTCGGCCATGCGCGGATCGAACCCGGCATAGGCCTCCATCACCATGCGCTCGGCCTCGTCCCAGCCCACGATGCGGGTGCTTTCCATGGGCAGCGGCGCGTTGCGGTCCCAGACCTGCATCCGGTCCAGCCCCAGCCATTTGCGCTTCAGCTCGTAATAGCGGTGCGACAGCCGCGGATAGGCGGCCACCACCGCATCGCGCAGCGCCTGCACCACCTCGGGCTCCACGTCATTGGCCAGATGCCGGGCGGATTGCGCGGTGGGCATCTTGCGCCAGCGGTCCATCACCTCCTTCTCCTTGGCCTGCGTGTTGTGCACGCGGGCAAAGGTGCGGATGTTGCGGCCAAAGACCCGGGCCAGTTCCCGCGCCGCCGCCTCGCGCTTGCTGCGGTCCTGTTCGGTCAGCAGGTTCAGGGTGGATTCCAGCCCCATCTCCTCGCCGTCGATCTCGAAGCTCAGCCCGGAGATGGTCTCGTCAAAAAGCCGCTCCCACGCATCGCCGACCACGCCCATGTCATGCAGGAAATGCTCCATCTCGTCGGAAAGCTGATGCGGCTTCATGGCGCGGATGCGGTCGAAGGCAGGCTTGTAGCGGCCAAGCTCGGGATCGGCGGCAAAGAGCCCGTCCAGAAACGCATCCTCCAGCCGGTTCAGCTCCAGCGTGAAGAACACCAGCGGCGTGGTGAAGCGCGTGAGCTTTTCCTGACAGTCGGACAGGAACTTCGCCCGCTCCGCATCCAGCGTCAGCTGGTAATAGCGCAGGCCCGCATAGGACATCAGCCGCCCGCCCACGGCCTCGATACGCTCGTGGCGGCGGATCATCTCCAGAAAGCCCGCCGCGTCCAGATCGCCCAGCTTGCCCTCGTAATCCTCGGCAAACCGCGCGCAGGCCTCCTCCAGCCAGTCCAGATCGCGCTTCAGCTCGGGCGCGTCGGGGGCGGGGTAAAGGTCGGTCAGATCCCATTCGGGCAGATCGCCCAGATCCCGGCCACCAGCGGCGGCGGTTGCGTCGAAAAGCCGATCGGGCGTCATCATGTCTCTCCTTGACTGTCTGGCCCCACAGGTAAGGGCCGCATCCCCCGGTGTTCAAGGCCAAAGCGCCGCGCGCCCCGGCTGCGGCTTCTTCTTGGCACAAATATCCCGGGGGAGCCCCCGCAGGGGGCGGGGGCAGAGCCCCCTCCTGTTTCTCTTAGCCCGCCCGTGGCAGGCAGCAGGCAGCGCGCTTTTCTATCTCCCGCCCCCCTCAGCCATAGCGCGCCAGCAGCGCCCGCAGCCCCTCCAGCGTGTCGACCTCGGAGGCGGGCTTGTCGCGGCGCCAGCGGGCCATGCGGGGAAAGCGCAGCGCGATGCCGGATTTGTGGCGGGGGCTGGCCTGAATCCCCTCGAAGGCGATCTCGAAGACCAGATCGGGCGTGACCTGCCGCACCGGGCCGAACCGCGCCTGCGTGTGGCGGCGCACCCATGTGGTGATCTCGGCAAATTCGGCATCGGTCAGCCCGGAATAGGCCTTGGTGAAGGGCACCAGCGCCTCGCCATCGCGCACGGCAAAGGTGAAATCGGTGAACAGGTTGGCCCGCCGCCCGTGGCCCTGCTGGGCATAGATCATCACCGCATCGACGCTGAGCGGATCCAGCTTCCATTTCCACCAGTCGCCGCGCCGCCGCCCGTCGCGATAGGGCGAGGCAAGCCGTTTCAGCATCAGCCCCTCGGCGCGCCGCTCCCGCGCCTCGGACCGCAGCCGCGCCAGCGCCGCCCAGTCCGGGGCGGTGACGGCGGGCGACAGGTCGACCCCCGCCTCATCGGGCAGCCCGTCGAGCAGCGCCGCCAGCCGCGCCCGCCGATGGGACAAGGGGGCGGCGCGCAGATCCTCTCCGCCGTCTTCCAGCAGATCATAGGCCACGAGCCGCACCGGCGCCTCGGCCAGCAGCTTTTTCGGCACGGTCTTGCGCCCCAGACGCGCCTGCAGCGCGGCAAAGGGCTGGGGCGCGCCGTTGCCCCAGACGAGGATCTCGCCATCGATCACCGTGCCCTGCGGTAGGAAATCCGCCGCCCGCGCCAGTTCGGGAAAGCTGTCGGTGATCAGATCCTCGCCGCGTGACCACAGATGATGGGTGCCGCCGCGCAGCAGCAGCTGGCCGCGGATGCCGTCCCATTTCCATTCCGCCAGCCAGTCGGACAGATCGCCCAGCGACTCGGGCGGATCCTCCAGCGGCGAGGCAAGGCAGAACGGGTAGGGGCGGCTGGCATCGCTGTCCGCATCCTCCTCGGCGGTCAGCGCGGCCCAAGTGGTGGCTTCGGGATCCCATGTGCCCATCAGCCGCAGCGCCAGCGCCGCCTCGTCGCGCCCCGTCGCCTGTGCCAGCGCGCGGGTCATCAGCTTGCGGCTGACGCCGATGCGAAAGCCGCCGGTGATGAGCTTGTTGAACAGGAACCGCTCCGTGGTGCCCTGCCGCGCCCAAGCCGCCAGCACCCCGGCGCGGCGCTGCTCGGGGGCGGCGCGGGCGATGGTGCGCAGCTCGAGGATCCATTGCGTCAGCGACTGCTCCTGCGGATTCGGGGCGGGGGGCAGCACAAGGCTGATGGTTTCGGCCAGATCGCCCACGATGGGATAGGCTTCCTCAAAAAGCCAGAGCGGGATGCCTGCCTCCTCGGCGGCCCAGAGCCGCAGGTCGGTGGTGGTCACCGCGCGCTTGGGCCTGCGGCCCGAAAACAGCGCCACGGCCCAGAGCCGGTCGGTTTCGGGTGCCTCGCGGAAGAACTGCGCCAGCGCCTCGGTCTTGACGCTGGTCTTGGTGGTCTGGTCGAGCCGGGTGAAAAGCTGCGCAAATTCCTTCATGCGCCCGCCTCCGCTTCCGCCTCGTCATCGCCGCCGAATTCGGTGGGAACCGGGGTGGCATCATAACCTTCGGCCTTCAGGTGGCGCGCGAAGATTTCGGTGTAACCATGCGTCGGAAATATCTTTTCCGCCCCCGTCTCTGCCACGGAGCGCAAAAGCGCGTCCCAGTCGGCATGATCCGAGATGACAAAGCCGCGCTCCGCGCCGCGCCTGCGCCGGATGCCACGCAGCCGCATCCAGCCCGAGGCAAAGGCCTCCGATCCCGGGCCCAGACGGCGGGCCCATGCGCTGCCAAGCGCGGCGGGTGGCGCCACGACCATGGCACCCCGGGCGCGGGCGCGGTCAAATTCCGGCGTGATCTGTTCGGTCGCGGGGGCAAAGGCGCCGAGCCCGCGCAGCACCGCATTGGTGCCCTCGACCGCGCCATGGGTCAGCACCGGCCCGATGGACGGGTCCAGCATGGCGATCAGCCGCTGTGCCTTGCCCAGACTGTAGGCGCCAAGGATCGACACCCGGTCCGCTGCGGCGTTCGCCGCCCACCAGCGGTTCAGTTCGGCTGCGACCTGCGCCTGCGGATCCCAGCGGAAGACCGGCAGGCCAAAGGTGCATTCGGTGACAAAGCCGTGGCAGCGCACCGGTTCGAAGGGCTCCGACACGCCATCGGCTTCCAGCTTGTAATCGCCGGACACCACCCAGACCTGTCCCGCCACCTCCAGCCGGACCTGCGCCGAGCCGGGCACATGGCCTGCGGGATGAAAGCTGACCGTGGCCGCGCCCATGCGCAGCGGCGTGCCATAGGGCAGCGCCTGCACCGGCACGTCGCCCAGCCGGTGCCGCACCAGCGCTGCGGTCAGCGGCGTGCACAGATACGATCCCATGCCGGGGCGGGCATGGTCGGAATGGGCATGGGTGATGATGGCCCGGGGCACCGGGCGCCACGGATCGACATAGGCATCGGCGGCAGGGCAATACATGCCGCGTTCGGTGAAGCGTAGCACAGGATCCGTCATGCGCCTGTTCTAGCACGCGGGCGGGGCCGGGAAAGATCAGGCGCGGCGCATGTCCTCGGCGCCTGCGGCGGCGGCGGTGAACACCTGCGCCAGCTGCGCCACGATGCGGCCCCGGGTCACCGCATCCTCCATCAGCACTTCGTGTTCGCCGCCCTGCACCAGTTCCAGCCGTCCGCGCGGCCAGCGCGCCATACGGGCGCGGATGCGGGGCACGTCGACGATGCGTTCATTTGATCCCATGAAGGTCAGACAGGGCAGATCCGGCGAGGGCAGGCGCGACAGGGCAAGGCATTCCGCCAGCGCCTCGTGCAGCCAGCGCAGCGAGGGCCCGCCAAGCTGCAGCTCCGGGATCGCCTCGACCTGACGGCGCATGTAGTCCCAGCCGCCGCGGTCGGTGGTCAGAAGGTTGCCCGCAAACGCCGCCTGCGCGACATAGCTGCCCGGCCCGGTGGAGGGGGCATAGGCATGGCCCAGCCCCATGCGCGCCCCCGACCAGCTGAGCGCCCATGCCGCCTGCCGCACCGGCCCGGTAAAGCGGATGCCCCACATCGGCCCGGTGAAGCCAGCGGCGGCCACCGGGGCACCGTTCATCAGCGCGCGCAGCCCGATGCAGCCGCCCATGGAATGCCCCAGCAGGAAGAACGGTCGCGGCAGGTCCAGCGCCTCTGCCGCCTTCACCAGCGCCGCCACGTCTTTCTGGTAATCGGCAAAAAGATGCACATGCCCGGTGCGCGGATCGTCCAGCATCCGGTCGGCCAGCCCCTGTCCGCGCCAGTCGATGGTCAGGGTGTGAAAGCCGTGGCGGGCAAATTCCGCCGCCACCCGGCCATATTTTTCGACATATTCGGTGCGGCCCGGAAACAGCAGCACGGTGCCTGTGGCCTCGACCGGGCCGGGATACTGGGCAATGCGCAGCCGCAGGTTGTCCTCGGCCTTGATCCAGAAGGCGCAAGCCCCTTCGGGGCCTTCCGCAAGCTCCGCATGGAAAGGGGCCGCGAGCAGCATCAGGACAGCACGCCCGCCAGACGCATGGCCGCACCCATGTCGCCATCGATGCTGAGCCTGCCGCCCATGAAGGCGGCGGTGGGGTTCAGATCCCCCTCCAGAATGGCGCGGAAGGTTTCGGCATCCGCCGACAGCGTCACGTCTGCGGGGGCATCCTCCTGCCGCGCGCCGTTCTGGTCGACAAGGATGCTGCCCTCGTCCTCGATGACGAACTTGGCCACGCCATCGAATCCCGCGCCGTCCAGCTTGGTGTTCAGCGCGGCCACGGCCGCCTGCAATGTTGCGCTCATTCCGGGGTCTCCTCACGAAATCCTGTGCTGGCTTTCCAGCAGGGCTGGGTTACACTTCCCTGTATGAGCAGGACACACGCCAAATACAAATCTATCATCGCGGCCACCGCCGCGCTGGTCATGTATTCCATACCCGGCGCAGCGCTGGCCGACCGCGCCGCCGACCTGCTGGCGGACCTGCGCGCGGCCCCCGATGCCGCGCAGGCGGAGCGGCTGGAAAAAGAGCTGCGGCTGGAATGGTCCAAATCCGGATCCGCCGCCATGGACCTGCTGCTGAAGCGGGGCCGCGACGCGCTGGAGGTGCAGGATACCGCAGCCGCCATCGAACATCTGACCGCCCTCACCGACCACGCGCCCGGCTTTGCCGAGGGCTGGGCGGAACTGGCGCTGGCCTATTACAGCGCCGAGATGCTGGGCCCGTCCATGGACGCGCTGGAACACACGCTGGCGCTGAACCCCGATCATTTTGGCGCGCTGCAGGGCGTCGCCGCCATCTACGAACAGCTGGGTGATACAGGCCTTGCCTATCGGGCCTACTCGCAGGTATTGGACCTGAGGCCTCATGACGAGACCGTCACCGAGGCAATGCAGCGGCTCGAAACCGAGGTGCGGGGCACGGCGCTCTGATCCTTCGGGATCCGGGCCGGAGAACAAGGCGGCTTCATGGCCCAACGCGCACGGATCGCGGCCGTTCTTGGCCCGACCAATACAGGCAAGACCCATTACGCCATCGACCGGATGCTGGGTCACAGGACCGGCATGATCGGGCTGCCGCTGCGGCTGCTTGCCCGCGAGGTGTATGACAAGGTGGTCAAGGCCCGGGGGCCTTCGGTGGCGGCGCTGGTCACCGGCGAAGAGCGCATCGTGCCGCCGCGCGCGCAATACTGGATTTGCACGGTTGAGGCGATGCCCGAGGGCATGGGCTGCGATTTTGTCGCCATCGACGAGATCCAGCTTTGCGCCGATCCCGAGCGTGGCCACGTTTTCACCGACCGGCTGCTGCGGATGCGCGGCCTGCACGAGACGCTGTTTCTGGGCGCCGACACCATGCGCGGGCCGATTTCGGCACTGGTGCCGGGGGTGGAATTCCTGCGCCGCGAGCGGATGAGCCAGCTCAGCTATCTGGGATCGAAAAAAATCAGCCGGATGCCGCCGCGCAGCGCCATCGTCGGGTTTTCGGTGGACAATGTCTATGCCATCGCCGAACTGATCCGCCGCACCAAGGGCGGCGCCGCCGTGGTCATGGGCGCGCTCAGCCCGCGCACCCGCAACGCGCAGGTGGAGCTTTATCAGAATGGCGAGGTCGATTATCTGGTCGCCACCGATGCCATCGGCATGGGGCTCAACCTCGACATCGACCATGTGGCGTTTTCCTCGCTGACCAAGTTCGATGGCCGCCGGATGCGCGAATTGATGCCGAACGAACTGGCGCAGATCGCGGGCCGGGCCGGGCGGGGGATGCGCGACGGCACCTTCGGCACCACCGGCGAGGCGGGGCAGATCCCCGACGACTGGGTGGAGGCGATCACCGCCCATAGTTTCACTCCGCTCCGCAAGCTCAACTGGCGCAACGCAAAACTGTCCTTTGGCACCCCGGAAAAACTGATCGAGTCGCTGGAGATGTCGCCCGAGGATCCGACGCTGGTGAAAGCGCGCGAGGCCGATGACCTGATGGCGCTGAAATCGCTGACGGCGCAGGCCGAGGTGCGCGCCCGCGCCTCCAGCCCGCAGGCGGTGCAGCTGCTTTGGGATGTCTGCCGCATTCCCGATTTTCGCGGCATAAGTCATGGCGAACATTCTGGGCTGTTGTCGGTTATCTACGGGCATCTGCACGAACGCGGCAGCATCCCTCGGGAGTTTATCGCGCAGCAGGTGCAGCGCATCGACAGAACCGATGGGGACATTGATGCGTTGTCGAAACGGCTGGCCTATATCCGCACCTGGACCTATGTGGCGCAGCGGCGGAACTGGGTCGACGATGAAAGCCATTGGCGCGAGGCGACCCGCGCGGTAGAAGATTCCCTGTCTGACGCGCTCCACGCGCGTTTGACGCAAAGATTTGTAGACCGGCGCACCTCTGTGCTGCTGCGCCGGTTGAAGCAGAAGGAGACCCTCTTGGCCGAGGTGAACGACAACGGAGAAGTGACCGTCGAAGGCGAATTCGTCGGTCGGCTTGAGGGCTTCCGCTTCCGGCAGGATGCCGGCGCGACGGGGCAGGAGGCAAAGACGCTGAAAACCGCGTCGCTGCAGGCTTTGGCGCCGCATTTCCACCTGCGGGCGGACCGGTTCTATAACGCCCCCGACACCGAGATCGACTTCACCGAGCAGGGGGGCCTCATGTGGGGCGCTCAGGCGGTGGGCAAGCTGGTCAAGGGTGATGACCCGCTGAAGCCGCGAATCTCGGTCTTTGTCGACGAAGAGGCCGGGCATGATGTGGCGCAGAAGGTGGAACGCCGCCTGCAGCATTTCATCGACCGCAAGATCGCGGCCCTGTTCGAGCCGCTGCTGGCCATCCAGCGCGACGAGGCTCTGGCCGGTCTGGCGCGCGGCTTTGCCTTCCGGCTGGTCGAGACGATGGGGATCATTCCCCGTTCGCAGGTCGCCGAGGACGTCAAGCAGCTGGATCAGGACAGCCGGGGCGCGCTGCGCAAGCACGGTGTCCGGTTCGGCCAGTATACCATCTTCATGCCGCTGCTGCTGAAGCCCGCGCCGACCCGGCTGCGGCTGGTGCTGTGGTCGCTGGCCAACGGGCTGGATCATTTCCCCGAGGCGCCGCCGCCGGGGCTGGTGACCGTGCCCAATATCCGCGACGTGCCGATGCAGCATTACACGCTGGCAGGCTACCGTCCGGCGGGCGAGCGCGCGATCCGCATCGACATGCTGGAACGTCTGGCCGACATGCTGCGCGGCGAGGACAGCCGGGGCGGGTTCGAAGCCAAGCCCGACATGCTGTCGATCACCGGCATGACGCTGGACCAGTTCGCCGATCTGATGCAGGGCATGGGCTACCGCGCCGAAAAGGGCGAGCGGAGCAAGGTCCGTGCCGCCGACCGCGTGGTGACCGAAACCAGCGAGCCCGAGGCGGAACCCGCCGAGGAGCAGCCGGTCTTTGATGCCGCGCGCGAGTTGGAAGCCACGCCCGCCGCCATGGCCGATCCCGCCGACATGCCCGCCGCCGCCGATGCGGTGCCCGAAGCCATCGAGCTGGAGGACGAGGGTGTCGCGCCCGTGGCGGAGGACGCTCAGGGCGAAGAGGTCAGCGATCACATCGCCGAGACCCCCGAAGAGGAAATCCTGCCCGGCACCGCCCCCGACGAGGCGCTGGCCGGTCCGGAGATGGAAGCCTTCTACACCTTCACCTGGGGCGGCACCCGGGGTGCGCGCGGCGGACGTCAGGGCCAAGGTCAGGGTGCCCGCGAGCCGCGCGACGGCGGTCAGGCCCGCGAACCCCGCGAAGGCGGATCGCGGCGCGCGCCGCGCGACCGTGACGCAGGTGCAGGTGCAGGCGCCGAGGGTGCAGGCGGCGGCGAGCGCCGGGGCAAGGGTGGCCCGAAAGGCGGCGGCAAGCCCGGTCAGGGCGGTCGCGGCAAGGGTGGCCCCAAGGGCGGCGGCAAGGGTCCGCGTCCCGACAGCGGCCCCAAGACCTTTGAATCGCGGCCCGAGAAGAAGGACCGCATCGATCCCGACAACCCCTTCGCCGCCGCGCTGATGGGGTTCAAGAGCAAGTCCTGAGTGGCCGCTGACCCCGACAGCCCGCCGCTGAAGCTGCGGATCGACAAATGGCTGTGGCAGGCCCGCTTCTTCAAGACGCGGAGCCTTGCCGCCAAGGCCGTGTCGGGCGGGCTGCGGGTCAATGGCACCAGCGTCTCCAAGCCCGCCTTCGCGGTGGGGCCGGGGGATGTGCTGACCTTCACTCAGGCGCGCGCGGTGCGGGTGATCCGCATCGCGGCGCTTGGCGACAGGCGCGGTCCCGCCCCCGAGGCGCAGGCGCTTTACGAGGATCTGGCCCCGCCACAGGCTGATCCGCCACAGGCACAGGCTCCCCGCTATGATGGCGGGGGCCGCCCCACAAAACGTGACCGGCGCATGCTGGACCGCAGCCGGGATGTGCTTGAATGATCCCGGCCGCTGGTCTAGGGAATCACCGATCTCCTGCCCAAGCGGAATGCCAAGCCCATGACCTATGTCGTCACCGACAATTGCATCGCCTGCAAATACACAGACTGCGTGGAAGTCTGCCCCGTGGACTGTTTCTACGAGGGCGAGAACATGCTGGTGATCCATCCCGACGAGTGCATTGACTGCGGCGTCTGCGAACCCGAATGCCCCGCCGATGCGATCCGGCCCGACACCGAGCCGGACATGGAAAAATGGGTGGAGTTCAACCGCAAGTATTCCGAGATGTGGCCGGTGCTGGTCACCAAGAAGGACCAGCTGCCCGAGGCCGAGGAGCGCGACGGCGAAGCCGGCAAGCTGGAGAAGTATTTCTCCGAAGCGCCGGGCGAGGGCGGCTGATCAGCGATTCGCCGCGGCCTGCGCGCCGCAGGTAAAAAAATCTCTCCAAGCCCTTGGAACAAAAGGCATGTTTGCCCAAACGGCAGAGTCCTAGGAAGGGCGTGCTTTTTGTGCTATGTTCAGGGGCACTCATGTTGAAACCAAGCACAGGCACGCACGGGTCAATTCCCGGAGCATGAGCAAGAGGACGCTGATCTTCAGGCGAACGGGATGCTTTGCATATCCGTCCGTCTTTTCTGTCGCCCGCGTGCAGGGTTTGGCTGCTAAGGACGCTGTTGGATGACCAAGACCAAGAAGAACGAATTCCGCCCGAATGACTATGTGGTCTACCCCGCGCATGGCGTGGGTCAGATCATGTCCATCGAAGAGCAGGAAATCGCCGGCATCACGCTGGAACTGTTCGTGATCTCCTTCGAGAAGGACAAGATGACGCTGCGTGTGCCCACGCACAAGGCGAGCGAGATCGGCATGCGGTCGCTGTCGACGCCAGATGTGGTCAATCAGGCCATGAAGACGCTCAAGGGCAAGGCCAAGGTCAAGCGGGCCATGTGGTCGCGCCGCGCGCAGGAATATGAGCAAAAGATCAATTCCGGCGACCTGATCGCCATCGCCGAAGTGGTGCGCGACCTGCACCGCGCCGATGACCAGCGCGAGCAGTCCTATTCCGAGCGTCAGCTTTACGAAGCCGCGCTGGAACGGCTGACCCGCGAAGTGGCCGCCGTTTCCGGTGGCGACGAAGTGGCCGCCGCCCGGCAGGTCGACGAGGTGCTGGGCCTGCGCGCCGCCTGATCCCCCGCCTGACGGCAAGTTCAAAAACGGCCGCACCTCCGGGTGCGGCCGTTTTTCGTGTTTTCCTGCGCGCCTGCGCCCGTGCCTGACCGCCCGGGCTTTTCCCCGCTGCAGCGCCGCTGCATGGATCTCGGCGGCGCGGCTCCGGCAAGGCATGGCAGCGCCGGTCCCTAGCCGAGGATCTTGGAGCCCGCCCGCCTGCGCCCCCGCAGGCCCGGCCAAATACCGCCTCGCGCCGCGCAATGGTGACACTGTTTCCGGCGCCACCGTCGGGCTCTTGTCTTCTGAGGATACGCCCATGCCCGACAATGGCGTCAGACCCATCGACCTTACCAGCCTCGCCGGCGCCGAGGACTTGCTGGCGCATGACGGCGGCACGCTGGAAATGCTCCCCGTACTCGCCCTCAGCACCGGGCTCGCCGCCTCCGGCGCCGTGGCCAACCGGCTGGCCGAACTGGACCGGGCCCCTTTTTAGCCAGCCTTCTGCGCCCAAGCGGGGGGCGCTGGCGCCGGAGGCGATCTGCCAGCCCGAGCTCAGCCCCGAGGATACCGGCAGCCATCCCGATCCGCAGACCAGTTCCACGGTCGCCAATGCCGGGCACTGCAGCGCCTTCGGCACCGCGGCCGGGGACTGGACTTAGGTGGACGTGGGCGACCGATGACAGCACCGCCTTTGCCGGAGCCGCGCAGGGTGCTCTGGCCGTAGCCCGCTGACATCCTCGGGTTCAGCGCCGATCTGGTCGGTCCCGAAGGCCCGGGCAGAGTGACATCTATTCTTGCAGTGACGGCAGTGGCGCTCGGAAGATGCCAGAATGGTAATAATGCCAGAGGGTTGTGCGGCGCGCGGGCTGGAGGGCGTGTTTTGCAGTCGCAGCCGAAACCGCCTTACGAAGGCCGGCGGGGCACATTATTTGCGGCGTCCCGCAGCCGGAGGGATAAAACCCGATATAGCTTTGTGAAACCTACCTAAAACGCCTGTTTTAATGCACTTTACGGCGCAATTTCGGCCTCGTGGGCGCATTCGGAAGTGGGCCGGGGATCACCCACTTATGCGCCTCTGTCCCACATGGCGGATAGGCAAATAAAACAGGCCCATGAGCTGCCACGCGCCTGTTGCGAAGGCCTGCTCGAGTGGCCCCCAATTTTACGCCGGAAGGCCTGCGCTGTCTTGGCTGCGTGGTTGTCCGCGCTGGTGATCAAGGAGAGGGCACGCGCGCGGCACTTCACGCCATTCGGCCCCAATGTCGGCGAGGCAGAGCTTGCGGCCACTCGCAGCGTCCCGGCAGACCCCGCCAGATCGCACTGGTCATGTGGCGAACCGCTTCTCCAGATCCAGCCGCATCGTAGCCATGCCGTGGCGACGGGACAGCTCCTCGTAGCCTGCCGATACATAGGCATTGAAGGCGGGCGCGTTGTCGAGATCCACCTTCAAGGTCAGGATCAGCGCGTCGAGATCCCGCGCCGCCTGCTCCACCCGCTCCGTCAGTTCCGCGGCAGCCCCGCCGCGCGCCTCTTCGGCGAGATAGACATAGGTGAGGTGCCGCACTTCCGGCCCAATACCCTCCCGCAGGGCGAAGAACCCGACGTCCCGTCCGGTAGCATCCTGCAGGTAGAAGGAGACATCCTCACTGTCTCCAAGCCACTTGCGATGCCATTCCACCTCATCGAAGGGCACTTTTGCATTGGGATTGAGCAAGGGTATTTCCGCGTCCGTCAGCATTTCTGCCAAGGGCGCCAGATCGCGGTCGCGATTGCGACGCAGAGTGAGTGCCATGGATCCTTCCTTCGGCTGGGCCCGGGGCCAGCGCGCCGGGTGCTTCATGAAAGCCGCGCGTCTGACACAGACGGCCCGCCCTAGTCAACCGGCGGGAGCATCAAGGCCATCGCGCCCAGATCAGGGCTACGGGCTGCCTGCCACGGCGCAAACCAGTCTTTCGCTGCGCCCTGGACGAGCGACAGCGGCGCGGACAGAGCGCCATTTCGCTGCGGTTGTGACGCCTTCCGCTCGGTGGGCTTTGACGCGATCACCGGGCTGGCCCGGGGCGGCGACGAGGCCGCCGCCGCCATCTCCCGGCTGGGTGATGCCATCTATGATGCCGCGATGAAGGCGCTCCTGCTGGGCGAAGGCCCGCTGGCGGGGCTGCTGGGCGGCGGCGAGGGCGGGCTCTTGGGGATGCTCTTCAGCGCCATCGCGCCGGGCAGTCCAGCGGCCCCGGCAGGGGCTGGTGCGGGCGCGATCCCGGCCAATGCCGATGGCGGGATGCAATACTTTCCCGGCGGCAGCCGGGCCGACAAGGGGCTGAGCTGGCTCAGCTCCGGCGAGTTTGTGGTCAATGCCAATGCCACCGCGCGGCATCGGGCGCTGCTGGAGGCGATCAATGCGGGCGGCATGCCGCCGCTGGCGGCGTTTGCCCAGGGCGGGGCTGTTGGACCTGTGGGGGCGGCGATGCTGCCGCAGATGCCGCAGATTACCTTCATCGACCAGTCCGGGCGGGGCGTTGACGTGAAGACCGAAGAGCGCCTCGAGGGCGGGCGGCGCCAGATGCGCTTCGTGCTGTCGGATGCGGTGGCCGATGCCATGACCACGCCCGGGG
>NZ_JAYKSL010000017.1:98307-118001 GCF_035481585.1 Salipiger marinus | reverse complement strand
CGGCGGTGGCCAAGGGCACCGATGTGGACCAGCCGCGCAACCTTGCCAAATCGGTGACGGTCGAATGACCCGCAGGCGGGGGCGGTCCGCGCCCCCGCCACGCCCGGTGCCAAAAGCCCTGTCGCAGCAATTCCCCGCAAAATTCCGCAAAGCGCGCGTATTTCGCCTTATTCTGCGCGCAGCCTGATCGGCGCAGACCACCTTTCCGGTCTGCGCGACACGGGACGGGGGATCTTGCATGACCCGGAAGACCCNAATTCCCCGCAAAATTCCGCAAAGCGCGCGTATTTCGCCTTATTCTGCGCGCAGCCTGATCGGCGCAGACCACCTTTCCGGTCTGCGCGACACGGGACGGGGGATCTTGCATGACCCGGAAGACCCAGCTGCACCAGCGCATCGCCTATTTTGAATCCCTGCGCGGGCTCGGCGCCACATCCATCGTGCTCTACCATCTGGGCGGAGACACGGTGTTCATCGACAACAACCTTGTGAACAACGGCTGGATGATGCTGGATTTCTTCTTCATCCTCTCCGGCTGCGTCATTTCCTTTGCCTTCCTGCCGCAGATGGACCGGCCCGGCGGGGTGGTGCATTTCCTGTGGGGGCGGTTCCTGCGGGTCTATCCGCTGCATATCGTCATGCTGCTGGTCTTTGTCGGGCTGGAACTGGTGAAATATGCGGGCACCCAGTATGCGGGCATCGCCGCCGATACGCCCGCCTTTGCCGAAAACAACCTGAACAGTTTCCTGCACAACGTCTTTCTGACCAATGTGCTGATGCTGGACCACATGACATGGAACAAGCCCAGCTGGTCGGTGGCCGCCGAATTCTGGGCCTACGGGCTGTTTGCGCTGGCGGCTTACGCGCTGCGCGGGCACAGGCCGCTGTTCCTCGGGGTCTGTGCGCTGATCGCGGCGGGGGCCTTCGCCTATCTGACCCAGCACACGATGGACAGCGCCTATGGCATGGCGCGCTGTCTGTGGGGGTTCTTTCTGGGGGTGCTGCTGGCGGCGCTTCTCGACAGCGGGCGGGTGCGCCTGTCGGTGCCGATGCTGCATGTGGTCTGCATCTGCGTCGCGGCGATCCTGCTGACCGGACCATGGCCGCATGACCATGGCTGGAGCGTGCTCTTCACCTCGGTCTATTTCATGCTGCTGCTGGCGCTCTTCGCCTCGCCCGAGGACACGGTGGTCAAGCGCGTGCTCAGCCATCCGTTCCTTGTCCGGCTGGGCACGGTCAGCTTCGGCATCTACCTGATCCATTCCGCCGTGTGGTGGGTGCTGGCACAGGCGGTGCGGGTGGTGGTCAAGCTGGTGCCCGGGCTGGTGCAGCCGGGGCAGGACGCGCTGGAAAGCGCGCTTGTGTCCAATGTGCTGCTGCTGATCGGCCTGCCGCTGATCTATCTGCTGGCCGAACTCAGCTACCGCTGGTTCGAGAAGCCGATCTACGACCTGCGCTTCCGCCAGCCGCGCTGGGTGGCCGAGCTTGACCGCCGGGCAGAGGCGCAGGTGACGCCGCCTCAGCCGCCCGCGTAAACCTCGACCGTGGGCAGGTCGGTCAGGTCGGCGCCAAGCACCCGCATCGCCGACAGCGAGATGCGGCTGCCGCCCGAGGCGGGCCCGTCGATGGGCCGCAGATCGACCCGCGCCCATTTGTTGGTGCCCGGATGCAGCACGCGGCCCGTGGCGGGGGCGCTGACCAGCGGCGTCTCCAGCCAGAACCCCGGCTGCGACGGATCCCCCAGCGAGGCGACGGTGCTGCCCAGCATGTCGCCCTGCACCGAAGGCGCGGCACTGGCGGCGCTGCGGTCCTCGGCACTGGCGGTGTCGAACTGGTCGGCGGTGCGGGCTCCCGCTGCCGGGGCGGGCGCTTCGGGCCGCGCCTCGGGGCGCGGTGCGGTGGTCACGGCGGCACTGTCCTGCTGCGGACCCGTGTCAAAGGGCAGCTGGCTGCAGGCCGACAGAAGAAGGGCGGTGGGGACAAGAAACGCTTTCATGCCGCAACCCTAGGACCATTGTCCCAAGCTGACAATGCGCAGATGGCTTGTGACGCGGCGGGAACGCGCCTACATTCCCTGACATGACCCCGCTCATAGACCCCTTCCTTCGCCCGATTTCCTACCTGCGCGTTTCCGTGACGGACCGGTGCGATTTCCGCTGTGTCTACTGCATGTCGGAAAACATGACCTTTCTGCCCAAGAAAGACCTGCTGACGCTGGAAGAGCTGGACCGGCTCTGTTCCAGCTTCGTGCGGCTTGGCGTGGAAAAACTGCGCATCACCGGGGGCGAGCCTCTGGTGCGGCGCGACATCATGACGTTTTTCCGCGCCATGACCCGGCATCTGGACAGCGGCGCGCTGAAGGAGCTGACCGTCACCACCAATGGCTCGCAGCTGGAACGCTTCGCGCAGCCGCTTTGGGATGCGGGCGTGCGGCGGATCAATGTCTCGCTCGATACGCTGGACGAAAAGAAATTCGCCGACATCACCCGCTGGGGCCGTCTGCCGCAGGTGCTGCGCGGCATCGACGCGGCGCAGGCGGCGGGCCTGCGGGTCAAGCTGAACGCCGTCGCGCTGAAGGGCTTCAACGAGGACGAGCTGTTCAGCATGACCGAATGGTGCGCCAGCCGGAACATCGACCTGACATGGATCGAGGTCATGCCCATGGGCGACATCGGCAACGAGGACCGGCTGGGGCAATACTGGCCGCTGAAGGATCTGCGCGCCACGCTGGGCCGGCAGTATTCGCTTACCGATCTGGCAGAGCGCACGGGCGGGCCTGCGCGGTATGTCCGGCTGGAAGAGACCGGGCAGAAGATCGGCTTCATCACCCCGCTCACCCATAATTTCTGCGAAAGCTGCAACCGGGTGCGGCTGACCTGCACCGGCGAGCTGTTCATGTGTCTGGGGCAGGAAGACAATGCCGACCTGCGCGCGCCGCTGCGCAACCATCCCGGCAGCGATGACGTGCTGGAACAGACGATCCGCGACGCCATCGCCCGCAAGCCCAAGGGCCATGATTTCGACTATTCGCGGCAGGCCGTCGATGGCCGCGTCTCCCGCCACATGAGCCATACCGGCGGCTGATCCGCAGCGCCTGTCCCGGACAGCAGAACGCCCCCGCAGAGGCTGCGGGGGCGTTTTTCTGTGCTATGCTGGCGGTCAGCTGCGCGGCTGCAGCAGCGGGGTGATGCGGCGCACGGCGGCGCGGCGGTTGGCGCGTTCATCCGCCTGCGTTTCCACCGCCAGATCGCTTTCGCCATAGCCCTGCAGCACCATGTTTTCCGGCGGCACGTCGAAATATTCGCTCAGCGCCAGCGCCACGGATTCGGCGCGCCGGTCCGACAGCGCAAGGTTATAGGCCTCGCCGCCGGTGGCATCGGTATGGCCTTCGATCAGGAACACCTCGCCGGGGTTCTGCAGGATGATCTCGCGCATGGCATTGCCCAGCGACACCAGCGCCTGCGCTTCCTCGGGACGGATCGCGGCGGAGTTGGTGGCGAACTGCACCGTGTCCACCGAAATCTCGGGCACCAGATGGCGCACGCGGTCGATGTTGCGGATCTGGTTCAGCGAGAAGCTGCGCCCGGCATCCTGCCCCTGACGGGTGGCAAGAGCTGCGGCCAGATCCTGTTCCTGCACGTCGCGGAAATTGATCCGGGCAGGTTCATCCGTCTGCTGCGGCAGATCCGAGATCACCACTTCGCGCTGCTCTGCCGTGTCGTCGAACAGCAGCACCTCCTGCCCGTCCGGCAGCACCCGGCTGCGGCGCAGCACGCGGCCATCGGCGGCCTTGATGGTTTCGACCACGGTGCCATCGTCATAGGTGACGACGCTGCGGGTCGAGCCGTCATCATAGCGATAGGTCTGCACGTCCGAACCCGGCTGGCGCAGCAGCACGTCGTCATTGCGCAGCACGCGATACTGGCCGTTCTGTTCCACCACCACGCGGTCGCCGGTGTTCTGCACAACCCGTTCGTCATCGTTGAGGATCTGGCTCAGCGCCAGCGTGCCCAGACCAAGGATCGCGGCCGCCTCGAAATTCGACAGCCCGTCCTCGTCGTCGTCATCATCGTCGTCGTCTTCGCTGCGGGCCTGCGGATTGGCCTGCAGACGGGTGGCGAAATCCTCGGCAGAGCTGCGGACATCGGCCTCGGTCAGCGATTCCTCGACCATTTCGGCCTCGCCCAGACCCAGCGCTGCGGCAGCGGCAGCAAGCGCACCGGTGGCGGTCTGCTGCGCGGACTCAGCCTGACGCGCGTCCTTGTCTTCGTCGGATTCAGCCTCGGCCTCAGCCTGCTCGGCCTCGTCCTGCGCGTCGGGGGCGGGCTGCTCTGCGGTCTCTTCGGTCTCTTCCGGCGTCTCGGGGCTGGCGGGCTGTTCCGCAGTCTCTTCGGCTTCGGTGTTCTGGGTCGCGGGGGCCTGTTCCGGGGCGGCCTGCTGCTCGGGCGTGTCCTCAGCCTCGGGCTGCTCTGCGGTCTCCTGCTCTGCCTCTGGGGCGGGCTGCTCCGCCGTCTCCTGCTCCGCCTCGGGGCTGGCGGTGTCTTCGGCAGTGCCCTCAGCTTCGGTCTCAGCCGCCTCGGGCGCATTCTCTGCCTCGGGGACGGCGATTTCCGGAGCGGGCGCTTCGGTGGGTGCGGCGTCCGGTGCCGCCTCGGGGGCGGGCTGCTCTGCGGTCACTTCGGGCGCGGCCTCCTCTGCGGGTGCCTGCGCGTCCGGGGTCGCCTGCTGCCCGGGGGCAACCTCGACCTCCGCCTCCGCCTCGGCCTCCGCGTCAGCGGCGGGCGCCTCCTGCTCCGGCGTCTCGGGCGTCGCCTGCACCTCGTCGCGGGTGGCGGCGTCGTCCTTCATCTCGCGCAGATCCTCGACCGCCTCGCTTTCGCTGTCGGGGGCGTCCTGTGCTGCGGCATCCGGGAGCGCGTCGGCGGGCGTGGCCGCCTCCCCTTCCACCGCCTCCCCTGCGGGCAGACCCTCGGGCGCGGCAGTGCCTTCGGCGGCGGCGCGGCAGGCTTCGGGATCCTGCGCTTCGGCACAGGCGCTGAGTTCCGGGGCGGCCTGCTCGGCCTGCTGGGCCGCGACGGGCAGCGTCAGACTGGCGGCCAGCGCAAGGGCTGTGGTGGATTTCAGAAAACGCAGCGTCATGGCATCATCCTTATGGTTCCCCGCGCGGACGCGGTTTGCTTCTAAACGCGGCAGATGCGGAAAAAGTTCACTTCTCCCCGGGGGCAGTCTCGATCATGCGCAGCAGCCGGTCGCGGTCGCCATGGTCATCGGGACGCGACAGCGCCTGCGCCAGATCCTCCAGCGAGGCGATGGAATGGCCCGCACGGAAGCTGTCCACATGCGGCAGCATGGCGCGGATGCCCGCCGCCTTCGGCGCGAAGCCGTCCCAGCGCAGCAGCGGGTTGAGCCAGATCAGACGGCGCGAGGAGAGGTGCAGCCGCTCCATCTCGCGCGAGAGGGCCCCGGCATCGTCGCGGTCAAGCCCGTCGGTGATCAGCAGAACCACCGCGCCCTGCCCGGTCACCCGGCGCGACCAGTCCCGGTTGAAGCCGTGCAGGCATTGCCCGATGCGGGTGCCGCCCTTCCAGTCCTGCGCCTCTGACCCTGCCGCCCTCAGCGCCGCGTCGACATCGCGGGCGCGCAGGTGGCGGGTGATGTTGGTCAGCCGCGTGCCGAAGGTGAAGGCATGCACCTTGGCCCAGCCCTGCCCCTTCTGGTTGGCGACGGCATGCAGGAAATGCAGCACCATGCGGGAATATTGCGCCATGCTGCCCGAGATGTCGCAGAGCACTACCAGATTGGGCCAGCGCGGACGCGGGCGCAGACGGGCAAGCCCGCGCACCTCGCCGCCCTGCCGCAGCGCCGCGCGCAGGGTGCGGCGCGCATCGATGCGCGGCCCATGCGGGCTGGGTTTGCCCCGGCGCGAGGCGATGGGGGTGACCGGCAGGCTCAGCCGGGCCAGCATGCGCTTGGCCTGCGCGATCTCCTCGGTGGACATCTGTTCGAAATCGAGGGTCTTCAGCCGTTCCTCGGTCGAAAGGGTAAAGGCGCTGTCCACCTCGATGCGGGTGGCGCCCTCGTCCTCGGGGTCGGGCATCTGCGGCAGGCTGTCGCCCAGAAGCGCCTGTGCCGCGCGCTTTTCGGCGGATTGCGCCGGTTTTTCCTCCTGCACGCCACGGACCGAGGGCAGCAGCAGCGACATCATGTGTTCAAGATAGCGCGGATCGCGCCAGTAGAGCCGGAACACCTGCGCAAAGACCACCCGATGTTCGGGGCGGCTGACGAAACAGGCGTGCAGCGTCCAGTAGAAATCCATCCGGTCGGTGAAGCCTGCCGCCTCCACCGCGCGCACCGCGTCGATCGCCCGCCCCGACCCCACCGGCAGCCCGGCCCGGCGCAGGGCGCGGGCGAAATGCAGGATGTTCTGGGCAAGCCGGGGCTGGTCCGGCAGGGAAAGCGGGGCGTAATCGGGCATGGGCTGTGCCTTTGGGCTGGGGCCGGACCGGGGGCGCTGCCCCCGGACCCCCGGGATATTTCTGGCCGAAGGAAGGGGCGCGGGTCAGGTCGGGACGGGCATGGCGCGGGCCTGTTCCAGCAGGCGCTTCGCCTCGGAGCCCTGAATGCGGGCAATGTCATCCTGATATTTGAGGATCGCCCCCAGCGTGTCGGAGATCACCTGCGGCGACAGGTCGATCACGTCGAGCGCCAGCAGGCATTTGGCCCAGTCGATGGTTTCGGCCACGCCCGGTTTCTTGAAGATGTCCTCGGTGCGCAGCGCCTGCACGAAGCCGACGATCTGGCGGCTGAGCGTGTCGGCCAGTCCCGGCGCGCGGGTCTGCAGGATGTCGAGTTCGCGGTCAAAATCCGGGTAATCGACCCAGTGATACAGGCAGCGACGTTTCAGCGCGTCATGCACCTCGCGCGTGCGGTTGGAGGTCAGGATGACGATGGGGGGCTCGGGGGCCGTGATCGTGCCAAGCTCGGGGATGGTCACCTGAAAATCCGACAGCGCCTCCAGCAGGAAGGCCTCGAAGGGTTCGTCGGTGCGGTCAAGCTCGTCGATCAGCAGCACCGGGGCGCCGGCGGGATCGGGGCGCATGGCCTGCAGCAGCGGGCGTTCGATCAGAAAGTCGGGGCCGAACAGATCCTGCTGCAGCGCCTTGCGGTCGGGGGTGCCCTGCGCCTCGGCGGTGCGGATGGCGATCATCTGCGCGGCGAAGTTCCATTCATAGACGGCGGTGCTGGCGTCGAGCCCTTCGTAGCATTGCAGCCGGATCAGGCGGCGGCCCAGCGTCAGGGCCAGCGCGCGGGCGATCTCGGTCTTGCCGGTGCCTGCCTCGCCTTCCAGAAACAGCGGGCGGCCAAGGCGCAGCGCCAGAAACACCACCGTGGCCAAGGGCCGGGCGCAGACATAGCCGGTTGAGGCCAGTCGGGTCACGACCTCGTCGATGGATGCGGGGTTCTGCATGGCGGTCCTCCTCTGTCTTTGTTGCTGCCCGCCTGCCGCGCCCCGGTCAAGTGGGCTTTGGTCGCGGATCCGCCGCCGCGTTGACGCGCGGCGCCGCCGGTGCCATGCTGGCCCCGAGGCGCAAGGGCCCCCAAGGGGGCCCCTTCAGGCGGGCACGGGAACGGTCATGAGCAGCAGGGGCGGCGCGCCGCGCGTGACCGCGGTGACATGCGTGAAAAACGAAGGCCCCTTCCTGCTGGAATGGGTGGCCTTTCACCGGCTGATCGGCGTCACCGATTTTCTGATCTATTCCAACGACTGCGACGATGGCACCGAGCCGCTGCTGGACGCGCTGGCGCCTTGGGGCGTGGTGCATCTGCCCAATCCCGCCCGGGGCCGCAGCTATCAGATGGAGGCGCTGCGCCATGCCGCGCGGCAGGAGGTGGTGCGGGGCGCCGACTGGGTCTGGATCGCGGATGTGGACGAGTTTCTGAACATCCATGCGCCGGGTCATGACATCGCGGCACTGATTGCCGCCTGCGGCGACGTGATGGCGATTTCCGTCAGCTTCCAGTTCTTTGCCAATGACGGGATCGGGGCCTTTTCCGATGCCCCGGTGATCGGGCAGTTTTCCCGCTCGCACAATCCGGATCTGTGGGGGGCGGAAACGGCGATCGAGGTCAAGACACTGGTGCGGCGCGATTTTCCGCTATGGTATTACGGCGCCCACCGGCCGTTTTTCCGCACCGGGCTGCCCGGCGAGGAGCGGCCGCGCTGGTGTGACGGATCGGGGCGCGCGGTGCCGGAGGTGTTCCGCGATGCGGCCTCCCCCCGCTGGCGGCTGCGGGTTCCGGCGGCAGGGGCGCGGCAGCTCGCGACGCTCAACCATTACGCGCTGCGTTCGCTGGACAGCTATCTGGTGAAATCCGACCGGGGCGACGTGAACCGCGCGGGCCGGGTCTTTGCCGAAGACTACTGGCAGGAGCGCAACGATCCCGCATGGCAGGATCTGTCGATCCAGCGCCATCTGCCCGCCCTGACCGCAGCGCTTGCCAAGATGAAGGCCGATCCCCGGCTGGGGCCGTGCCATGCCGCCTGCGTCGCGGCCCATCGCGCCACGATCGCGGCACTGGCCGCCGATCCCGCCACCGCGGCCCTGCGCGCGCGTCTCTCAGCCCTGCCCGCCCTGCCCCCCGGCGAGGCTGAACTGCGCGCCGAGCTGGGGCTGGCATGACGGTGCGGGTCATCAACCTTGGCCTGCCCAAAAGCGGCACGACCACGCTGGCGGTGGCGCTGGAGAAGGCGGGCTGGCGCGTGGCGGATTACCGGCTGCGGCGCGGCAAATGCCCCGATCCCGACATCGCGGGCAGTTTCGTGGCGCGGCAGCTTTATGACGGCTATTTCGGCGCGGGCGATCCGCTGCTCCGGCTGCAGGGCTTTGACGCGCTGTCAGAGATCTCGGTGCTGACGCGGCGGCTCAACCTGTGGCCGCAGACCGATTTCGGCCTGATCGAGGCGCTGCGCATCCGCCACCCGGATCTGCGCTTTGTCGCCTCGATGCGCGATCCGGGTGAGATGGCGCAGTCCATGCTGCGCTGGTCCGATCTGGGCACCGACCGGCTGCCGCAGGGCTCGGTGCCGGGCCTGCCGCGCGGCTATGGCGAAACCCGGCTGGAGCGCGCGCAGTGGATCGCGGCGCATCATGCCTTCCTGCACCGGATGTTTGCCGGGGATCCCCGGTTTCTGGCCTATGACACAAGCGATCCCACCGCCCCCGCGCGCCTTGGGGCCCATCTGGGCCTCAGCCTGCCGTGGTGGGGCACGGCCAACAGCAACCGCCAGACAGCATCGGGACGCGCATGAGGATCGTTCTGCAGATCGGGCCGGACAGGGCCACGGGCGACCGGCTGGCCCGCGTTCTGGCCGAGGCGCAGGAGGCGCTGCGCGCGGCGGGCGCGCTGCTGCCCCGCGACCACGGCCCGCGCGGGGCGGCGCGGCTTGCCATGGCGGCCAGCGATCCGCAGCGGATCGACCGGCTGCGGGTGCAGCAGGGCTTTGGCGCGCCCGAGGCCCAGGCGGCGCTGCGCCAGCAGATCGCGCGCCAGCTGCAGGAAGAGGTGGCGCAGCACCGGCCCGATCTGCTGATCCTGTCGGCCCCGCAGCTGGGATCGGGGCTCTGCTCGCGCGCCGAGCTGCAGAGCCTGCGCGATCTGCTGCGGCCCCTGTCGGATGACATTCACGTGCTGGCGCATCTTGATGATCCCGCGCGGCTGCTGGCACGGCACTACGCGGCGCAGCTGGTGGCGGGGCGCAGCACGTCGCTGGCGCAGGATCTGGCGCTTTGTGCCGTGCCCGACTGGTGGCAGGCGGCGCTGGCGGGCCGCCCCGCCGCCGATCCGCTGGCAGGACGCTTCCCCGAGGTGGAGGGTGCGCCGTTCTGGCTGGATTTCGCCCGGCTGGAGGCGGAATGGCAGGCGGTGTTCGGCGCGGACCGGGTGCGGTTCTGCAGCACTGATCCGCACCGGCTTTACGGACCTGATGCCTTGGCGGAGATCGGCGCGGCCTTCGGTCTTCGCCTGACCGGGCGCAGCAGGCCGGAGCCGCTGCCGGAAGCCCCCGCCGAAGCATGGCTGACGCGCTGCCGCCTGATGAACGACGCGCTGCAGCGCCATCAGGCACGCCATGGCCAGAGCCTGCCGCCGCCGCTCTGGCACAGCCTGCTGACCGAGATCCGGGTGGCGGGCCCGGCGCTGGCCCCCGGTGCGCTGCATGCCGTGTCGGCGCGCTTTGCGCCCGACATTGCCGCGCTCTGTGCCCGCCATGCCGGGCTTGACGCCGCGCGCATGTCCCCCGATCCGGCGCTGCCCGACTGGCAGGAGGCGGATCCGCTCTACGGCTTTCGCGCCACACAATATCTGATGGCCTTCGCGCCAAGGCTCGGGCAGGCAGGCCCGCCGCCCGCCGCCAGAAGCGCGCTGCCGCCCGAGGCGCAGCAGGCGCTGGAGCGGCTGGCCGGAACCCCCTTTGCCCCGCATAACCGGCTCGGCACCTGCGACGAGACGGCAGAGGCGCCCGCCTATTCCGCCGTGCCGCGCCCGCCCCGGCCCGACGCCACGGCGGCGCGGGTGATCGTCGGCTGCATGAAGAACGAGGCGCCCTATATCGTCGAATGGGTCGCCTATCACCGCGCCATCGGCTTCGACAGCTTCCTGATCTACAGCAATGACTGCGAGGATGGCACGGCGCAGATCCTTGACCGGCTGCAGGCCATGGGGGTGCTGCAGCATCGCGACAACAGCGCATGGCAGGGCAAATCCCCGCAGCAGCACGCGCTGGATCAGGCGCGCGACGAGCCGCTGCTGCGGCAGGCGGGCTGGATCGCCCATATCGACGTGGACGAATTCATCAACCTGCGCTGCGGCAACGGCACGCTTAACGATCTTTTCGCGCGCCTGCCTGCGGAAACCACCCATGTGGCAATGACGTGGCGGCTGTTCGGTCATGGCGGCGTCACCGATCTGTCCGGCGATCCGGTGATCGCGCAGTTCACTGACTGCGCCCCCGCCTATTGCCCCAAGCCGCATATCGCATGGGGGTTCAAGACGCTGTCCCGCACCACCGGCGCCTATGCCAAGCTGTCCTGCCACCGCCCCACCAAGCTGGATCCGGATCAGGCCGCACAGGTGCGCTGGGTGAACGGATCGGGCGCGGACATGACCGGGGAGGTGCTGCACCGGGGCTGGCGCAATTCCCGCCGCTCCATCGGCTATGATCTGGTGCAGCTCAACCATTACGCGCTGCGCTCCGCCGACAGTTTCCTGATCAAGCGGCAGCGCGGGCGCGCCCTGCATGTGGACCGCGACATCGGGCTGAACTACTGGATCCGCATGGACTGGTCCGGCGCGCGCGACGTCACCATCCGCCGCAACCTGCCCCGGCTCCGGGCCGAAATGGCGCGGCTGCTGGCCGATCCCGTACTTGCGCGCTGGCACGCGCACGGGCTTGACTGGCACCGCGCCCGCGCCGCCGAACTGCGCGGCCTCCCCGATTTTGCCCGCCTGCGCGCACAGGCGCTGGCGCTGCGCCTGACCCCCACCGAACGGGCGGCCTACGCGCTCTCCCTCGACATGGAAAGCTGAGCGATGGACCCCGCCGCCCCCCGCAGCCCCTTCCTGCGCTCGCGCGGGCTGCTGATCCCCAAACATCCGCAGATCACCACGGGCCGCCTGCGCGCCGCCCTGCGCAGCGACAGTTACGAGCGCAAGGAATGCGATGCCGTCGCCCGCGTGGTGCAGGAGGGCGACGTGGTTCTGGAACTGGGCGGCGGCATCGGCTACATGTCGACGCTGCTGTCGGTGACCCGCCGCGTGGCCCGCGTCACCAGCTACGAGGCCAATCCGGCCCTGATCCCCTATATCCGCTCGGTGCATGCCGCCAATGGCGTGACCAATGTCGATCTGCACAACGCGCTCCTGTCGCCGGAGCCGGGCCCGCCGGTGGCCTTCCATGTGCGGCGCAACCTGCTCGCCTCCTCCATGGACCGCGACAGCGATCCCGACAGCATCACCCGGACCGTGCAGGTGCCGCGCCAGCCGCTGGCCAAGGTGCTGGCCCAAATGTGCCCCACGGTGCTGGTCTGCGACATCGAAGGCGCCGAGGCGGATCTGCTGCCCGCGGGCGACTGGTCCGGGCTGCGGGTGGCGGTGATCGAACTGCACCCGCAATGGATCGGTCAGGCCGGGGTGCAGGCGGTGTTCGACGCGATGCACCGCGCCGGGCTCAGCTATTACCCCAAGGCGTCAGAGGCGAAGGTGGTGACTTTCCGCAAAGGCTGGTAAGGCGCCGCACCCCGACGCACCCAACAAAGGCCGCCGCCCGCGCCCCACGGCAGGACGCCTGACGCCGGACCCGCATGGAGAGACCAACCTGCCCGCGCGGCCCACCCCTCGCTCCCCGCATGCGACTCCCAAAGCGGATGCACAGCCCTGAGCGGGCGGCGCTTCTTCTTGGCCTAAATATCCCGGGGGTGAATTGGCCGCAGGCCAAGAGGGGGCAGAGCCCCCTCCTGCCGCATGGCCCTTGCCGCGCTCAGGCGGCGGGCATGCGCCGTTCGACGATCTCCGCCCACCATGAACAGCCGGCGGGGATGGCCTCGTCGTTGAAATTATAGGCGGGGTGATGCACCGGGGCGGTGTCGCCGTTGCCCACAAGGATATAGGCGCCGGGACGTTCCTCCAGCATGAAGGCGAAATCCTCGCCGCCCATCACCAGCGGCGCCTCGGCGCAGTCGCCGGACACGGCCCGCGCCACCTCGGCGGCAAAGTCGGTCTGCTCGTCATGGTTCACCATGACCGGATAGTTGCGGGTATATTCCACCTCGGCCTCTGTCCGCAGCGCCGTTGCCATGCCGGTGCAGATCTCGGCGATCCGGGTCTCCGCCAGATCGCGGTTCTCGGGGGACAGCGTGCGCACCGTGCCGCGCAGCGTCACCGACTGCGGAATGACGTTGAACGCCTTGGACGAGGTCTCGAACGAGGTGACCGAGACCACGATCTGGCTCACCGGATCGGCGTTGCGGCTGGCGATGGTCTGCAGGGCCGTGACGATCTGCGCTGCGGCCACGGTGGGGTCCACCGTCTCGTGCGGCTTGGCGGCATGGCCGCCACGCCCGGTGATCTTGACCTCGAACACGTCCGTTGCGGCAAAGAACGGCCCCGGACGGATGGCGAACTGCCCCAGCGGCACACCCGGCCAGTTGTGCATGCCGTAGACTTCCTGAATGCCCCAGCGCGCCATCAGCCCGTCCTCGCACATCTCGCGCCCGCCGCCGCCGCCTTCTTCGGCGGGCTGGAAGATCACCACCGCCGTGCCGTCGAAATTCCGCGTCTCGGCCAGATATTTCGCCGCCCCCAGCAGCATGGCGGTATGGCCGTCATGGCCGCAGGCATGCATTGCCCCCGGCGTCTTGGAGGCGTAATCCAGCCCGGTTTCTTCAAGGATCGACAGCGCGTCCATGTCGGCGCGCAGGCCGATGACCCGGCCCGAGCCCTGCGCGCGGCCCTTGATCACGCCCACCACGCCGGTGCGCCCGATGCCTTCCACCACCTCGTCACAGCCAAAGGCCCGCAGCCGTTCTGCCACCAGCCCCGCCGTGCGATGGGTGTCGAACAGGATCTCGGGATGCTCGTGCAGATCCCGCCGCCAGGCGGTGATCTCTGTCTGCAGTTCGGCAAAGCGGTTCTTCACGGGCATGTCGGTCTCCTTGGATCATGATGCGCGCGACCCTGCCACCGGCTGCGGCGGCCCGCAACCCGCCCGCCCGGCGCCGCTGCGTCAGGCGGCTAGAGGTTCGGCCCGGGCACAAGTTTTGACCCGTCGCTGAAACGCGACAGGCGGAACCGGGCCAGATCATGCCCCGGTGCGTTGTCCTGCACCATATCTGCCACCACCCGGCCAAAGCCCGGCCCTATGCCGAACCCATGGCCGCACATGCCGGTGGCGACGATGAGCCCGGGCAGGGCCGCGACGTGATCCACCACCGGCACCACATCGGGCAGCACGTCGATCATCCCCGCCCATGACGCCGCCAGCGCCACCTCGCCCATCTGCGGGAACTGCGCGGCAAAGGCGGCGCGGGTCGCCTCGACCTTGGCGGCGGCGGGCTCGGGCGACAGGATGCGCATCCGCTCGAACGGGGTCTGCTCCTCGTCGCGCCAGCGCCGGGGCGTGCCGAACGCATCGGGATAGCCGCGCGGCGCGGGCGCGCGCAGATGCACGTCGAACTCGCCCTTCAGCGCCAGCGGCAGGTAATGGCGCATGTGACGCAGCGTGTCCGGCCCCAGCATCAGCTCCGACCAGCCCGAAGGCGCCAGCGTATAGCCGCCATCGGCACGCGGGCGGAAGGCGAGCCGGTCATCCACCGCCGCCAGCGGCACCGCCTGCGGCAGCGGCCCCGTCGCCATGGCGGTCGAGCGCACCGACAGCTGCGGCAGATCCACACCATGGCGGCGCAGGAACAGCGAGGACCACGCGCCCCCCGCCAGCACGACCCGGGGCGCGCGCACCCGCCCCGCCTCTGTCACCACGCCCGCCACCTGCCCTGCGGCAATATCGAGCCCGCGCACCGCACAGCCTTCACGGATCGTGACCCCTTCGGCCACGGCCAGCCGCGCCAGTTCCGGCACGGCGGTCCATGGTTCGCCCTTCATGTCGGTGGGGGTGTGCAGCATGCCGCACCACGGGCTGTCCGCCGCCCCGGTCAGCGCCGCCGTCTCGGCCCGGTCCAGCAGGCGCGAGCTGACGCCAAGCGGCTTTGCCTCCTCCAGCCAGCTGCCGAAGGCGGCCATGTCCTTGTCGCTGCGCGCCAGATAGCCCACGCCCACGGTGCGCAGCCCCAGCCGCCCGCCGCACTCGGCCTCCAGCGCGGACCAGAGCCGCTGCGCCTCCAGCGCCACGGGGATCTCGGCCATGTCCCGGCCTTGCACCCGGATCCAGCCCCAGTTGCGCGAGCTTTGCTCTGCCGCCACCCGGCCCTTTTCCAGCACCAGCACCCGCAGCCCGGCCCGTGCCGCATAAAGTGCCGTGCAGATGCCGATGACGCCCGCGCCGATCACCACCAGATCACAGGCCTCTGGCAGCGCTGCCTCGTGTTCGCGCGGGATCACGTCCTGAAACGGAAAGCTCATGCCAGCTGCTCCAGGAGCCGCTCCATGAACTGCTGCCCGGCTTCCAGCTGCGCGATCTCCAGATATTCGTCGGGCTGGTGGGCGATGCCGATATCGCCCGGACCGCAGACCACCACATCATAGCCGCCCGCCTGAAAATGGCTGGCCTCGGTGCCGTAGCTGACATGGCGGATGGCATTGTCGCCGGTGATGCGCCGCACCAGTTCTTCGGCGGCATTGCCCGGGGCCGGGGCAAAGGTCGGCAGATGGAAGGTGTCGCGCAGCTCGATCCGGGCGGCGGGCTGCACCGCCTGCATCTGCGCCTGCAATTCGGCCACCTTCGCCTCCAGCCGGGCGCGCCAGTCCGCAGCATCCTCGCCCGGCACCACGCGGAACCCCAGCGTGAACACGCAGTCCTTGGCGGTGATGTTTTGCGCCGTGCCGCCGCGGATCTGGCCCACATGCACATTGGTCCAGGGCGGATCGAACAGCACCGCCAGCGGCCCCGGCGGCAGGGCGGCGTTTTCGGCATTCACCGCATTGCACCACTCGATAAGCTTGGCGCCCCACATGATCGCCGACACGCCGCGTTCAAGGATCGAGGAATGCACCTCCACCCCATGCACATGCACCTCGAAGCTGATGCCGCCCTTATGCGCCGTGACCGGGCGCAGCAGCGTGGGCTCGCCCACGATCACCGCACTGGCCTGCGGCAGCGCCGCCATTGCCGCCACCAGATCCGGCGCGCCGGTGCAGCCGATCTCTTCGTCATAGCTCAGCGCCAGCTGCAGCGGGCGGGTCACGCCGCGCGCCCGTGCCTCGACCATGGCCCAGATCGCCAGCGCGTCGAAGCCCTTCATGTCGGTGGTGCCGCGCCCGTAAAGCCGCCCGTCGCGTTCGGTCATCACGAAGGGATCGCTGGACCAGACCTGCCCCGCCACCGGCACCACATCGGTATGGCCCGACAGAACCACGCCCCCCGGCACCTCCGGCCCGACATGGGCAAAAAGAGCGGCCTTCAGATCGGGCTCGGAGGGCTTGGCTGTGCGCTCTGCGGCAATGCCATGCGCGGCCAGATAGCCCTCGACCCAGTCGATCAGATCAAGATTGCTGCCGGTGCTGACAGTGGGAAAGGTCACGAGCTGCGCAAGGATCTCGCGCGGGGAAAGGCGGGAAGTCATGGGGCATCCTTCGGTCATCTGCCCTGACCTAGCCCTGCCCGCGCGCCGATCACAAGCCCCCAAGGGGCCGGCGCCACCCCCCGGCGCCACCGCCGCCCGTTTGGCGCGCAGCGGCGCAGCATCCGGCGCGCAGGGCCCGGTCAGCCCTGCCGTTCCACCCGGTGCCGGATCCGGTGCACCATCACCCAGACCGCCAGCACCACCGGTGCCACCGCCAGCGCCGTCAGCATCCCCTTGGACATGCCCAGAAAATCCGCGACCGGATACAAAAGGTAGCCCACCAGCGACAGCGCGTAATAGCTGATCGCCACCACCGACAGCCCCTCCACCGTGGTCTGCAGCCGCAGCTGCAGATCGGCGCGGCGGTCCATGCTGGCCAGAATTTCCTGATTCTGCGCCGAGCGTTTCACCTCCACCCGGGTGCGCAGCAGCTCGCCCGCCCGCATCGCCCGGGCCGACATCGCCTCCAGCCGCTTCTCCGCGCTTTTCACCGTGCGCATGGCCGGATCAAAGCGCCGCGCCATGAATTCGCGGAAACTCTGCCGCCCCTCGAAGCGCTCCTCGCGCAGCACCGCGATGCGCCCGGTCACCAGCGCCTCATAGGCCGCGGTGGCCGACAGCCGGAACGCGGTCTGCGCCGACAGCGTCTCCAGTTCCGAACTCACCCGCAGCAGCGCCTGCAGCGTCTCCTCCTCGGGGGCGGTGCCATGGGTCATCTCGGTCATCAGATGGGTCAGCTGCGCGTCGATCTCGGTCAACCGGGCACCGATGGCGCTGACCCGGGTGAAGCCCAGCATCGACATGGTCTTGTAGACCTCGATCTCGCAGATGCGCTGCACCACGCGCCCCACCCGGCGCGCGCCCACGCCGTCGCTGACAAAGACCGCAAAACGCTGGTGCCCGGCCGGATCGATGCGGAAATCCCCGGCCACCACCAGCGCGTCATCCAGCATCCGGCTTACCGCCACGCTGTCCGCCACCAGCCAGTCTTCCAGATCGGCATTGATCCGCGCCGCCTCTGGCCGCGGCACCACCCGGATCAGGGCCGAAGTCACCCGGACCCCCGACGCCTCCGCCAGCCAGTCCTCGGGAAAGACGCCAAAATCCGCCGGATCAAAGGGCCGCGCCCCCAGCCCGGGCAGAAAGGCGGTATAGGTGACAAACTCGGTATGCTGCTCCCATTTCACCACCGCCTGCCCGATCTGCCCGGAATAATGCGTGGCGCCGGGCTGGGGATGCGGCGCGCCATGCCGGTCCAGCAGCGCGCGCAGATGCGCCAGATCCTGCGCCCGGTCGCGCGAGGCGGCATCGCGCTCCTTCTTGATCGCCAGATAGACCGCGCGGCAGGGCACGCCCAGCGACGGAAAGGGCCGCGCATGCAGCTCGTTCGCCAGCTGGTAACGCAAGGGGTGATCGTCGATCGGGGGCATGGTCCGGCTCCGCTGTGTCGCAGCAGACTAACCAGACAGGCAGGATAAATACATCATGTTTTTCATGCGATTACAAGAATACCACCGCATACCGGACCGGGCTCAGCCCCGCGCGTAGCGCGACAGCATCTCGTAATCCTTGCGCGGCCCGCCGACCCGCCAGCGCGCCGTCCAGACCGGCCAGAGCGCAAACTCGTACCACACGTCATACTGGTCGGGATCGCACCAATGCGCCGCGTGCCCGCCCTCGGGCGGCACCTGATGGAAATACCGCCCGTCCTCGAAGCGCACCACCAGATCCTCCCCCCAGAGGTAGCGCCGTTCGGCCCGGAACCGGCCCTGCGGCAGGATCAGCTCGCCCGCCTCCTCGCAGACCGCCCCCGCCCCGTCCCGGCGCCAGACCGCGCGCCCCTCGAACCGCGCGCTGCTGCCATCGCCATGGCGGATGTCACGGTCAAGCCGCCACTCTCCCAGAAATGCCTCCAGCCCGTGCACCGTCCTGCCCTTCTTCTGACCAAAAATATCCCGGGGGTCCGGGGGCAGCGCCCCCGGCCTGCCGCCGGACCCTTGCCGCGACGGCCCCCAAGCCCTATGACGCGCGCAAACCCCACGCAAGCCATCCGAGGACCGCCCATGATCCCCCGTTATGCCCGCCCCGAAATGACCGCGATCTGGGATCCCGCCACCAAGTTCCGCATCTGGTATGAGATCGAGGCGCATGCCTGCGACGCGCAGGCCGATCTGGGCGTCATCCCCCGCGCCAATGCCGAGGCGGTCTGGAAAGCCCGCGACGTGGAGTTCGACGTGGCCCGCATCGACGAGATCGAGGCCGTGACCAAACATGACGTCATCGCCTTCCTGACCCATCTCGCCGAACATGTGGGCTCCGACGAGGCGCGCTTCGTGCATCAGGGCATGACCAGTTCGGACGTGCTCGACACCTGCCTGAACGTGCAGCTGGTGCGCGCCGCCGACATCCTGCTTGCCGACATGGACAAGCTGCTCGCCGCGCTCAAGAGCCGCGCCTATGAACACAAGGACACGGTGCGCGTGGGCCGCAGCCACGGCATCCATGCCGAGCCCACCACCATGGGGCTCACCTTCGCGCGCTTCTATGCCGAAATGGACCGCAACAAGGCCCGGCTCGAGCGTGCCCGCGAAGAAATCGCGACCGGCGCCATCTCGGGCGCCGTCGGCACCTTCGCCAATATCGACCCGGCGGTCGAGGAGCATGTCTGCAAGATGCTGGGCCTCACCCCCGAGCCGATCAGCACGCAGGTCATCCCGCGCGACCGCCACGCCATGTTCTTCGCCACGCTGGGCGTCATCGCCTCGAGCATCGAGAACGTCGCCATCGAGATCCGCCACATGCAGCGCACCGAGGTGCTGGAAGGCGCCGAATTCTTCTCCATGGGGCAGAAGGGCTCTTCGGCCATGCCGCACAAGAAGAACCCGGTGCTGACCGAAAACCTGACCGGCCTTGCCCGGCTGGTGCGGATGACGGTGATCCCGGCCATGGAGAACGTGGCGCTCTGGCACGAGCGCGACATCTCGCACAGCTCGGTGGAACGCGGCATCGCGCCGGACGCGACGATCACGCTCGATTTTGCGCTGAACCGTCTCGCCGGGGTGGTCGAGAAGATGATCATCTATCCGCAGAACATGCTCGACAACATGAACAAGTTCCCCGGTCTCGTGATGTCGCAGCGGGTGCTCCTGGCGCTGACACAGGCAGGCGTCAGCCGCGAGGATGCCTATTCCATGGTCCAGCGCAACGCGCTCAAGGTCTGGGAAGAACGTCTCGATTTCCGCGAGCTGCTGCTGGCGGACGAGGAGGTGGTGGCGGCGCTTGGCGTCGACGGCATCAACGAGAAGTTCGACATGGGCTATCACACCAAACATGTGGACACGATCTTCGCCCGCGTCTTCGGCGGCTGAGGGCGCGGGGGGCTCTGCCCCCGCGGCCGCAGGC
>NZ_JAYKSL010000017.1:0-98205 GCF_035481585.1 Salipiger marinus | reverse complement strand
CCCCCGCGGCCGCAGGCCCGCTCCCCCGGGATATTTCCGGTCAGAAGAAGCAGCAGACCGGCGCGGGACCCCGCGCCGGGGCGCATTTCTTTTTGGGGCGGGGCAGGACCGTGTTAGGCTGGAACCCTGTCAGCATGGAGGATGCCAGATGACCAAGACCCTTGTGACCGCCGCAGCGCTTGTCGCGGCTTCGGTGACCGGCGCGCTTGCCTGTCCCGCCCATTCCGAAGCCAAGATGAGCTGCGAGGCGGGCATGGCCTATGACGCCGCCAGCCACAGCTGCAAGGTCGTGAACAGCTGAGCCACCGACCCGGGGCGGCGCCGCCCCGGGTATTGCCGCGACCGGGGGCCGATCTGGGAGCAGATCTGGAGAGGCTTCGTTAACCCCGGGGGCTTAGCACTGGAGGGGCACCGGAACAGGAGCCCTCGGATGCCGAATCTTCCCCAGCTTGCCGCCCCGCAGCGGATGGGCCTGCCTGCGGCCCGCCCGCCCCTGACCCAGCGCGCCAAGGCCGCGATCATCGTGCAGTTTCTGCTCAACGAAGGCGCGGATGTGCCGCTGTCCTCCCTGCCCGAGGATCTGCAGGCCGAACTGACCCAGCAGCTGGGCCGCATGCGCTATGTCGACCGCGAGACGCTGAATGCCGTGGTCGAGGAATTTGCCGATGCGCTCGATTCCGTGGGGCTGGCCTTTCCCGGCGACATGGCCGGGGCGCTGAGCCTGCTTGACGGGCGGATCAGCGCACGCACCGCGATGCGCCTGCGCAAGGAGGCCGGGGTGCGGCAGACCGGCGATCCGTGGGAGCGGATCAACAAGCTCGACGAAGAGCGGCTGGCGCGGTTCGTCAGCAGCGAATCCACCGAGGTGGCGGCGGTGATGATGTCCAAGATCGACACCGCCAAGGCGGCGAAGGTGCTGGCGCGGCTGCCCGGGGACCGGGCGCGGCGCATCACCTATGCCGTGTCGATGACGGCGGGTGTCAGCCCCGAAGCGGTGGACCGGATCGGCATCAGCCTTGCCGCGCAGCTGGATGCCGAGCCGCTGAAGGCGTTCGAAAAACGTCCCGACGAGCGGCTGGGGGCGATCCTCAACTACGCCGCCTCCGCCAAGCGCGACGAGGTGCTGGGTGGGCTGGAGGAGACCGACCGCGATTTCGCCGAGGCCGTGCGCAAGGCGATCTTCACCTTTGCCAATATTCCCGACCGGCTGAAGAAAAGCGATGTCCCGAAGATCAGCCGCGACGTGCCTGCGGATGTGCTGACGCAGGCCATCGCCTCTGCCAGCAGCGAGGCGGAGCTGCGCACGGTGGAATTCCTGCTGGAGAACATGTCGAAGCGCATGGCGGGCGGCCTGCGCGAGGATGCCGCCGGCATGAGCGTGAAGGGCAAGCGCGGCGAGGCCGCGCAGAATGCGGTGATCTCGACCATCCGCGATCTGGTGCAGGCGGGCGAGATCGACCTGAAGGATCCCGACAGCGACGAGGAGGAATGAGCCGCCCCGGCTTGTGCGGCGGGCCCGCGCGGCCTATCTCTGCGCCCGGACCGCGGCGGCACGGAGCAGGGTTTGACACGGATCACGGCACAGCGGAAGCCGCGCGGCGGCAAGGGCGACTGGATCGCCGACCGGGTGCTGCGCGCGCTGATCCGGCTGGCGCTGCGCCTGCCGCTGCGCACGCGGCTACGGCTGATGGGCTGGACGGTGGCGCGGGTGATCGCGCCGCTGGCGGGCTACCGGGCGCGCGCGATGGAGAATCTGGCCCATGTCTGGCCCGACATGCCAGAGCCGGAACGGCGGCGCATCGCCGATGCGGTGGCCGACAATGCCGGGCGCACGATGATCGAGAATTACGATGTGCCCGGCCTTCTGGCGCGGATGCAGGATGCCCCCATCACCGGCGCGGGCCTGCCCGAGATCGAGGCGGCGCGGGCCGAAGGGCGGCCCGTGCTGTTCGTCACCGGCCATTTCGGCAATTTCGAGGCGCCGCGTGCGGCGCTGGTGGCCCGGGGCTGGAGGATCGGCGGGCTCTACCGCCCCATGGCCAACCCGTTTTTCAACAGCCATTACGCCGCCAACATGCACGCGCTCTCCGATCCGGTTTTCGAACAGGGGCGACGCGGCACGATGGGGCTGCTGCGGCATATCCGCGATGGCGGCATGGGCGTGCTGCTGTTCGATGTCTACGACAGCGCCGGGGTCACGCTGGATTTTATGGGCCAGCCCGCCCCCACGCTGACCTCCGCCGCCGAGATCGCGGTGAAGACCGGCGCGCTGTTCGTGCCGTTTTTCGGGATCCGGCAGGCGGATGGCCTCAGCTTCGAGGTGGTGTTCGAGGCGCCGGTGCCGCATGGCCCGCCGGTGGAGATGATGGCGGAGGTGACGCGGCGTCTGGAGGCGCGGATCGCCGCGCATCCGGGGCAGTGGTTCTGGATTCACCGGCGCTGGAAGCCCAAGCGGCAGCGCAAGCGCGCGGCGCGGGCGGCGGCGGAGCGCGGCTAGCGCAGCTGTCCCGCGGCAAGGATGGCGCCGAAGGGCGGCTCCTGCAGCAGCACCACCGCCGGATCGCTGCCCTCCAGCGGCACGCGGGTCTGCCACGGCCCCTGCCCGTCCCAGTTGCCCAGCACCTGCCAGCCATGCGCGACATTGGTGTAGGTGATCGAGCGCCCGGCATTTTCGCCGTCGAGGATTTCCACATGGCGTTCGGGGGTGTAGCGCACCAGATGCACCACGGTTTCGGGCGGCAGCGGTGCAAGCGGATCGATCTGCACCACCAGTTCGGCGCCGTCACGGCTCAGGCTCAGCGTTGCGGGCGCGGGGGCGTCCGACGCGTCGGCGATGGCATCCATCACCTTCATGGCCTGCGAGCCCACCACGTCAAAGCGCCCGTTGACCACCATCTGCGGCGTGTAGATCGACCGGCGCCCGCCGCTGCGGGCATAGCCTTTCTGCCGTTTGGTGAAAGCGGGATCGGCGAAGCTGTCCTTCCAGCCGATATAATCCCAGTAATCCACATGCAGGGCGAGGGCTATGACATCGTCGCGCCCGCCAAGCCCGGCCAGCACCTCGTCGGCGGGCGGACAGGCGGCGCAGCCCTGCGAGGTGAAAAGCTCGACCACGACCGGGCTGTCATCCGCGGGCGCCGCCGTTGCCGCGCAGGCAAAGGCCAGCGGTGCCATCCAGTTAGTGAGTCGGAACATCTGGCCAGTCTTCCCCATTCTGCTGCCATGTCCGGGGTATCCAAGCGCGTCTGAAATAACCAATCAAGGTTTTGCGAGAGCGGGTGAGGCAAGAATTGCGCACTACGGTATTCTACGGTATACAAAAACGTCGCTGCCCCCCTTGAACGCTGCGCGCCCATGGGGCAGAAGGCAGAGCAAGCGAACCCCTTTTCTCCAGCCATTGATAGGGAGCCAGACATGCCCATCGTAGTCGGCCAAGATACATCCAGCACGCGCAAGACGCTTGAGGTGAACGGCACGTCCTTCGCCTATTACTCCATCCCAGCCGCCGAGGCCGCAGGGCTTGGTGACTTTTCGCAGCTGCCCGCCGCGCTGAAGGTGGTGCTGGAAAACATGCTCCGTTTCGAAGACGGCAAGACGGTGTCGGTGGACGACATCAAGGCCTTCTCGGACTGGGGCAAGCAGGGCGGCCAGAACCCGCGCGAGATCGCCTATCGCCCCGCCCGCGTGCTGATGCAGGATTTCACCGGCGTGCCCGCCGTGGTCGATCTTGCCGCCATGCGCGACGGCATCAAGGCACTGGGCGGGGACGCGCAGAAGATCAACCCGCTGAACCCGGTGGATCTGGTCATCGACCATTCGGTGATGATCGACGAATTCGGCAACCCGCGCGCGTTCCAGATGAACGTGGACCGCGAATACGAGCGCAACATCGAACGCTACGAGTTCCTGAAATGGGGCCAGTCGGCGTTCAACAACTTCCGCGTCGTGCCCCCGGGCACCGGCATCTGCCATCAGGTCAACCTTGAATACCTGTCGCAGACCGTCTGGACCGACAGCGATCAGGACGGCGTCGAAGTCGCCTATCCCGACACGCTGGTGGGCACCGACAGCCACACCACCATGGTCAATGGCGCCGCCGTTCTGGGCTGGGGCGTGGGCGGGATCGAGGCCGAGGCCGCGATGCTGGGCCAGCCGATCTCCATGCTGATCCCCGAAGTCGTCGGCTTCAAGCTGACCGGCGAGATGCTGGAAGGCACCACCGGCACCGACCTCGTGCTGAAGGTCGTCGAGATGCTGCGCAAGAAGGGCGTGGTCGGCAAGTTCGTGGAATTCTACGGCGAAGGGCTCGACAACCTGCCGCTGGCGCAGCGCGCCACCATCGCCAACATGGCCCCCGAATACGGCGCCACCTGCGGCTTCTTCCCGATCGACGACGAGACCCTGCGCTACCTGCGCCAGACCGGACGCGAGGAAGACCGCATCGCGCTGGTCGAAGCCTATGCCAAGGCGAACGGCTTCTGGCGCGGCTCGGATTACGCGCCGATCTACACCGACACGCTGGAGCTGGACATGGGCGCCATCGTGCCCGCGATCTCCGGCCCCAAGCGCCCGCAGGATTACCTGCCGCTGACCACCGCCGCTTCGGCCTTCGGCAAGTTCGTCAAGGGCGTGCGCGACGGCAAGGACGCCTCCCCCAAGGAGGAAATCCGCTGGGAAGGTGAAGGCGGCGCCCCCGAACCGCGCGAGATCCCCGGCGACGAGGGTCATCACAACCGCGGCTTCTATCAGGCCGAGGATGGCAGCACCCACCAGCTGCATGACGGCTCCATCGTGATCGCCTCGATCACCTCCTGCACCAACACCTCCAACCCCTATGTGCTGATCGGCGCGGGTCTGGTGGCACGCAAGGCGCGCGCGCTGGGTCTGAACCGCAAGCCGTGGGTCAAGACCTCGCTGGCCCCCGGCTCGCAGGTCGTGACGCAATATCTGGAAGCGGCGGACCTGCAGGAAGATCTGGACGCTGTCGGCTTCAACCTCGTGGGCTATGGCTGCACCACCTGCATCGGCAATTCCGGTCCGCTGGACGCGCCGATTTCCAAGGCGATCAACGATCATGACCTGATCGCCACCTCGGTGCTGTCGGGCAACCGCAACTTCGAGGGCCGGATCAGCCCGGACGTGCGCGCCAACTATCTGGCCTCGCCGCCGCTGGTGGTCGCCTATGCGCTGGTGGGCGACATGAATGTCGACATCACCACCGAACCGCTGGGCAATGACCAGAACGGCAACCCCGTCTACCTCAAGGACATCTGGCCGTCGAACGCCGAGATCGCCGAACTGGTGGAGCGGGTGGTGACCCGCGAGGCGTTCCAGTCCAAATATGCCGACGTCTTCAAGGGTGACGAGAAGTGGCAGGGTGTCGAGGTCAATGGCGGAGAGACCTACGCCTGGCCCGCAAGCTCGACCTATATCCAGAACCCGCCCTATTTCCAGGGCATGTCCAAGGATCCGGGGGTCATCACCAATATCGAAGGCGCGCGCATCCTTGCCGTGCTGGGCGACATGATCACCACCGACCACATCTCGCCCGCGGGGTCGTTCAAGGAGACGACGCCTGCCGGGAAATATCTGGTGGAACGTCAGGTGCCGGTGCGGGAGTTCAACTCCTACGGCTCGCGCCGCGGCAACCACGAGGTGATGATGCGCGGCACCTTCGCCAATATCCGCATCAAGAACGAGATGCTGGACGGGGTCGAAGGCGGCTACACCAAGGGTCCGGATGGCGCGCAGAGCTCGATCTATGACGCGGCCATGGCGCATCAGGCCGAAGGCACGCCGCTGGTGATCTTTGGCGGCGAGCTTTACGGTGCGGGGTCCTCGCGGGACTGGGCGGCCAAGGGCACGGCCCTGCTGGGCGTCAAGGCCGTGATCGCGGAAAGCTTCGAGCGCATCCACCGCTCCAACCTCGTGGGCATGGGGGTCATTCCCTTCGAGTTCACCGGGGGCGACACCCGCGAGACGCTGAAGCTGACCGGCGACGAGACCGTGGCGATTGGCGGGCTCGACACCGTGACTCCGCTGGCCGAAGTGCCCTGCACCATCACCTATGCCGATGGCGCCGAGAAGGTCATCCAGCTGAAATGCCGGATCGATACCGCGATCGAGAAGGAATATGTCGAGCATGGCGGCGTGCTGCATTACGTGCTGCGCAACCTTGCAAAGGCGTCCTGATCCGGCGCCCCGCCGCATCGGCTGAACGACATGACCCCGCCGCAGGCCCTCGCCTGCGGCGGGGTTTTCCGTTGCGCGCACCAGTGCTGCCTGCTGCGGCGGCAGCCGCGCGCCGCCTGCGCGGAGGTTCGCCGGTGCAGGGCCCGTCCCGCGCGGCAGGGTCTTTACCTTTTGGCGGCAGATGCCATCTGATCAGGACAAAAGACCCGTTCCAAGAGGCCGAGCATGAAACTTCTGACCCTGATCCAGGCCGCAGCGCTGGCCGTTCTGGCGGTGTTTGGCGCCTATGCCAGCTCCGAGACCCCCAAGAGCTGCCCGTCTCTGGCGGTGAGCGACCACTGCGACCTCTGAGCGGGTGCAGGCGGCATGGAGGGAGGGGGCTCTGCCCCCTCTTGGCCTGCGGCCAATTCACCCCCGGAGTTTAGGGGCAAGATGAAAGGGCTATGAGCGCACTCAGTCTTCGGCGGCCAGCGCCTTGTCGAGGGCGGGCAGGAAGACATCGGTGTAGAGCGTGCCTGCCAGCGGGCCCACATGTTTGTGCAGCACCGTGCCGTCGCCCGCGATGATGAAGGTTTCCGGCGGGCCGGTCACGCCCCAGTTGATCGCGGCGCGGCCCTGCGGATCATAGGGCACGCCGATAAAGGGCGAGCCGTCTTCGGTCAGGTAGCCTGAGGCGGCGGCGGTCTGGTCCTTGTAGTTGACGCCGATGATGCGCACGCCATCGGCCTGCAGATCCAGCAGCATGGGATGTTCGGCGCGGCAGGGCGGGCACCAGCTGGCCCAGAAGTTCACCACCGTGACCTCGCCGCTGCGCAGGTCGGCATCGGTTGCGGCGGGAAAGCCCGCGAGGGTCTCGGCGGGCAAGGGCGGCGCGGGCTGGCCGATGAAGGTCGAGGGCAGCGCATTGGGATCGCCGCGATACATGCCGAGATAGGCCATGACCGCGAAGCCCGCGAAGATCACCGGCGGGAGCGCCATGAGCGGCGAGAGTCTAGCCATGTCGGTTCAGCCTTGCTTCCACCTTGTCGAGTTCGGCACGGGCCCGGCGGGCCCGGGCGATGCTGTGCCAGACCAGCGCCCCGATCATGGCGAGGCTGACCCCGTAGGATCCCAGCACCGCCACCGCGTATTTTCCAAGATCGGGCATCATCCCCGTCCCTCCCGTGCCAGCAGCGCCCGGGTGCGGCGGGCGCGGATTTCCGTCTGGGTCCGCAGGAAGACCAGCGCCACGAACAGCAGCACGAAGCCCGCGATGCAGACCAGCGCCGGATACCAGTAGACATCGGCGACGTTTTCTTCGGCATCGAGCGACAGCGAGGCGCCCTGATGCAGGCCCTGATTCCAGAACAGCACCGCATAGCGCGACAGCAGCGCGAAGACCGAGCCCACGAGGCAGAGGATCGAGGTGAGATCCGCCGCCGTGTCGTCATTCTCGATGGCCTGCCACAGCGCCATATAGCCCAGATAGAACAGGAACAGGATCAGGAAGGAGGTCAGCCGCGGATCCCATTCCCACCATGTCCCCCACATCGGCTGGCCCCAGAAGGCGCCGGTGATCAGGGCGATCAGCGTGAACATGGCCCCGACCGGGGCTGCCGCCCGCGCCGCCAGCGCCGAGACGTGATGGCGGCGCACGATCCAGATCAGCGAGGCCACCAGCATCATCACCCATGCGTTGATCGCCATCATGGCGGCGGGCACATGCAGGTAGAAGATCTTGACCGTGGCGCCCTGCCGGTAATCATCGGGGGTGAAGAAGAAGCCCCAGACCAGCCCCACGACCAGACACAGCGCCGCAGAGCCCGCGATCCATGGCAGGATGCGGTCCGTCACGCGGATGAATTTCACCGGATTGGCATATTCCCAGATCGACATGTGTTTCCTCTACCCCAGCCCCGGCTCCGTTACACTTCAAAACTGCAACAGGGACAATGGGGGCCTCTGCGGCAGCCTGCCGCGCTAGCGCAGGTTGATGCGCAGCACGGCGGCGCTGGCAAAGGGCAGCAGCGCGATCACGCCAAAGCTGATCCCCGCCAGCATCAGCAGCGGCGACTGCAGCGCCAGACCTTCGGCGCCGCGCCGCGCCACCTCGGCGCCGAAGATCAGCGTCGGCACGTAAAGCGGCAGCACCAGCAGCGACAGCAGCAGCCCGCCGCGTTTCAGCCCCACGGTCAGCGCCGCCCCGAAGGTGCCGATCACCGACAGCGCGGGCGTGCCAAGCGCCAGCGACACCACCACCCACAGATAGCCCGCAGGCGGCAGGTTCAGCAGCACCCCCAGCACCGGGGCCGCCAGCACCAGCGGCAGGCCGGTGGTCAGCCAATGCGCCAGCGCCTTGATGCTGACGATACCCTCCATCGGCAGCGGCGCCGTGGCCAGAAGGTCCAGCGAGCCATCCTCCCAGTCCAGCGCGAAGATCCGGTCCAGCGACAGCAGGCAGGCAAGCAGCGCGCCGATCCACAGCACCCCCGGCCCGATGCGGGTCAGAAGCGCGGTTTCCGGCCCGACCCCGAAGGGCACCAGCACCGTGACGATGAGGAAAAACGCAAGCCCGAGCCCGAAGCCCCCGCCCGCGCGCAGCGCCAGCCGCAGATCGCGCCAGAGCAGCGCCGTCACAGGAAGGCCTCGTCCTGAAGGGCGGCACGGGGGGCGGCGCGATAGGGGGTGACATCGAGGATCCGCGCCTCGGTCAGGCCCAGATCGATATGGGTGGCGATCAGCGCGCAGCCGCCCGAGGCCAGATGGCGGCGCACCACCCCGGCGAAGAGCGCGACCGAGGCCGCATCCAGCGAGACGGTGGGTTCGTCCAGCACCCAGACCGGGCGCGCGGTGACCATGAGCCGCGCCAGACCGAGCCGCCGCTTCTGCCCCGCCGACAGGCTGCCCGCCAGCCGGTCCTGCAGCGGGTCCAGATCAAAGGCCGCAAGCGCTGGTGTGATGTCGGAGGCGCCAAAGACCTGCGCCCAGAAGCGCAGGTTTTCCGCAACGCTCAGCATGGATTTCAGCCCGTCGGCATGGGCGGCATAGGCGATGCGGTCTTCGGTCCCGCTCAGGCTGCCGGCGAGCGGCGGCTGCAGGCCCGCCACGGTGCGCAGCAGCGTGGTCTTGCCCGAGCCATTGGGCCCGCGCAGCACAAGCGCCTGTCCGGGCCCCAGCACAAAGCTCAGCCCCTCCAGCACCGGCACCCCGCCGCGGGCCACCGCAAGATCCTGCGCGATCACATCCATGATCTGCCTTTAGCCCAGCCCTTCTGCACGGGAAAGCGGCAAAGCCGCCCCGCGACAAGGTGTTGCGGCCCCGCCCCGGTCAGACCGGCAGCACGGCCAGCGCCACCCGACGGCCTTCGGCCAGCAGCACGTTATAGGTCCGGCAGGCGGAGGGAGAGTTCATCACCTCAACCCCGACGCCTGCCTGTTCCAGACGTTCGGTCAGGCTTTGCGGCAAAAAGGCGATGTCACGCCCCGTGCCCACGAACAGCACGTCGATGCTGTCCGCCAGCGCCAGCAGCGTGTCTTCGTCGGAAAGTCCGCCCCAGCCGATACGGCCGCGCGGCGTCATGCAGACCGGCCCGTCCACGGCCTGTCCGCCGATGCGGAAAAACCCGGGGCCGTAGCCCTCGACCGGCATCGCATCGCTATACGTGATCTCGTTCAACCGCATGGTGATCCCCTTATCCCACACAGGCAATCCGCGGACGGATTGCATCCCCGATCAGCTGTCAGGCCACAGGACACGGCAAACCTCCCCCCGCGTCGGCATATGCCGCGTCTGGCCTGACCGCAGCAGTGACCATAGGGCAGCGGGGCTGAAAAGCCAAGGCCCGGCACAAATCCGCGCCGGGCCCGCACCTCAGACGAAGGGACCGGCTTTCTTGGCCTCGGCCTCTGCCTCGGGCTTCGACCAGTCGCGCTTGACCCCGAACCACAAAAGCAGCGCCGTGGCGATGAAGACCGAGGAATAGGTGCCGACCAGCACGCCCCAGATCATCGCGAAGACAAAGCCGCGGATCACGTCGCCACCCAGCACGAACAGCGCCACCAGCGCCAGCAGCGTGGTGAAGGAGGTCATGAAGGTCCGGCTCAGCGTCTCGTTGATCGACAGGTTCAGCACCTCTCGCAGCTCGGTCTTCTTGTATTTCACCAGATTCTCGCGGACCCGGTCGAAGACCACCACGGTGTCGTTCAGCGAATAGCCGACGATGGTCAGCAATGCCGCGATGGTTGTCAGGTCGAACTTGATCTGCAGCTCTGAAAAGACGCCGATGGTCAGCACCACGTCATGGATCAGCGCGATCACCGCCCCCGCCGCGAACTGCCATTCGAAGCGCAGCCAGATATAGACCAGCACCGCCGCCAGCGACAGCGCCACCGCCTGAATCGCTGTCCAGATCAGTTCGCCCGACACCTTGGGCCCCACCGATTCCACCGAGATGAAGCGGATGTCCGGGGCCACGCCCTGCAGCGCCGCCTCGACCTGCGCGATGGTGTCCTGACTGACCGCCTCCACGTCGTCCTGCGCCTGAATGCGCACCATGGCCACGTTCTGGTCGGGGCCGAAGGAGGGGTCGAACACTTCCGAGATCAGCACGTCACCCAGATCAAGCGCGGCCAGCGCCTCGCGATAGGCGCCCACATCCACGGGTTCGGTGGTTTCGGTGCGGATGGTGGTGCCGCCCCGGAAGTCGATGCCGTAGTTGAGACCGCGCAGCGCGAAGCTCGCCAGCGCCAGCACGATCATCACGGCGGAAATGCCCAGCCACAGCTTCCAGCGGCTGAAAAAGTCAAAGCTGGTATTGTCGGGGATGATACGAAGACGCATGGCTCAGACCTCGATGCTTTTGGGGCGGCGGCGTGCGAACCACATGGAGACCAGCAACCGGGTGACAAAGATCGCCGTGAACACCGAGGTCAGGATCCCCAGACCCAGCGTGATGGCAAAACCGCGCACCGGGCCGGAGCCCATGACATACAGGATGGTGGCGGTCAGGAAGGTGGTGATGTTGGCATCGACGATGGCCGACAGCGCCTTCTCGTAGCCCAGTTCGATGGCGCGGGCTGGGCCGCGCGCGGTCTTCAGTTCCTCGCGGATGCGTTCGAACACCAGCACGTTGGCATCCACCGCCATGCCGACCGTCAGCACGATGCCCGCGATCCCGGGCAGGGTCAGCGTGGCCCCCACCAACGACAGCAGGCCGAAGATCAGGCCGATATTGATGATGAGCGCGATATTGGCGAAGAGCCCGAAGAGACCATAGCTCGCCCACATGAAGCCCAGCACCGCGATGAAGGCCACCGCCGTGGCAAGCTTGCCCGCCTCGATGCTGTCCTGCCCCAGTTCCGGGCCGATGGTGCGTTCTTCAAGGAAATCCATCCCCGCAGGCAGCGCGCCCGCGCGCAGCAGCACCGCAAGGTTGGTGGACTGTTCCACAGTGAAATTGCCGGTGATGATGCCCGACCCGCCGGGGATGTGGCTCTGGATCACCGGGGCGGAAATCACCTCGCCATCCAGAACGATGGCGAAGGGGCTGCCGATATTGGCGGCGGTGTAATCGCCGAATTTCCGCGCCCCCGAGGGGTTGAAGCGGAAATTGACCGCGGGCTGGCCGTTCTGGTCAAAGGCGGGCTGCGCATCCACCAGCTCCTCGCCGGTGACAACGGGCGCCTGTTCCAGCACATAGAACACGCCCTCCTCGTCCTGCGACGGCATGATCTCGTTGCCGACCCCGGCGCTGGTGTCGGGATTGCTGGTGCGGCTGACGACGCCCTGAAAGGTCAGCTGCGCCGTGGTGCCGATGATGGCTTTCAGTTCTGCCGCCGATCCCACGCCCGGCACCTGAATCAGGATGCGGTCGGCGCCCTGACGCTGGATGGTGGGTTCGCGGGTGCCGACCTCGTCGATGCGGCGGCGGATGATTTCAAGGCTCTGCTGCATGGTGCGGTCATCGGTGGCCTGCTGTTCGGCCTCCGACAGGCGGACCACGATATCGGATCCCTCGCCCGCCACCTGCAGATCGGTGGTGCCTGCCCCGGTCATGGAGACCACGGGCCGTGCCAGTCCGCGCACCAGTTCCAGCGCGCGGGCCATGCCGTCGGGTTCGGAAATGCGCACGCGCAGCTCGCCCGGGGGCGAAGGCTGCAGGCGGATGGTGCCCACAGAGTCCCGCTCGCCGCGCAGGATGTCGCGGACATCGGGCCAGAGCGCTTCCATGCGCGACTGATAGACCTCGGCCACCTTGACCTCGGCCAGCAGATGCGCGCCGCCGCGCAGGTCGAGCCCGAGATTCACCAGCCCCGAGGGCAGCCAGTCCGGCCAGCCCGCGCGGGCGGCCTCGCGCTCTGCGGTGGCGCCGCTTTCCTCGATGGCGGCGACCGCGTCATTATGCGCCTCGACGCGGTTGTAGAACAGGTTGGGGCTGGCCAAGGCCAGCCCCACGATGACAGTCGCCCAGACAAGCAGGCGTTTCCAGAGATCGATCTGCAGCATGTGTCGGGCGTTTTCCGTTTATGATCAGGCTTCTGCGGCGGGTTCGGTCTTGGACAGCACCTGTGCCACGGTGGTCTGCACGATGCGGACGCGCACGCCTTCGGCGATTTCCACTTCCAGCTCGCCGCCTTCCTTGACCTTCGACACCTTGCCGATCAGCCCGCCCTGGGTCACGATCTGGTCACCCCGGCGCAGCGCCGCCACCATCTTCTGGTGCTCCTTGACCTTCTTCTGCTGCGGGCGGATCAACAGAAAATACATGATCCCGAAAATGAGGATCAGAGGAACAAACTGGGCAATTGCGCTGCTATCCATGCGGGGCTCTCCTTGCTGGTCAGGCGGGGCACCCCCCGCAAATTTGGCCGGAACCTATGTGCGAAGCGCCCCGGATGCAAGGCGCCGGATCTTCGCAGAGGGACGCTGGCCCGGCCGCACCCTGACCTGACCCCATGAACCTTGGGGAAAGCGTGGATCAGGGGACCGTTCTGCGCGTGGCGCCCGGGGGATGTTCCGGGCCTTTTTGGGCGGCTGGGGCTGCTCGGCCACCACATTGCTCGCGCAAAAAGCCGGGCAATGCGCTATGTCACACCCGCTGGCGCAGATGGCGATCCAGCCACAGGACCGCACATCTTTCGCAATGACACGCCTCGCTTTCCTGCTTGCCCTGCTTCTTGCCCTGCCCGCCCGGGCGGCGGAGCTGCCGGTTCTGCCGCAGGATCAGCTGGCGGACTGGCAGGCGGTGGGGCGGGTGAACACGCAGGGCTATCGGCGGGTGGGCATGTGCACCGGCACGCTGGTGGCGCCCGATCTGGTGCTGACGGCGGCGCATTGTCTGCTGGGGCCAGACGCGCGTCCGGTGCGGGCGGCGGATCTGCGCTTTGTCGCGGGCTGGCGTGGCGGCGATCATGCCGGGGTGGCGGAGGTGGCGCGCTACGATCTGCACCCCAAGGCGCTGCAGGGCGAGGCGCTGTCGATCGAACACGATCTGGCGCTGCTGCATCTGGCCGCGCCGCTTGATCCGCCGCCGGTGCCGCTGGGGACGGTGGCAGAGCCGCCCTTTGCCCTGATCGGCTATCACGATCACCGCCCGCACCGGCTGTCGGGGCGGATGGACTGCGGCGGGGGCCGGTCGCACCGGATGCTGCTGCTGGACTGCCCGGTGCGCCCGGGCAATTCCGGCGGGCCGGTGCTGGCGCGGCAGGACGGGCGCTGGCAGCTGGTGGGGGTGGTCTCAGCCCGCTCGGACCATGGCACGCTGGTGGTGCCGCTTGATGGCTGGCTGCGCGGGCAGGTGATGCCGGGCGCCCCCTACCCTCGCTGAGCAAATCAGGGCATAACGCCCCCGAGTCGCCATTTCATGCCAAAGGATCAGGACGATGCACGACATCCGCACCATTCGCGAAAACCCCGCCGCTTTTGACGCGGCGCTGTCGCGCCGGGGTGCCGAACCGCTGTCGTCCCGCCTGCTGGAGATGGACGAGGCGCGCCGCGCCGCCATCCATGCCGCCGAAACCGCGCAGGCGGAACAGAACCGCGCCTCCAAGGAAGTGGGCGCCGCCAAGGGCCGCGGCGATGATGCCGAATTTGAACGGCTGCGCGCGCTGGTTTCCGACAAGAAGGCCGAGGTCGCCGCGATGATGGCCCGCGCCAAGGATCTGGACGAGGCACTGACCGCGCTGCTGCTGGAAATCCCCAACCTGCCGCTGGACGAAGTGCCCGAAGGCCGCGACGAGGCCGACAATGTGGAGATCCGCCGCTGGGGCACGCCCGCCAGCTTCGACTTCACCCCGAAGGAACATTACCAGCTGGAGGGGGTGACCCGCGGCATGGATTTTGAAACCGCGGCCAAGCTGTCGGGGGCGCGGTTTGTGGTGCTGTCGGGCGCCATCGCGCGGATCCATCGCGCACTGGCGCAGTTCATGCTCGACACCCATACCGAAGAAAACGGCCTGACCGAGACCTGGACCCCGGTTCTGGTGCGCGAAGAGATGATGCTGGGCACCGGGCAGTTGCCCAAGTTCGGCGAAGACAGCTATCAGACGCGGGACGGCTGGTGGCTGGTGCCCACGGCGGAGGTGACGCTGACCAATATCGTCAGCGGCCTGACCGTGGACGAAGACAGCCTGCCGCGCCGCTATGTCGCCCATACCCAGTGCTTCCGCTCCGAGGCGGGCAGCGCCGGGCGCGACACCGCCGGAATGCTGCGCCAGCACCAGTTCGAGAAGGTCGAGATGGTGTCGATCACCCATCCCGACGCCTCGCGCGCCGAACTGGACCGGATGACCGGCTGCGCCGAGGGCATCCTGCAGAAGCTGGGCCTGCCCTATCGCACCGTGGTGCTCTGCACCGGCGACATGGGCTTTGGCGCGCGGCGCACCCATGACATCGAGGTCTGGCTGCCCGGGCAGAACTGTTACCGCGAGATCAGCTCGGTCTCGCTCTGCGGCGCGTTTCAGGCCCGGCGCATGAACGCGCGGTTCAAGCCGGACGCGGGTGGCAAGCCGGAATATGTGCACAGCCTGAACGGCTCCGGCCTTGCCGTGGGGCGCTGCCTGATCGCGGTGCTGGAAAATGGCCAGCAGGCGGATGGATCCGTCCTGCTGCCCGAGGCGTTGAGCCCGTGGCTGGGAGGCAAGACCCGGCTGACAGCGGAAGGGGCATTGATCTGACATGACACGCATCTGGGCCGTTCTGGTGCTGCTGGCGGCGGTGGCGTTTGCCGCCTCGCCGCTGCTGACGCCGGGTTTCAACGGATTTGACCCGCAGGCCTTTCCGGTGCCGCAGGTCGATCCGCCGGTGCAGCCGGCGGGCTATGCCTTTTCGATCTGGGGCCTGATCTATCTGTGGCTGATCGCGGGGGCGGGCTTTGGCCTGTTCGCGCGCAGCGATTCCGAAGACTGGGCGCCTGCCCGCCCGCCGCTGGTGCTGAGCCTTGCCGTGGGTGCGTTCTGGCTGCCGGTCGCCAACCTGTCGCCGATCGCGGCAACGGTGATGATCTGGGTGATGACGGCTGCGGCGCTGCGGGCGCTGTTCCTGACCGGGGACATGGACCGCTGGTGGCAGCTGTCGCCGGTGGCGGTCTATGCGGGCTGGCTGACCGCTGCCGCCTCGGTCTCGGTCGGGCTGCTGCTGGCGGGCTATGGCCTGCTGGAGGCGACGCCCGCCGCACTGGTGGGGCTGGGTCTGGCGCTCGTGCTGGCGCTGGTGGTGCAATACCGCCTGCACCGCGCGCCGCTTTACGGCATCACGGTGATCTGGGCGCTGGTGGCGGTGATCGTGGCGAACCTGAGCCCGCTCAACATCGCGGTGGCGGGGCTGGCGGTGCTGGGCATCCTTGGCATTCTGGCGCTGCGCGGCACGGATACCGAATAAACGCGCCGCGCCCCATCAGGGGCGCGGCACACTGCCGAAATCAGGCTAAATCAGGCGACGCGGCGGCCATGGCTCCAGACGCCGCGGATCACCGGCTGGCCTTCGATATGGGCCACGCGCACCACATCCCCCAGCAACCCCGGCGCAAGACGCCCGCGATCCTGCAGCCCGGCAGCCTCTGCGGGGGCACGGGTCACGGTGGCGATGCCGCGCGGCAGATCCTCCCACAGGTCCGCCAGCCGGAACGCCGCCAGCAGCAGCGACGAGGGCACGTAATCCGACGACAGGATGTCGAGCAGGTTCAGCTTGGCCAGATCCTCGGCGGCGACATTGCCGGAATGCGACCCGCCCCGGATCAGGTTCGGCGCCCCCATCATCACCGCGATCTGCGCCGCATGGCAGGCCTCTGCCGCCTCCACCGTGGTCGGGAATTCCGCCAGCCGCACGCCATGCCCGGCGCTGGTGGTGACATGATCCGCCGTGGTGTCATCGTGGCTGGCCAGCACTGCGCCCAGACGGCGGGCGGCTTGCACCGCGCCAGCCTCGTGCCGCGCGCCCAAGCTGTCGCGCAGCCCGGTCAGGTTCGCCACATGCTCGGCAAACTCCGCATCCGACAGGCCATGTTTGCCGCAGACGTAATCCTTGAACTTGCTGATGTCGCGGAACTGGCGCTGGCCGGGGGTGTGATCCATCAGCGACAGGATGCCCACCCGGTCGGCGGCGCCGAATTCCTCCAGCTCCTCGAGCAGGGTTTCCGAACAGATCTCGGCGCGCAGATGCAGGAAATGGCTGATCCGCAGCATGCCCGCGCGCCGCGCCTCCAGCAGTTCGCCCGCCAGCGACCGGGCATATTTGCCATAGCGCGTGCGCGAGGCACTGACCACCGAGCCCACGCGCATCGCGTCGAACACCGTGGTGATGCCGGTCGAGGCCAGTTCGCCATCATGCGCAAGGATCGCCGCCATATGCGGCCAGTCCACCTTGGGGCGCGGCTGCATGTGGCGTTCCAGATTGTCGGTATGCAGCTCGATCAGGCCGGGGATCAGCAGATCGCCCGCGCAGTCTTCGGCCCCGGCCACGGTGGTGGCGCCGTCGGTGATGTCGGCGATGCGCCCGTCCTGCAGATGCAGCGTGCCGTGGATCACCGCATCGTCCAGAACGATGCGCGCGTTGGTCAAAAGCGTGTTGCCCATGCCTTACCTCAATTCCTGTGTCTTGTCTTGGATCCGGGCGGTCTTCCCGCCGTCATGTTTGCGTGGCAGAACAGGCGCATGACAGATGCCATGCCCCCCTTCCGCCGCTTCGCCGTCTATGCCGCGCCCGATCCCGGGCCGCTGGCCGAATTTGCCGCCCGCTGGCTGGGCTGGGATCCGGTCACCGGGACCGAACCCGCGCCGCCCGATGTGACCGGCCTGCCCCGTCCGCAGGCGGAGATCACCGCCGATCCGCGCAAATACGGCTTTCACGGCACGCTGAAACCGCCCTTCCGCCCGACCGGAAGTCAGGCGCGGCTTGAGGATGATCTGGCCGCACTTGCCGCCCGGCTGGCCCCCGTCACGCTGGACGGGCTGCGGCTGGCCCGGCTGGGCCGGTTTCTGGCGCTGGTCCCCGAGGGCGACACCACGGCGCTGGCAGATCTCGCGGCAGAGGTGGTGGCCGCACTCGATCCTCACCGTGCGCCCCAGACCGAGGCGGACCTGGCCCGCCGCCGTGCCAAGGGGCTGAGCCCGCGGCAGGAGCAGAACCTGCAGCGCTGGGGCTATCCTTATGTGATGGAGGAGTTCCGCTTTCACCTCACGCTGACCGGGCCGCTGCCCGGGGATGAGGCGGATCAGGTGGCCGAGGCGCTGCGCCCGCATCTGGCGCCGCTGCTGCCGCGGCCTTTCGTGCTGGGCGCGCTGTGCCTTTTTGGCGAGGCAGAGGACGGGCGGTTCCATCTGCTGCACCGCTACGCCCTGACCGGCTGAAGCAGCGCGCGCAGCGCGGCGGCGGCGGTGTCAAGATCGCCGGAATTGTCGATGACATGCACGCAGAGCCCCGGCGGCAGCGGTTCGGCGGCGCGGTCCAGCCGCGCCGCGATGTCCGCTGCCGTCTCCCGCCCGCGCGCGGCAAGCCGGGCCGCCAGCGCCGCGCGGGTGGCGGTGACATGGATCACCTCCAGCCCGGGAATGGCCGCCGCCGCAGCGGCCAGATGCTTGCGCGATCCGTTGAACACCGTGACCGGCGCGCGGGTCAGCTCGGCCTGCGGGATGCCGTAATGCAGCCCATGCGCCTGCCAGTGCAGCGCGAAACGGCCCGCGCGGCGCTGGTCCTCGAATTCGGCTTGCGTGACCGCCTCGTGATCCTCGCCCCCGGCTTCGGGCGCGCGGGTCACCACCCGGCGCACCACATGCAGCCCCGGCAGACCGGGCGCCACACGCGCCAGAAGCGTGTCCTTGCCCACGCCAGACGGGCCGACAAGGGCAAAGATCCGGCTCATGCGGCGCGGGCCGGGGTGAAGGCGGTGACATCCACCTCGCGGTCGCAGACCGCCTCGCGCGCCTCGGCGTCGTGGAAGATGCCAAGGATGGCCGCTCCGCGCGTCTTGGCCTCGCGGATCAGATCCAGCACCACCGCGCGGTTGGTGGCATCCAGCGAGGCGGTGGGTTCATCCAAGAGCAGCGCCGGGAAGTCATGGGCAAAGCCGCGCGCGATATTGACCCGCTGCTGCTCGCCCCCGGAAAACGTGGTGGGCGACAGCGACCACAGCCGTTCGGGGATGTTGAGCCGCGCGAGCAGGTCGCGGGCGCGGTCCAGCCCTGCCTCGGTGCTGCCGCCTGCCGCCAGAACCGGCTCTGCCACCACCTCCAGCGTCGGCACACGCGGCACCACGCGCAGGAACTGGCTGACATAGCCCAGCACATGACGGCGCAGCGCGAGGATCTGGCGCGGCTCGGCCTGCGCCACGTCCAGATCGCCGACCCGGATCGCGCCACCCTGCGCCAGATAATTGCCGTAGATCATGCGCATCAGGGTGGATTTTCCCGCCCCCGAATTGCCCACCAGCGCCACGCACTCGCCGCGCGCCACGGACAGGCTGGCCCCCGCCATCACCGGGATCACCGCACTGCCCTGATTGTGCAGCACGAAGGATTTCGACAGGTCGCGGATCTCGATCATAGCCAGTGCTTCCATTTGAAGAAAAGATAGGTGCCAAGCGCCGAGGCCAGCATCAGCCCCAGCACCGCAGGATAGCCCCAGCCCCGGTCCAGCCCGGGCATGGTGGCAAAGTTCATGCCATAGGCCGAAGCGACCAGCGTCGGCGGCAGGAACAGCACCGCCACCACCGACACGATCCGCACCGTGGCGTTCTGCGCCAGATGGATCATGCCCAGCGTCGCATCCACCGCCAGCCCGACCCGGGCCGCCAGAAAATCCGCATGCACGGCAAGCGCCGCCAGATCGCGCAGTTCCGCCTTGACCAGCGCCTTCAGCCCCTGCCCGTCGCGGGCGGCGGCAAAATGGTTCAGCGCACGGTCAAGCGTGGTGGTGGCGGTGCGCACCCGGCTCAGCCGTTCGCCCTGCAGCCCGACCTCCTCCAGCGTTTTCTGCAGCAGGTCGGGGCGGTTGGCGGCATGGCCGGAAAAGACCCGGCGCCCGGCTTCGTCCAGCACCCGGCCCGCCTCTTCCAGACTGTCGGCAAGCGAGCCCACGATTTCCGCCATCAGCCCCAGAAAGATGCGGTCCGGCGTGGCGCAGCCCGCAGGCCCCTGACCGGCGCGCAGCGGATAGGTTTCAAAGGCACGCGGCAGATGGTGCCGCACCGTGATCAGCCGCGAGGGCTGCAGCACGAAGGTCACCGGCCCCGCGATCACATGGCCGTCCGGATCGCGCCCGGGCAGCACCACGGTCAGATAATCGGCGCCATCCTCGTGATAGAGCCTGCTGGAGATCTCGATCTCTTCCATTTCCGACAGCGTCGGCACATGGATGCCCAGTCCCCCCACCGCCGCCACCTGCCCCGAGAGCGGGCGATACAGATCGACCCAGACCGCATCGGCGGGCAGATCGAAGGCCAGCGTCGGCTCCGCCAGAGAGGGGTTTTCGGTGATGACCCGCGACAGGCCCGCGCCGGTGCTGCGATAGGCAAAAAGCATGTCAGACCTGCAGAACGCTCGACACCAGAAGCTGGGTATAGCCGTGCTGCGGATCGTCCAGAACCTGATCGGTCAGCCCGCTTTCCACCACATGCCCGCCCTTCATCACCATCAGCCGGTCGGCCAGCAGCCGCACCACCGCCAGATCATGGGTGACGATGACGGCAGAGAGCCCCATCTCGCGCACCAGCCCGCGCAGCAGATCCAGAAGCCGCGCCTGCACGCTGACATCCAAGCCTCCGGTCGGCTCATCCATGAACACCAGCCGCGGCCCGGTCACCAGATTGCGCGCGATCTGCAGCCGCTGCTGCATCCCCCCCGAAAAGGCGCGCGGGCGGTCATCGACCCGGTCGGCGGCGATCTCCACCCGGCCCAGCCAGTCGATCGCCGTCTCGCGGATGTCGCCGTAATGACGGGCGCCTACGGCCATCAGCCGCTCGCCCACATTGCCGCCCGCCGACACGCCCATGCGCAGCCCGTCGCGCGGGTTCTGGTGGACAAAGGCCCAGTCGGTGCGCGCCAGCATCCGGCGTTCGGGTTCCGACAGCGCCAGCACGTCGCGCGGGCCCTCGGCGCGGGTGTCAAAGATCACGCGGCCCGCATCGGGGGCCAGGTGCCCGGCAAGACAGGAGAGCAGCGTGGACTTGCCCGATCCGGATTCCCCCACGATCCCCATGACCTCGCCCGGCCACAGATCAAAGCTGACATCGCCACAGCCCAGCCGGGCGCCGTAGCGTTTGGTGACGCCTTCCACCTTCAGCAGCGGAGTCATGCCGCATCCCCTTCTGATGAAAGCGCGCCGCGAAAGCCCCGGGCGCGGCGGGTCGCGCAGTAATCGGTGTCAGAGCAGACGAACATCCGCCCCCCTTCGTCATCCATGATGACCTCGTCCAGATAGCTGCTGCCCGATCCGCACAGGTCGCAGTCATGGTCGGCCTTGCTGGGATCAAAGGGATGATCCTCGAAATCGAGGCTGACCACCTTGGTATGCGGCGGCAGCGCATAGATGCGCTGTTCGCGGCCCGCGCCGAACAGCTGGATCGCGGCACTTTCCAGCCGGGGATTGTCGAATTTGGGAATGGGCGACGGGTCCATGACATAACGCCCCTCCACCTTCACCGGATAGGCATAGGCGGTGGAGATCGCGCCGTTATGGGCGATGTCCTCGTAAAGCTTCACATGCATGAGCCCGTATTCCTCCAGCGCGTGCATCTTGCGGGTCTCGGTCTCGCGCGGCTCAAGAAAGCGCAGCGGTTCGGGGATGGGCACCTGATAGACAAGGATCTGCCCTTCGGTCAGCGGGGTTTCCGGGATGCGGTGGCGGGTCTGGATCACGCTCGCCTCCTCGGTCCGGGTGGTCACCGCCACGCCGCCGGTGCGTTCGAAAAAGCGCCGGATCGACACGGCATTGGTGGTGTCGTCGGCGCCCTGATCGATGACCTTCAGCACGTCGTCGGGGGTCAGGCAGGCGGCGGTGACCTGCACGCCGCCGGTGCCCCAGCCATAGGGCATCGGCATTTCACGACTGGCAAAGGGCACCTGATAGCCGGGCACGGCCAGCCCCTTGAGGATGGCGCGGCGGATCATCCGCTTGGTCTGCTCATCCAGATAGGCAAAGTTATAGGCGGCGTCGGTCATGGTTCCTCATCTTCCTCGGCAAAGAGGTAAATCTCGCCCCAGACGATCTCGTCACCGAGTTCGGGGTCGCTGAAGGCTTCCAGCAGGGACAGATCGGGCGATCCGTCCTCGTCCAGCGGCAGGTCGGAGGGCTGGGCGATCAGCTTGATGTCCTCGATGGCCCCCGCCACGCCGCCGCATTCCGTGACATGTTCGGAAAGCAGCACCTCGGCTTCGGCGGCAGAGGTCGCGGCAAGGCAGATCCACAGCACCGCCAGCACCACATCGCCCTCCGGCTCGTCGCCAAAAAACGGGCAGTCGGTGCCGGGCATGCGGATCACTTCCACCAGCCCGCAATACCAGTCCTGCCCGTTGGGCAGCGCGGGAAGTTTTGCTCCGAAATAGGCCTTGGTCATGTCGCGGGATCCTTTGCTGTCATGGCATCCGCCCGCATCCGGCGCACCAGTTCCAGTTCGGACTGAAAATCGACGTAATGCGGCAGCTTGATATGTTCGAGAAAGCCGGTGCCCTGAATGTTGTCGGCATGGGCGAGCACGAATTCCTCGTCCTGAGCCGGGGCGCCGGTATTTTCCTCTCCCAGTTCCTGCCAGCGCAGCGACCGATCCACAAGCGCCATGGAAATCGCCTTGCGTTCCGTCTGTCCGAAGACCAGCCCGTATCCCCTTGTAAACTGGGGCGGTTCGGTCCTTGATCCCGAAAACTGGTTCACGGTCTCGCATTCGGTCAGCGTGACCTCTCCGATGCAGACGGCAAAACCCAGTTCGGGGATCTCCATCTCCACCTCCACCGCGCCGATGCGCAGCTCCCCCACGAAAGGATGGGTGCGCCCGTAGCCGCGCTGGGTGGAATAGGCCATGCCCAGCACGAAACCCTCGTCGCCCCGGGTCAGCGCCTGCAGCCGCAGCGCGCGGCCCGCCGGATATTCCATCGGCTGCCGGGTCATGTCGGGCGGCGTGTCCTCGGTGCGAACTTCGTCCTGTATCAGCCCGTCCTTGTTCAGAAATTCCGTCACGCGCGGCGTGGGCTCCTGACGCGGCTCCGCCTGCCGCGCGCGCGGGCCCTCGCCCTCGGCGGCCAGCGCAAAATCCAGCAGACGGTGCGTGTAATCGAAGGTCGGGCCCAGCACCTGACCGCCCGGCACGTCCTTGAAGGTGGCGCTGACCCGCCGGTCGCAGCGCATGGCGCCGGTATCGACCGGGATGGACACCCCCAGCCGCGGCAGCGTGGTGCGATAGGCGCGCAGCAGGAAGATCGCCTCGATCAGATCGCCGCGCGCCTGCTTGATCGCCAGCGCCGCCAGATCGGGATCGTAAAGCGAGCCTTCCGCCATCACCCGGTTCACCGCCAGCGTCATCTGTTCGCGGATCTGCTCCAGCGTCAGTTCCGGCACCGCGGGATCGCCGCGGCGTTCCTCGGCCAGCCAATCATGCGCCGCCTCGATGGCGCGCTCGCCGCCCTTGACTGCCACATACATCAGGCGGCCTCCACTTTCGTGCTGCGGGGAAGTGCGGCGATGTCGTCGCCGCAGGTAAAGAACGCATCCCAACCCAAGGGAAACAGGTCATTATTGCGCTGAAACGCTACTATCTCCGGCAGGCTCAGCCGCGCCTCCGTGGCGATGCCCGGCCCGGTCAGCCGCGCGCCATCCGGTGCCAGCCTGTCCATCTCGACGATCAGCGTCACCGCCCGGTCGGGATATTCGGCGGTGCCGATGCGGAACCGCTCCAGCGGCGCCAGTGCCGACCAAGATCCCAGCGCAAACATCGCCTCCTCCGCCGGAACCAGCGGCGCGCCCAGATGGAAGGCCACCCAGTCGCGCAGCGCGGCGCTGTCGGTGCCCTGTGCCAGATGCAGCGGCGTCTCGCGGTCGCAGAGCGTCAGCAGCAGCACTGACGCGGCCCCCGACAGGCCCGGCGCCTGCGCCCCCGTCACCGGCGCGATATGGCCGGGGCGCGCCATCACCTCGAGTGCGGCGCGAAACGCCCGCGCCGCCTGCACCGGCGCGTCGGAAAATCCGCCCGTCAGGGCCTCCGTGGTCGGCATCGTCATTCTCCCCGCACCATGGTAAAAAACTCCACCTTCGTGGCGGCGGCCTTGGCGGCGCGGTCATGGCGCCGCGCGGCCTCCTCGGCGGCCAGCACCTCCAGCACCTCGGCCCGGATCTCGGCCGCACGCGGCCCCGCCATCAGCGCATCCACCAGCGCCGCGCGTTCGGCATGAGCCCGGTCGCGCCCCATCACATGGGCATGGCCGGTCTCGCCGCTGGCGAGCCGCAGCGTGCAGCGCGTCACCGTCATCTCGCCCAGATTGAACGGCGCGCCGGTGCCGCCCGTCCGCCCGCGCAGCATCACGCCGCCGGTTTCCGGCACGCGCAGCCAGTCAAAGTCCGGCAGCGCCCGCCCCGCCATCAGCGCCGCCAGCCGTGCCGCGGGCGCCCGCGCCAGAAGCCCCATCCAGCCCTGCCGGGCCGCCGTTTCCGTTTCGGTTCCGCTCATCTGGACACCTTGCCGATCTGTCTAGGTTCCTATACAACTAGACAAATACTAGGCGCGACTCGCCCCCGACGGCAAGCGTCAAAGCGTGAAATTTCAATGACAGGAGCCCGCCATGACCCGCAGCCCGGTCTGGTCGACCATCGCCACCACGCTGGAGGCGGAAATCGCGCGCGGCCATTACCGCGCGGGCGACAAGCTGCCCACCGAGGCGGAACTGTCCAGCCGCTTCGGGGTGAACCGCCACACCGTGCGCCGGGCGCTTGCCGATCTGGCCGAACGCGGGCTGGTGCATGCGCGGCGCGGCTCGGGCGTGTTCGTGCGCATGGCGCCGATGGATTACCCGCTGGGCGAACGGGTGCGCTTTCACCAGAATGTCCGCGCCACGGGCCGCCTGCCGGACAAGCGCATCCTGCGGCTGGAAACCCGCCCGGCGGATACCACCGAGGCGCAGGCGCTGGCTCTCGCCCCCGGCGATCCGGTGCTGGTGCATGAGGGCCTGTCGCTGGCGGGCGGCACGCCGGTTGCGCATTTCATCAGCCTCTTTCCGCAATCCCGCCTGCCCGGTCTGGCGGAGGCGCTGCGCGAGACCGCCTCGGTCACCGAGGCGCTGCGCCGCGCGGGTGTGGCCGATTACACCCGCGTCTTCACCCGGCTGACCGCCGAGCCTGCCAGCGCCACGCAGGCGCTGCATCTGAACCTGCGCGAAGGTGCCCCGCTGCTGCGGTCTGTGGGGCTCAACCTCGACCCCGAAGGGCAGCCGGTGGAACAGGGCCACACATGGTTCGCAGGCGACCGCGTGGCGCTGACCGTCAGCCCGGAACATGACGCCTGAGCGCGTCATGCCCCTGACACAGAGAGTCGGTAGAGACGGGAAAAACGCAGAGCAGGCAAGGCAGGTGACTTGCATGACGGCCCAACTTCCCCCCCTGCGCCTGACCGGCGCCACCATCCTGCGCGACGGCATGTTGCAGCGGCGCTCTCTGGTGATCGAAGGCGGTTTCATCAGCAAGGGCCCCCGGCCAGAGGTGGATCTGTCGGGCTATCTGATCCTGCCGGGCATCATCGACCTGCATGGCGACGCCTTCGAACGCCAGATCGCGCCCCGTCCCTCGGCGCCCTTTCCCATCGCCTCGGGCCTGCGCGCCACCGACCGCGAGGCCGCCTCGCATGGCGTCACCACCGCATGGCTCGCCCAGTGCTGGAGCTGGGAAGGCGGCATGCGCGGCCCCGATTTTGCCGAAGCCGTGCTGCGCGAACTGGACAGCTACCGCCCGCAGGCGCTCACCGACCTGCGGCTGCAGATCCGCTGCGAAACCCATATGCCCGAAACCCGCGACCGGCTTCTGGCCGCCGTGACCCGGCACCGCGTCGATTACGTGGTGTTCAACAACCACCTGCCCGAAGCGCTGGAGGTGGCGGAACGCGCCCCCGGTCGGCTCGCCGCTTGGGCCGACCGCGCGGGCGATGCGCCGCAGGTGTTCCGCAGCCGCCTGCAGGCGGCCAAGGACCGCGCCCGCGAGGTGCCGCGCCATCTCTGCGCGCTGGCCGAAGCCTTTGATGCCATGGACATCCGCTATGGCAGCCATGACGATCCCGATGGCGAGACGCGGGAATATTACCGGCTCATCGGCGCGCGGATCGCGGAATTTCCCACCTCGGTCAGCGCCGCCAAGCTGGCGCGCGCCTGCAACGATCCGGTGCTGATGGGCGCGCCCAATGTGGTGCGCGGCGGCAGTCAGGCGGGCAATGTCTCGGCCCAGCATCTGGTGGCGGCGGGGCTCTGTGACGCGCTGGTGTCGGATTACCACTATCCCTGCCTTGCCGAAGCGGCATGGGTGCTGGTCGACAAGGGCCTGCGCGGACTGGCGCAGGCCTGGGCGATGATCTCGACCACGCCTGCGGAAATCATGGGCCTTGCCGATCGCGGCACGCTGGACCATGGCAAGCGCGCCGATTTTGTGGTGGTCAACGAAGCCACCCGCGCGATCGAGGCCACGGTCAGCGGCGGGCGGCTCACCTATCTGGCTGGCGGCGCGGGGGCCCGCATGGTCTCGGCGCTACAGGAAACCCGGATGGCCGCGGAATAACCCGCCGCCGCACGCACGCCTCCGGCCCCGGCCTTCATCTTGCCCCTAAACTCCGGGGGTGAATTGGCGCGGCACGCGCCAAGAGGGGGCAGCGCCCCCTCCTCTGCCTGACCAAAACTCAGCCGTGGTATTTTTCCAGAAACGCCTCGATCTCCAGACTGCGGAAATCCTCCAGCCGCTCGCGCAGCAGCGCGTGATCCCAGTCCCACCATGCCAGCGCGCTCAACCGCTCGGCGATGCGCGGGGCAAAGCGCGGGCGCATCGGCGTGGCGGGCACCCCGGTCACGATCCAGTAGGGCGGCACATCCTTGGTCACCACCGCCCCCGCGCCCACCACGGCACCGTCGCCGATCGTCACCTCGGGGCGGATCACCGCGCCATGGCCGATCCATGTGTCATGGCCGATGCGGGCACGGCGCGACAGGCGGCGGGCAAAAAACGCCTCGTCCCGCGCCGCGTCGTCCCAGTAATCGCCCGAGCGATACAGGAAATGGTGCAGCGAGGCCTGCTGCATCGGATGATCCGTCGGCCCGACCCGCACGAAGCTCGCGATATTGGCGAACTTGCCCACGCTGGCATTGGCCAGATCGGCATAGCGGTCACAGTAGGAATAATCCCCCATCTCCACATGGCTCAGCCGCGAGCCGCGCCCGATCTCGACCCAGCCGCCGAAGCTGCAATCCGCGATCTCGCAGTCGGGATGGATCAGCGGCTCGCGTCCCAGCCGCGCCATCACGATCCCCGGATCAGCTTGCGGCGCAGCCAGCCCGACAGGCTGTCCATCGCCATGACCATCAGCACCACCAGCAGGATGTAATAGGTCACCTCTTCCCAGTCCTTCTGGGTGATCATCGCCTGCGTCAGCAGCAGGCCGATGCCGCCGCCGGTGATCGCGCCGATGATGGTGGCCGAGCGGGTGTTGGATTCAAGAAAGTAAAGCACCTGACTGATCAGCACCGGCATCACCTGCGGGATCACCCCGAAGCGGTAGCGCTGCAGCGGCTTGGCGCCGGTGGAGGCGACCCCTTCGATCTGGCGGCCATCGACGTTTTCCAGCGCTTCGGAAAACAGCTTGCCGAAGCTGCCGGTGTCGGTGATCAGCATGGCCAGCGCCCCGGTCAGCGGGCCGGGCCCGAAGGCGCGGCTCAGCACGATGGTCCAGATCAGCCCGTCCACCCCGCGCAGGAAATCGAACACCCGCCGCGTGGCAAAACGCAGCGCCCCCAGCGGCGCAAAATTCCTGGCCGACAGGAAGGCCAGCGGCAGCGCCACGATGGCGGCCCCCATGGTGCCCAGAAAGGCCATCAGCAGCGTCTCGAACAGCGCCCAGGCCACATCGGCGTGGCGCCACATGCCGTTCTGCCAGAAGTCATGCCAAGCCCCGGCCAGATTGCCGCGCGCGGGATCGATCTGGTCGCCGAACAGGATCTCGGTCAGGCCATGACCATGATAGGGGCTGTCGAGCGTGAAGAAGAACAGCTCCCAGCCGGGGAAATAGCGGAACACCTCGGTCTTGGCGCGGGTCAGCGCCACGCGCGCCTCGGGGCGGGTGATCTGCACCCGCGAGGAGGAGGCGGAAATCCACTCGGGCAGCCCGGTTTCGGGCAGGTTGGTGACAAGGCTGCGCCCGTCAAGGCGGCCCTCGATCACCCCGTAGCCCGGCACGTCCCAGACAAAGCCGTTCTCCGGCAGCAGCAGGATATGCTGGCCCTCGCCCAGATCGACACGGGTGGCCTCGCCCTCGGGCGTCACCCAGTCGGGCGAGGTGCCTTCGGCATAGGCGCCCTTGCGCTCGCCCTCGATGGCGATGTCGATCCCGCCGGAGCGGTTGTCGCGGGTGACATGGGTCTTGTAGCTCCATGTGTCCGACAGCAGCGTCTGCGCATTGTCCATGCGCGCGCGTTCCGCAAGGCCGGGCAGGTCGAAGGCGAAAAAGACATAGACCAGATAGACCAGCACCAGCGCGGGCAGGCCGAAGCTCAGCAGCTTCTTGCGGGTGAACAGCCGGTCGGCGGAGGCGTAAAGGGCGGCATCGGCCATGTCAGTGACCCTTCGATCTGGAGGTGATCATCATGTGCCGGACATGGCCGGACAGCTGGTCGAAGACCACGATGGTCAGGAACAGCAGGATGAAGATGGCGGCGGCCTCGTCGAACTTGCCCTGCCCCCAGGACATGGTGTTGCGCAGCTCGTAGCCGATGCCGCCCGCGCCGACGAAGCCAAGGATGGCCGAGGCGCGGATGTTGATTTCAAAGCGCATCAGCGCATAGCTGAGGTAATTGGGCGAGACCTGCGGCACCACGCCCAGCCACATGCGCTGCAGCCATGTGGCGCCCACCGAATGCAGCCCCTCGACCGGCTTCAGATCGGCGTTTTCATTGACCTCGGAGAAAAGTTTCCCCAGCGCCCCGGCGGTGTGCAGCGCGATGGCGATCATCGCGGGCACCGGCCCGCCGCCCAGCACGAAGATCAGCACCAGCGCCACCACGATCTCGGGCACCGCGCGCAGCAGATCCATCAGCCGCCGGAACACCGGGATCAGCCGCGGCCAGCGCGCCAGCCCCCTTGTCGCCAGCAGCGACAGCACCATGGCCCCCAGCGTGCCCAGCAGGGTCGACACGGCGGCGATGTTGACGGTTTCCACAAGGGCGGGGAAATATTTCACCAGATAGCCCGGCAGCAGGTTCAGGCGGGGGATGGTGTCGCGCACCACATCGGCCGGGAAATCAAGGATATGCGGCAGACCGTCCCAGAACCCGCCGGCATTGCGCCCGTCGGCCAGCAGGAATCCCGAAACCATGAGCAGCACGAAGACCGCCATCAGGATGCCGCCGTAAAGCCTGCGGCGGGCGGTCAGCGCAAGGTAATGCGCGCGCGTGTCAAAGGGAGCGTCGGGCATCTGGGTCATGCGGGCTTCCGGATCAGGGGGGGACAGACAGGCAAAGGGGCCCCGCGTCTGCCGCGGGGCCCCGGATCAGGAGCGTGGATCAGTTGGACTGCGACTGGCGCGCCGCGATGATCGACAGGTAGTTGTCGTGGGTGATCGGCTTGAAGCCAAGGCTTTCACCGGCGGAGATGTTGTAGGTGCAGTCCTTGTCGGTCTCGTACATGTTCTGCACCAGTGCCGTCATCTTTTCCTTGACGTCGGCGGGCAGACCCTTGCGCAGCACGATCGGGCCTTCGGGGATCTCCTTGGAGCGCCAGATCTCGACCAGATCGTTCATGTCGATCAGGCCCGCATCCACGGCCTTGCGCAGCGAGCCGGAGTTGTAGCCGTCTTCCCAGTTGCCCTGGCCATCGGCCCAGGTCACGCCCGCATCCACATCGCCATTGTTCACGGCGACGATGGTCTGCTCGTGACCGCCGACAAACTTCACTTCCTTGAAGTAGTCACCGGATTCCATGGTGATCCCGTCCTTGTACTGGGGGATTTCCACGGCGGGGATCAGGTAGCCGGAGGTGGAGTTCGGATCGCCGAAGGCGAAGACCTTGCCTTCCATGTCGTCCAGCGAGGTGACGCCGCTGTCCTTGCGGGCAAAGCCGATGGAGTAATAGCCGATGGTGCCGTCCATGTTGACCTTGACCAGCGCGGGTTCCACCGCCTCGGGGTCGGACAGGTAGATCGCGGCATAGGCGGAGGCGCCGAGCCATGCCATGTCGATGGTGCCGCCCAGCAGACCCTGGATCACGCCGTTATAGTCGGCGGGAGCAAACAGCTTGGCGGGGACGCCCAGCGTTTCTTCGGTGTAGTTTTTCAGGCATTCGTGGTTGTTCAGACGGTCCTGGGCGTTTTCGCCGCCAAGGATGCCGATGTTGAACTCGGTGATGTCCTGCGCCTGAGCCGCGCCCACAAGGGCGGTGGTGGCAAGCATCGCTGCGAAGATGGTCTTCATGGTCTTCCCTCTCGGTGATGGGCCGGTCGCTCTGGCCCTTGGTCGCGTCAGACCGTGACTTCCGCCTGCCGGATTTCCTCGGCGGCGACGGGGTCGCGGATTTCGGTGGAGGTGGCGTTTTCCGAAAATTCGGCCCCCGCGCCGTAGATGTCGCGGGCAACACCGGTGGTCAGCTGTTCGGGGGTGCCGTCGAACACGATGCGGCCATCGCGCATGCCGATCACCCGGTCGCAGTAGCGCCGCGCGGTGTCGAGCGTGTGCAGGTTGGCGATGACCATGCGGCCATCTTCCTCGTGGATGCGGCGCAGCGCCTCCATGACGATCTGCGCGTTCATCGGATCGAGCGAGGCGATGGGTTCGTCGGCAAGGATCACCTTGGGATCCTGCATCAGGGCGCGGGCGATGGCGACGCGCTGCTGCTGGCCGCCCGACAGCGCCTCGGCGCGCTTGGCGGCATGGGCGGCGATGCCCAGACGGTCAAGGATGTCGATGGCGCGGTGGATGTCGGCGCGGGGATAGACGTTGAACAGCGTGGCAAGGCTGGAGCGCTGCGCCAGCGTGCCGTGCAGCACGTTCGACACCACGTCCATGCGCGGCACCAGATTGAACTGCTGGAAGATCATCGCGCAGTCGGACTGCCACGCGCGTTTTTCGGCGCCGCGCAGGGTCAGCACGTCGCGCCCCTTGAACAGCAGCCTGCCGGATGTGGCATCGGTCAGCCGGTTCATCATCCGCAGGAAGGTGGATTTGCCGGCGCCCGACCGTCCGATGATGCCAATCATCAGCGGTCGGTCGACGGTGAAGGTCGCCTTGTCGACAGCGGTATTGCTGCCGAAGCGCTTGGTCAGGTTCTCGACGGTGAGCATATGTCCCCCGGTACGTTCGGGGCGGTTCTGGGGCCATGTGATGAAGGCTCCGTGACGGCGGGGATGCGGTTTCATGTCAGTCCGGCGAAGGTTTTGTGACAGGCGCAGGGATCCGGACCAAGGGGGGCTCTGCCCCCGTCCGCTGGCGCGGACTCCCCCGGGATATTTGGGGCCGCTGGAAACGAGGGGGGGACGCCGCAGGTCATTGCGGTTGTGCGCCGGGGCTGGTTTAAGCCCGGGGCATGCGCAACCCGCCGCGAAAGCCCCGACCTTGATCCTGATCTCTCCGACGCTCGACCGGGTGACCGGAGTTCTGCTGGTGGTGCTGACCGGCGTGGTGATCGCACAGGAATGGCATCTGCTGGGGCCCGCGCCCGCGCTGCTGGCGCCGCTGGTGCTGGCGCTGACCGCCCTGCTGACGCTGCAGGTGGCGCCGGGGCGGCGGGCCTTTGTCGCGGTGGCGGGGGTGCTGACGCTGGCGCTGGTCTGGCGCGATCCCGAGGGCTGGCGCGCGGTGGTGGCGCGGGCCGTGGCCAGCGCTGCCTTCATCGTCGCGTTCTTTTCGGCGCTGGCCTCGCTGCGCAGTGCGGCGCAGCAGGCGGCGGCGATCCGGGCGGGGGGCACGTTTCTGGCGCTGCAGCCGCCGGGGCGGCGTTATCTGGCGCTGACGCTGGGCGGGCAGGCCTTCGCGCTGCTGCTCAATTACGGGGCGATCGCCCTTCTGGGCAGCCTTGCCACCGCCGCCGCCCGCGACGAGCCCGATGCCGAGATCCGGGCCCACCGCACAAGGCGCATGCTGCTGGCGATCCAGCGCGGCTTTGTCGCCTCGCTGCCATGGTCGCCGATGTCCTTTGCCGTGGCGATCAGCACCGCGCTGATCCCCGGCACCAGCTGGGGCACGATGCTGCTGCCGGGGCTGGCCACCATGGTGCTGCTGACCGGGGTGGGCTGGGGGCTGGACACGCTCTTCAAGCCGAAGCTGAGCCGCCCGCCCGCGCCGCGCATCCCCCCCGAGGGCAGCTGGGCGCTGCTGCTGCCGCTGGCGCTGCTGCTGGGGCTGCTGGTGCTGAGCGTGCTGGCGCTGCAGCTTGCCACCGGGTTCCGGGTCACCGGCATCGTCATGCTGGTGGTGCCGCTGATGGCGCTGGGCTGGGTGACGCTGCAGCAGCGCGAGGGCGGCCCGTCCCTGCCCCGCCGGGTGCGCGAGTTTGTCTGCGCCGACCTGCCCTCCTTCCGGGGCGAGATCACGCTGCTGATGATGGCGGGCTATATCGGCACGGTGGGCGCGCCGCTGCTGGCGCCGCTGATCCAGAGCTCGCCCTTTCACCCCGAGGATCTGCCGACGCCGCTGGTGCTGGCCGGGCTGGTCTGGCTGGTGCCGCTCTGCGGGCAGATCGGCATGAACCCGATCCTGACCGTCAGCCTGATCGCGCCCTCGGTGCCCTCCGCCGAAATGCTGGGCGTGCCGCCGGTGGCCATCGTCACCGCCATCACCGCAGGCTGGGCGCTGGGGGGCATCAGTTCGCCCTTCACCGCCACCACGCTGCTGGTGGGCAATTTCGGCGGGGTCAGCGCGCGGCATGTGGGGCTGCGCTGGAATGGCAGCTACATGGCGGTGATGCTGGTGCTCCTGCCGCTCTGGGTGCTGCTGCTGGCGTGGCTCGCGGGGTGATCGCCGGTTGCGGGGCGTGCCGGTTCTGGCCAGTGTCGGGGCAGGCATTTTCTGAAAGGCTCCGCCATGACCCGACCCACGCCCCCGATCCTTGACGGCCATAACGATCTGATCCTGCGGCTGATGCGCGGCCATGTCAGCGCGGCGCAGGTGGCAGCGGGCGGCGCGGGCGGCCATATCGACCTGCCGCGCGCCCGTGCCGGAGGCTGGGCAGGCGGCATGTTCGCGGTCTTCGTGCCCGATCCCGGCCCGCGGGCGGCAGTGCCGGTGGGCGACATGACCGCCGCCAGCTATGACGTGCCGCTGCCGCCGATGCTGCCGCAGGACATGGCGCGGCAGGCGACATGGGAGGGCGTCGCCGCCTTCGAGGCGCTGGCGGCAGCGGGCGTGCTGGTGCCCTGCACCACCGCCGCCGCGCTGGAGGCGGCGCTGGACGGCCCCGCGCTGGCCGGTGTGCTGCATCTGGAAGGCGCCGAGGCCATCGGCCCCGATCTGGCAGAGCTGGAGGCGCTGCATGCGCGCGGGCTGCGCTCGCTCGGGCCGGTCTGGTCGCGGCCCACGATCTTTGGCCATGGCGTGCCGTTCCGCTTTCCCGCCAGCCCCGATACCGGACCGGGCCTGACCGAGGCGGGGCAGCGGCTGGTGCGCGCCTGCAACCGGCTGGGCATCCTGATCGACCTGTCGCATCTCAACGAGGCCGGGTTCGACGATGTGGCGCGGCTTTCGGAGGCGCCGCTGGTCGCCACCCATTCCAACGCATGGGCGGTGACCCCGCACAGCCGCAACCTGACCGACCGCCAGCTGCGCCGGATCGCCGAAAGCGACGGCATGGTGGGGATCAACTTCGCCACCGGCTTCCTGCGCCCCGACGGGCGGATGGATCCCGACACGCAGCTCGACAGCCTGCTGCGCCATCTCGACCACCTGCTGAACCTGCTGGGCGAAGACCGGGTGGGCTTCGGTTCGGATTTCGACGGGGCGGTGGTGCCACATGCCATCGGCGACTGCGCGGGCCTGCCCGCCCTGCGCGCGGCGCTGCGCAGCCACGGGGTCGATGCGGCGCTGATGGAAAAGCTGTGCTACCGCAACTGGCTGCGGGTGCTGCGCCAGACATGGGGCGGCTGAGGCGCGCTGCGGCAGCCCGGGCGGCAGGACGCGCGGCAGCGGCAAGTCACCGCTTGCAAATTCACCGTCAACACGCCAACATGTCAGTCGTTCATCTAAAGTCCGGAGACTGAAATGCCGATCCCGTCCCCCGCCGCGCCCGACCTGTCCGCAGCCCCGCGCGCCCATCTTTTCGGGGTATCCGCCGCCATGGTCACCCCCTTCACCGCCGAGGGTGCGGTGGATCTGGCCCGTCTTGCCCCTCATGCCGCGCGGGTCATGGCCGAAGGCGCGGATGGCATCACGCTCTATGGCACCACCGGTGAGGGCGCCTCGCTGGGTCAGGCCGACCGCAAGGCGATGCTGGACTGCGTGCTGGATGCCGGTGTCGCCGCCGACCGTCTGACCGCCGCCATCGTCGCCTGCGATCTGGAGACCGCAGAGGCGCAGGCCCGTGCCGCGCAGGCGCGGGGCGTGACGCGCCTGCTGCTGACCCCGCCGTTCTATTTCAAGGGCATCGCCGAGGACGCGCTCTTCGACTGGGTGCAGGCCTTCGTGCGCCGCCTGCGCGATACCGAGCTGCAGATCATCCTCTATCACATCCCGCAGGTCACCGGCGTGCATTTCGACGCGCCGCTGATCCGCCGGATCAAGGATGCCTGCGGTGCGGCGATCTTCGGCGTCAAGGACAGCGCGGGCAGCTGGGACCATACCGCGCCGCTGCTGCCCATGGACGATCTGGCGATCCTGATTGGCGACGAACGCCTGCTGGCACGCGCGGCCCCGCTGGGCGGCGCGGGCGCGATCAGCGGCATGGGCAACCTGATGCCGCAGGTGATCGGCGCGCTGATCCGCGAAGGCCAGACCAACCCCGCGCTCAACGCGCTGGTGGACGAGATCGTGACCGTGCCGGTCACGCCGCTGGTCAAGGGGCTGGTGGGCGCCGTGGCCGGGGATGACGGCTGGCGGCACACCCGCGCGCCGCTGCAGCCCGCAAGCGCTTCGGTCATTGCGGCGCTGGCCCCGAAAGTGCAGGCTCAGCGCGGCTGACCCAAAGGAGACCCGGATGACGCTGCGCGATCAGGCCTATGAGACCTTCACCGAACAGCTGCTGTCGCGGCAGATCTCGCTGGGGCAGTTCGTCTCCCAGCGGGAACTGGTGAAGCTGACGGGCATGCCGCTTGGCGCCATCCGCGAAATGATCCCGCGGCTGGAGGCGGACGGGCTGATCCGCACCGTCCCCAACCGCGGGCTGCAGATCCTGCAGGTCGACATGGGCCTGATCCGCAACGCCTTCCAGCTGCGCCTGCTGCTGGAGCGCGAGGCGGTGCGCAACTTCGTCACCGCAGCCCCGGAGGCGGAACTGGCCGAGCTGCGCGAGCGCCATCTGGTCATCCGCGCCACAGCCCGGCAGGGCGTGACCCCGGACCTGCTGGCCGAGGCGCAGGCGATGGACTGGAACATGCATGACCGCATGATCGACGCGCTGGACAATGACCTGATCTCCGGCATCTACCGCATCAATTCGATCAAGATCCGGCTGATCCGCAACGAAGACACCCGGATGCTGCCGGAACTGGTGGTCTCGGTCATGGACGAACATCTGGCCCTGATCGAGGCGCTGGCCGCGCGCGATCCCGCCGCCGCCGATGCGGCGCTGGTGGCGCATCTGACCAGTGCCAAGCAGCGCGCCGTCCGCCTCTGACGCAAGGTTATCGCTGCCGCTTCATCTTGCCCCTGAACTCCGGGGGTGAATTGGCCGCAGGCCAAGAGGGGGCAGCGCCCCCTCCCGCCCGCGCCGCTCAGCCCGCCTTGCGCAGTTCGGGCGCCACTTTCGTGCCCAGAAGCTCGATGGCCTTCAGCATCTCGGCATGCTCGATCTGGCCAATGGCCATCTGGATCGTCACCCGGTCAAAGCCCAGATCCTCGCGCAGGCTCAGGATCTTGTCCACCAGCTGCGCCGGCGAGCCCACGAACATCGCGCCTTCGGGGCCGGTGCCCGCGTCGAACTGCGCGCGGCTCTGCGGACCCCAGCCGCGTTCGCGCCCGATCTGGTCCATCACCTCTTTCTGCGCCGGAAAGAACAGATCGGCGGCGCGGCGGCTGTCCTCGGCCACAAATCCGTGCACGTTCATCGACACCCGCGCCTGCGCGGCATGGCCGGTCTCGGCAGCGGCGCGGCGGTAAAGATCGGCCAGCGGGGCAAAGCGGCGCGGCTCGCCGCCGATGATGGCCAGCGCCAGCGGCAGGCCCAGCCCCCCCGCGCGCACCATGCTCTGCGGCGTGCCCCCGGCGGCGATCCAGACCGGCAGCCGCCCGTTGACCGGGCGCGGCCAGACGCCTGCGCGGTCCACTTTCGGCGTGAACTGCGTGCCGGGCCAGCGCAGCAGCTCGTGATCGTTGATCGCCAGCAGCATCGCCAGCTTTTCCTCGAAGAGCTCGTTGTAATCGTTAAGGTCATAGCCAAACAGCGGGAAGCTTTCGATGAAGCTGCCGCGCCCCACCATCAACTCGGCCCGACCGCCCGACAGCCCGTCCAGCGTGGCGAACTGCTGAAACACCCGGATCGGATCGTCCGAGCTCAGCACTGTGACCGCCGAACTGAGCCTGATGGATTTTGTGCTGCGCGCCGCCGCCGCCAGCACCGTGGCGGGCGAGGAAATGGCGTAATTCGGCCGGTGATGCTCGCCCAGCCCGAACACGTCCAGCCCGACCTGATCCGCCAGTTCGATTTCCTCGATCAGCCGGCTGAGGCGGGTCGGTGCATCCACCATCTCGCCGGTCACCGGATTCCGGCCCACATCGCCGAAGGTGTAAAGCCCAAGTTCCATGGCCGTCTCCTTGTCCGTGCGCCGCCCCCGCAATCAGGGCGCGGCCTTTGACGCCAACCTAACCCTGGCACCGGCAGGAACCAGCCCCCGCGCCTGCACAGTCGCTGTGCGCGGGGGCCAAGGGTCAGAAAGTGCGCGCCAGCGTCAGCTTGAAGGTGCGCCCGGCGGCGTTGTTTTCCGACAGATGCTGGCGATACTCGCGGTCAAAGGCGTTTTCGAGACCAAAGCGGATCTCGCTGCCCGCCAGCGCGCCCGCCTGCGGGGACCATGTGGCGCGCAGGTTGTGCACGGCATAACCGGGCGTCGGCGTGGTCCAGTCGTCCATATCCGCCGCCGCGACCATCTCCCAGCTGGTGTCCAGCTCCTCGCCCCAGCGTTTGCCCAGCGACAGGCGCAGCGTGTCGGCGGGGATGCCCTGAAAATCATCGCCCGAGGATCTGCCGCTGGCATAGCCCTGCCCGCGCATCGCATTGGCCGCCAGATCGACATAAAGCCCGCCCGCAAGGCTGTAGGCCGCTTCCAGTTCCAGCCCCTGCAGATGCACCCGGTCGAGCCCGGAATAGGAGGTCACGTCCCAGACCCGCGTGTCATAGGCGTTGAGCTTGACCGCAAGACTGTCCCCCGCCGCAACAAGGCTGGTGCGGTCATAGGAAAAGCCCAGCTCGTAGGTTTCGGCTTTTTCCGACTGCTCCATATAGGCCACGGTGCCAAGATCGTCGAGAATCGGCAGGTTCTCGGTATAGCTGCCGCTGCCGAACACCGCCCAGCCAGTGCCGAAGGCATAGCGCAGCGTGACCCCGCCCATCACCGCATCACTGTCGAAACTGTCATAGCCATCGCCGCCGATGCGCTGCTGTTCGTAGCGCAGCGCGGGCGTCACGGTCCAGCTTTTGCCAATGCGGATGTCATCCACCGCAAACAGCGCCCACCGCCAGTCCGTGCCGCCGCTGGCAGAGGCGTCGGGATTGTCGGCGCGGATCTTGCGGATGCGCTCCAGCCCCACGCGCAGATCATGCGACGCGCCCCCTGTATCGAACAGTGCCTGATTTTTCAGCGTGAACTTGGTGGTGCGGTAGCGGTTGTCGGCATCCCCCAGCGCCCGCACCGTCGGCTCGGATGGCGTGCCCTCCAGCGGCGAAGATCCCTCGACATAGCTGCTGTCGATGTCCTGATCGGCATGGGACAGCTGCGCCGTCAGGTTGATGAGGTCGGTCCCCGGCGCGTCGAAGCCATAGGTCAGCACCGCCGTGCGGCTGCGCACCCGCCGGTCGACATTGCCGAAACTGTCGGTGGCCACCGCGCGGCTGTTATAGGGCACGTCCAGTTCCTCGCTTTCGGTATCGGCCAGCGACAGGCTCAGATACTGGTTGCGGGCCGCGCCAAAGGTGTATTTCCCCTTCAGCGCCCATGACGGCAGCGTGGATCCGTCGCTGGTGATGTCATCGCCTGCCCCGTCCACCGGCACGCCATAGCTGCGCCATGTGTAATTGCCCAGAAGCTCGAACTCCCGGGTCGGCTGCCATGCAAGGATGGTGGAACTGACGCCCTCATCGCCGTTGGAGCTGTATTGCAGGGTCTGGCGCAGCTTCACCCCCGGCGCCCCGCCGGTAAAATCCGACGCGTCCTTGGTCTCGAGCTTCACCAGACCGCCGATCATGCCCGATCCGTATTCGAACGTGTCCGCGCTGCCGCGCACCACGGTGACTTGCTTGTAAAGCTCGGGGTCGGTGTAAAGCTGGGTGCCGATGCGATAAAGCTCCTCGGCTCCGACGCTGGCGCCATCGACGATGATCCCGACCTTCTGGTCGGATCCATAGGCGCTGTTGGCCCCAAAGCCGCGGATGTTGATGCCCGATCCGGAGGGGCTGGAGCCGTTGATGAGGCTGACACCGGGCACGGAATCGATCAGATCCGCGATGGTGGAGGCCTGCCGGTCCTCGATTTCCTCCTGATCCACCACGGTCTGCGCGGTGGCGGTGCCGGTCTGCACCTCGCGTTTGGACCGGGGCAGCAGCACGGTGCCCAGATCCAGCGCATCCTGCCCGAACACGGGCTGCGCAGGCAGGACAAGGGAAAGCGCCGCGCCGCAAAGCAGCCCGGCACGTAGGGAAAAGGTGGTCATGGGTGGTCCCTTCGCTGAGACGAGAGAAGGTTGCTCGCTGGGACGCTGGCGGCCTGCCATTGGGGTTAAGGAGGCTGTGGCCCCCGCCGCCGCAATCCGGCGGCAGGAGACGCTTGCATCGCTTAGGATAACTGAGTATTTAAGTCAACTATACGTTGGCACGTATCACGCTCCAGCCAGTCCCCGCTCCCTCGGGTCAGCCAGATGCCTCCGCTTCATGCAGGGACAGGAGACAGACATGGCCCCCGCCACCGCCCTTACGGCAGACCAGATTCGCGCCGCCCGCCGCGACGCCCCCACCCCGCGCGCCCGTGATTTCGCCGAAAGTCTGGGACTGGCCGAAGCCCAGCTTCTGGCCGCGCATCAGGGCCATGGCGCCACCCGCATCACCGCCCATCCCGACCGGCTCATGCCCGCCGTGGAAGGTCTGGGCGAGGTGATGGCGCTGACCCGCATGGCAGGCTGCGTGCATGAAAAGATCGGGCGTTACGGCAATTACCAGTCGGGCGATCATGCCTGCATGGTGCTGAACGGCGCGATCGACCTGCGCCTCTTTCCGCGCCACTGGGTGCATGGCTTCGCCGTCGAAGAGATGACCGACACAGGCCCGCGCCGGTCGCTGCAGGTGTTCGATGCCGCAGGTGACGCGGTGCACAAAATCCACCTGCGCGACCGCTCCGACCATACGGCATGGGCCGGGCTGGTGGCAGAGCTTGCCCTGTCCGATGCACCAGACACGCTGGTTCCCGATGCCCGCGCCGCCCCCGAAGCGGCGAAGCTGCGCCCCGACCGGGCCGAGGATCTGCGCACCGGCTGGGACCGGCTGACCGACACCCACCAGTTCCTGATGATGGTGGCGCGGCTGAAGATGAACCGCCTTGGCGCCTATCGCCTTGCCGGCGCCCCCTATGCCCGCGCGCTGGCCCCTTCGGCCATGGCCCCGCTGCTGGACCGGCTGGCGCAGAGCGCCCTGCCCGTCATGATCTTTGTCGGCAATCCCGGCTGCATCCAGATCCATTCCGGCCCGATCCGGCGCGTCGAAGGGATGGGGTCATGGCTCAACGTGCTGGATCCGGGGTTCAACCTGCATCTGCGCGGCGATCACGTGGCCGAACTTTGGGAGGTGCACAAACCCACCCGACGCGGCCCCGTCACCTCGGTCGAGGCGTTCGATGCGCAGGGCCGCATCCTGTGCCAGATCTTCGGCACCCACAAACCGCAGGACCGCATGGCGGAATTTGCCGATCTGGTCGCAGGCCTGCCCGCCCGCGCCGCAGAGGTGCCCGCATGATCCCCCGCGTCACGCCGCTGATGTGGCTGCAGATGCTGCTCTGCGGCGCGCTGCTGGGGCTGTTCGCCGCCGCCCTGCGCGCCGAACCGGCAGAGCGCATCGTGAGCCTTGGCGGCTCGGTCACCGAAATCGTCTATGCCTTGGGGGAAGAGTCGCGGCTGATCGCGCGCGACACTACCTCGAACTATCCCGAAGCGGCGCGCGCCCTGCCCGATGTCGGCTATCTCCGCGCGCTCTCGCCCGAGGGGGTGCTGTCGGTCAACCCGTCGCTGATCCTGACCGAAGAGGGCGCAGGCCCGCCCGAGGCCATGGCGCTGCTGCGCGAGGCCGCCATTCCCGTCATCGAGGTGCCGGACGGGTTTGACGGCGCGGCGGTGCTGGCGAAAATCCGCGCCGTGGCCGACACGCTGGGCGTGCCCGAAAAGGGCGCGGCGCTGGCCGCCGATGTGTCGGCCCAGCTGGCCGAGGCGCAGGCGGCGCTTGGCAAGGCGCCGCCCCGGCGGGTGCTGTTCATCCTGTCGATGCAGGGCGGGCGCATCATGGCCGCAGGGCAGGACACCGCCGCCGAAGGCATCCTGCATCTGGCCGGGGCGCAGAACGCCCTGACCGGCTTCAGCGGTTACAAGCCCGTGACCGACGAGGCGATCCTTGCCGCCGATCCGCAGGTCATCCTGATGATGGACCGCAGCGGCGATCTGGCCATCACCGATGCCATGCTGCGCGCCTCGCCCGCGCTCTCCAGCACCACCGCCGGGCAGACCGGCGCCTTTGTCCGGATGGAGGGCATGGCCCTGCTGGGCTTCGGCCCGCGCCTGCCGCAGACGGTGCGTGCGCTTGCCGCAGCCCTCGCCCGGACGGCGGGCTGAGCCATGGCGGTGCTGGAGGCCGATCCGCCCGCCACGGGCGACCGGCGGCGGCTCGCCCGCCGCGCCACCCTCGCGCTGCTGGTGCTGCTGCTGCTCACCGCTGTGGCCAGCCTGACCGTGGGCGCGGCGGAGGTGTCGCTGAGCGATGCACTGGCCGATCTGCTGGCCGGGCGCGATCTGGATCTGCGCGCCCGCGTCGTGCTCTGGGACATCCGGCTGCCGCGGCTGCTGACGGGCATTCTGGTTGGCGCCGCGCTGGCGGTGTCTGGCGCGGTGCTGCAGGGGCTCTTCCGCAACCCGCTGGCCGATCCGGGGCTGGTGGGCGTCAGCGCGGGCGCGGGGCTGGGCGCCATCACCGCCATCGTGCTGGGCGGGCTGCTGCCGCCCGCGCTTGCCGCCACCGCGGGCCCGTGGCTGGTGCCGGTTGCGGCCTTTGGCGGCGGCTGGGGGGCGGTGCTGCTGCTTTACGCCATGGCGACGCGCGGCGGGCACACCTCGGTCGCAACGCTGCTTCTGGGCGGGATCGCGCTTGGCGCGCTGGCCGGGGCGGTGTCGGGCGTGCTGGTCTACATGGCCGATGACGACCAGCTGCGCGACCTGACCTTCTGGGGCATGGGCTCGCTGGCCGGGGCAAGCTGGACCAAGCTTCTGGCCACCGCGCCGCTGATGGCGCTGGCGCTGCTGGCCGCCCCGTCGCTGGCGCGCGGACTCAACGCGCTGGCGCTTGGCGAGGCCGCCGCCGCCCATATGGGCCTGCCGGTGGAGCGGCTGAAGCGCCACGCCATCCTCACCGTCGCCTGCGCCGTGGGGGCGGCGGTGGCGGTGTCGGGCGGCATCGGTTTTGTCGGGCTCGTGGTGCCGCATCTGCTGCGCCTTGCCACCGGGCCGGACCATCGCGGCCTTCTGGTCAATGCCGCCCTGCTGGGCGCCACGCTGCTGCTGCTGGCCGACGGGATCAGCCGCATCCTGATCGCCCCCGCCGAACTGCCCATCGGCATCGTCACGGCGGTGATGGGGGCGCCGGTGTTTCTGGCGATCCTGCTGCGCCGCCGCCTGCCGGAGGTCTAGACCATGCTGCAGATCCGCGACCTGCAGGTGAACCTTGGCCGCCGCGCCGTGCTGCGCGGCGTCACCCTCACCGCCCGGCCCGGCAGGCTGACCGCCATCTGCGGCCCCAACGGCTCGGGCAAGACCACGCTGCTGCGCGCCGCCTGTGGCGATCTGGCCTATCGCGGCCAGATCCGCCTGCAGGGCGCCGAGGTGGCCACCACCCCCGGCCCGCAGCGGGCGGCCTGCCGCGCGGTTCTGGCGCAGAGCACGGCGCTGGCCTTTCCCTTCACCGTGGCCGAGGTGGTGCGGCTGGGGCAAAGCTTTGGCCCCGCTGCGGGCGGGCCGGATCTGACCGCGCGGGCGCTGGCGCGGGTCGGGCTGCAGGGCTACGGGCCCCGGCTTTATCCGGAGCTTTCGGGCGGCGAACAGCAGCGCGTGCAGCTGGCCCGCGTGCTGACACAGGTCTGGGATCCCGTCGCCCATGGCGTCCCGCGCTGGCTGTTTCTGGACGAACCCGTCTCCAGCCTCGACATCGCGCATCAGCTGCAGATCATGCAGATCGCGCGCGATTATGCCGATGCGGGCGGCGGCGTGGTGGCGGTGATGCACGATCTCAACCTCACCGCGATGTTCGCCGACAAGATCGCGCTTCTGGCGCAGGGACAGCTTCTGGCCATGGGCCCGCCCGCAAGCGTGCTGCGCGACGACCTGCTTGGCCGCGCCTATGGCTGCAACCTGCGGGTGTCGACCCCGCCCGCACAGGGCCCCTACCTGCTGCCGCAATCCGCGCGCGCCCCAGCCCGCTGACCCCGCCCTTCTTCTTGGCAAAAATATCCCGGGGGAGTCCGCCACAGGCGGACGGGGGCAGCGCCCCCTCTTCCAACGCCCCTGCCCAAACACATCTCAGCCCGGCAGATGCAGCTCCGCCCGCTGGCCATGGCCCGGCAGCGCGGCGGGCAGCACCAGCGCGCCGCCCAGCCGTTCCATGGCGACATCGGCAATGGCAAGGCCAAGCCCGCTGCCCTGCCCCGCAGCGCCGGGGCCGCGCAGGAACCGTTCGGTGGCGCGCGCGCGCAGCGGCGCAGGCATGCCCGGCCCCTCGTCCTGCACCAGCAGCACGGCGCCCTGCTGCCAGACCCGCACCACACCGCCCCCGGGCGAGGCGAGCACGGCATTTTCCACCAGATTGCGCAGCGCCGCCTGCAGCAGGAACGGGCTCGACCGCAGCGCCAGCGGCGCGTGATCCAGCCGCATGTCGAAGGACACGCCGCGCGCCTCGGCCAAGGGGGCAAGCCCCGCGCAGATCTCCTCGCCCAGACGGTGCGGCACCACCTCGCCCGGGGCGGGTGCGGCACGGTCCACCGCCGCCAGTTCCAGCATCTGCCGCACCAGACGGTCGGTGCGGTCCACCGAGGTCTCGATGGCGCGCAGCGCCCGGTCGCGCACCGCCCCGTCCTGCGCCATGCGGGCAATCTGCGCCTGCATCCGCAGCCCGGCCAGCGGCGTCTTCAGCTCATGCGCGGCAAAGGCGGTAAAATCGCGCTCCGCCTCGCGCGCCTTGGCCAGCCGGGCAAAAAGCCCGTCCAGCGCGCGCTGCACGGGGCGGATCTCGGCGGGCACCTCGCCCTGCGGCAGCGGCCCGGTTTCTGACGGATCGCGGGCGCGCAGGCTGCCCGCCAGCCGGTCCAGCGGCGCCAGCCCCTGCCCGACACTGACCCAGATCAGCCCGGCCAGCAGCGGCAGCACCACCGCCAGCGGCACCAGCAGCCCGTCGCGCACATCCGCCACCAGCCCTTCGCGCACGGTCAGGCTGTCGCCCACCATGACCCGCACGCCAAGCGCCTCGTTCTGCACGGTAAAGACGCGCCAGCGCTCGCCGCCGACGGACGATTCGGAATAGCCCGGCTCCGCCGCCCCGGTCAGTTCGCTGTCGGGGGCCCCTTCGGACCGGCCCACCAGCGTGCCCTGCAGCGACCAGATCTGGCAGGAGAGCTGGTGCTGATACTCGGGATGCGGCTGCAGCGGCACCGCCACCGGCGCGCCGCCCTCGGCCATGGCGATGCGCCGGTCCGACAGCAGCGAGGACACCATGCGCGCCGCCTCGGCCAGCCGGGCATCCAGCACCCGCTGCACCTCGGCGCGGGTGGAGCGTTCGATCCAGACCACGGCGGAGGTCCAGACGAGGCCCGTCGCCAGCACGAGGATCAGGAACAGGCGCAGCCGCAGCGACATGGGCTATCCTTCCGCCGCGACGCGATAGCCAAGGCCCCGCACCGTTTCGATGAAGGCGCGGCCCAGCTTGGCGCGCAGATGATGCACATGCACCTCGACCGCGTTGCTTTCCACCTCTTCCTGCCAGCCATAAAGCCGCTCCTCCAGCGCGGATTTGGACAGGATCTGCCCCGGACGCTCCATCAGCGCGTGCAGCACGGCAAATTCGCGGCGGCTGAAGGCCAGATCGCGGCCATCAAGCCTGCCGGTCATGCGCGCCGGATCCAGATCAAGCCCGTTCCAGCGCAGCAGCGCTGTGGGGCGGCCCTCGGCGCGGCGCAGGATGGCGCGCAGCCGGGCCGCCAGTTCCTCCAGATCGAAGGGCTTGCCCAGATAGTCATCCGCCCCGCCATCCAGCCCCTGCACCCGGTCGCGCAGCTGGTCGCGCGCGGTCAGCACCAGAACCGGCAGCGCCGAGCCTGCCCGGCGGAGTTCCGCCAACAGATCCAGCCCCGACCCGTCGGGCAGCATCACGTCCAGCACCATGCCCTCGAAGGCGCAATCGGCCAATGCCGCACGGGCATCGGCCAGCGTGCCCACCGGATCGGCGGTAAATCCCTGCAGGCCAAGCCCGACGCTCAGTCCCTCGGAAAGCACAGGGTCGTCCTCGACTATCAGGATTCGCATTGTTCCTCCTTGAACCTCGCCGGTGAAAGGTGAACCTTAAGGCTCTCTTAAGCCAGCTACACCAGCGGGTATCCATGACATCCTGCCCCGTCCCAGTTTTCCCCGCAGCCCTGCGGCTGCCCAGACGACGCGACGCGCGGCGCCCTGTCCCCTCAACTCACGGAACTTCCGCATGACTTTTGCCTATCGCCTTCGCCGCCCCGTGCGAGCCGCGCTGTCCCTTGCCGCCCTCTGCGCGCTGCAGGCCTGCGCCACGCTGGAGGCGGCGCTGCCCCCCGACACGCCCGGCGCCATCTCCGAAGAGACGCGCATGATGTATGCGTCGGTCGAAGATAACGGCATCACCGTTCCCGCCATCGAAGACAAATACCTGACCGAAGACCGCAAGCGGCAAGTGGTGGATTACTGGACCGACGAGAAGCCGGGCACCATCATCGTCGATCCCGGCGCGCGCTGGCTCTATCACGTGATGGAGGACAACAAGGCCATGCGGTATGCCGTGGCCGTGGGCGCCGAGGGTCTGGGCTTTTCCGGCACGGCCACGGTGCAGATCAAGCGCGACTGGCCCTACTGGACGCCGACGCAGAACATGATCCGCCGCGATCCGGAAACCTATGGCCCGGTGCGCAACGGCCTGCCGGGCGGGCTGGAAAACCCGCTGGGGGCGCGGGCGCTTTATCTGTTCCGGGGCGGGCGCGACACGCTTTACCGCATCCACGGCACGCCGTCGCCCTGGACCGTGGGCCATGCCACGTCTTCGGGCTGCATCCGCATGTTCAATCAGGATTCCATCTATCTGGCCGAACAGGTGGCCAAGGGCACCAAGGTGATCGTGCGTCCCGCCGCCGATGCGGGCACCGGCACCGTGCCGCCGGGCACGCCGCTGCCCGAACAGCCCGCGCCGCAGCCCATGGCCGAGGCGCCCACCGGCACCGCCCCGCTGCCCGAAGAGGACGCGGCGTAACCCGTTCCCCGGGCGGCTTCCTCCGCCGCCCTGGGCGGCTTCTTTCGCCGCCCGGGGTGGCCCAAAGGGTTAAGGTTGCGTTAAGCCACGCCTGATCTGGGGACAGTCCAAGGGGATCCGTCCCCGGGAAAGGAGAGCAGATGACCAACCGTTTGACCCGTCGCGCCGCTCTGGGCGGCCTTGCCGGAACCATGGCGCTGGCGGCGCCGGGGCTTGCCCTTGCGCAGTCCCGCCGCAACACCTCCAGCTTCAGCATGCAGGACTGGCGCGATCATTTCGACACTCTCGGCAAGGCCACGCTGGTGGCCGACACCGCGTCGCGCGCGCTGCATTTCTGGTCCGCAGATGGCAGCGATTACCGGATTTACCCCACCTCGGTGCCGATTTCCGAAGAGCTGACCAAGCGTGGCTATACCAGCATCGTGCGCAAGAAGGTTGGCCCGTCCTGGACCCCCACCGCGTCGCAGATGGAACGCTATCCCGACTGGAAGCCGATCCCGCCGGGGCCGGAAAATCCGCTGGGCACCCATGCCATGTATCTGAGCTGGCCCGCCTATATCATCCACGGCACCCATGACACGCGCAAGATCGGGCGGCCCTCGTCGGATGGCTGCATCGGCCTTTATAACGAGAAGATCGAAGAGCTTTATGCGCTCTGCCCGATCGGCACGCAGGTCCGGGTGATCTGAGCCGCCCGCGCGCCGGGACAGTGACCCCGGCGCGCCCCCCACTCAGGAACGGGCTTGCACCCTGCCATGGCTGCGGGCGATATGGCGCAAAAGGGAGCGCCAGATGACCGATGCCAAGGGTCCGGCCCTGACCGAGTTCGATCTCGGGGCCTTTACGCCCTACCGCATTGCGGTGGCGGCACAACGCACCAGCGAAGAGCTGGCGCGGCAGTTCCGAGCGCGCTTCGGCATCACCATTCCCGAATGGCGCGTGCTGGCGCATCTGGCCCATGCGGGCGCCTCGGTTTCGGTGCGCGACATCGAAGAACACGCCGCCATGGAGAAATCCAAGGTCAGCCGCGCCGCCTCGCGGCTGGAGGCGTCGGGCCATATCGTCAAGCGGATGAACGAAACCGACCGGCGGCTGGTGCGGCTGGAACTGACCACCGCAGGCTGCGCGCTGGTGGAGGATCTGCTGCCCATTGCCCTTGCCTATCAGCAGGAGATCGAGACGCGGCTGGCCGAGGGTTTTGCCGCCTTTGAACAGGGGCTGACCCGGCTGCTGCAGGAGCCGCAGGCATGACCGCGCCCGTCCGGCTGGTGCTGTTCGACATGGACGGCGTCGTGGTCGACAGCGAGATCATCTCGCTGCGGATGCTGATGGCGGAACTGGCCCAGCACGGGGTCACGGTGGATCTGCCCTATGTAGCGCGACATTTTCTGGGCCGCAGCTATCCGGTGGTGCTGGCGCAGATCCGCCGCGATTTCGGCATCGCCCTGCCCATTGGGTTCGAGGCGGATTACCGCGCCCGGCTTTTTGCCGCCTTCGCCGCAGAGGGGCTGCGCGCCATGCCGCATCTGGCCGCGCTGCTGCCGCGCCTTGCCGTGCCCTATGCGCTGGCCACCAGTTCCAGCCCGGCGCGGGTGGCGGAATCGCTGCGGCTGACCGGGCTTGCGGCGGCTTTTGCGGGCCGCATCTCCACCGCGTCGGAAGTGGCGCGCGGCAAGCCCGCGCCCGATCTGCCGCTGCTGGCCGCCGCCCGCGCCGGGGTCGCCCCCCGTCACTGCCTGCTGATCGAGGATTCGCTGGCGGGGATCGCCGCCGGGCTCGCGGCGGGCATGCAGGTCTGGCAGTTCACCGGCGGCAGCCATCTGCAGGGCATGGATCTGCCCGAGGATCCGGAGATCGTGCCGCATCGCCGCTTCGCCTCCTTCGCCGATCTGCCCGCGCTCTGCCCGCAGATCCTGTCCCCGGAGCCCGCCCATGGCCCAGCGTAACACCGATGACAGCGATGTGCCGCCGCGCGATCTGGCGGCGCGGGCGGCGTGGCTTTACTATGTGGGCGGGCTGCGTCAGGACCAGATCGCCGAGGATCTGGGCATCTCGCGCCAGCGCGCGCAGCGGCTGGTGGCCCGCGCCGTGGCCGAGGGGCTGGTGCGGGTGCGCATCGACCATCCCATCGCCGAATGTCTGGAACTGGAACGCGCGCTGCGCCGCCGCTTCGGGCTGACGCAGGCGCGGGTCGCGCCGCGCGCCGGGGCCTCGCAGGACGCGCTGCGCGCCATCGCCTCCTTTGCCGCGCCCGAACTGGAACGGATCTTTGCGCAGGACACACCGCAGCTGATCGCGCTTGGCACCGGGCGGACGCTGCGCGCGGTGGTCGAGCAGATGCAGACCGTGCCGGGCGGGCATCACCGCATGGTGTCGCTGATCGGCAACGTCTCCCCCGACGGCTCCGCCTCGTTCTACGAGGTCATCATGCGCATCGCCGACAAGACCGGCGCGCCGCATTATCCCATGGCCGCCCCGGTGACCGCGCGCAGCCCCGCCGAGCTTGAGACCTACCGCGCGCTGCCGCATGTGGTCAGCGCGCGCGATCTGGCGCTGCGGGCCGATGTGACGGTGGTGGGGATCGGGCAGATGGCCGATGACGCGCCGCTGTTCGTCGACGGCTTCATCAGCGCCGAACAGCTGGCCAGCGTGCAGGCGGCGGGGGCTGCGGGCGAAATCGGCGGCCATATCTTTGATTCGCAGGGTCGCTATCTGGATCACCCCGTCAACCGTTTCATGGTCGGCGTCCGCGTGCCGCAGAATGCCAACCCGGTCATCTGCATCGCGGGCGGCGCCAGCAAGATCAAGCCCTTGCGCGCAGCCCTCGAAGGGCGGCTGATGCAGGGGCTGATCACCGACGAAGTCACCGCCGCAGAACTTCTCAGCACGTCCTGAGCGCGTCGCCGTCAAATCAGGCTTGACAGAGTCGCGTCTTGATGTGAGCATTTGCCCATCACGCGAGCATATGCTCAAAGCTCAGTGATCAACGGGAGGATTACCATGACTCTATCATTCCGCGCCCTCATGGGCGCCTGCGCCATGGGCGCGCTCTGCACCGCTGCTGCGGCGCAATCGACCACCATCACCGTGGCCACCGTGAACAACGGCGACATGATCCGCATGCAGGGCCTGATGGATGCCTTCAACGAGGCCCATCCCGACATCACCGTCGAATGGGTGACGCTGGAAGAGAACGTGCTGCGCCAGCGCGTGACGCAGGACGTGGCCACCAAGGGCGGCCAGTTCGACGTGATGACCATCGGCACCTACGAGGTTCCGATCTGGGGCGAGCGCGGCTGGCTGGTGAGCCTTGACGATCTTCCCGAGAGCTATGACGTGGACGACATCCTGCCTGCCATCCGTGGCGGCCTGACCGTGGACGGCTCGCTTTACGCGGCGCCCTTCTACGGCGAAAGCTCGATGGTCATGTACCGCCGCGATCTGATGGAAGCCGCCGGCATGGAAATGCCCGACGCCCCCACCTGGGAGTTCATCAAGGAAGCCGCGGCGGCGATGACCGACAAGGGCAACGAAGTCTATGGCATCTGTCTGCGCGGCAAGGCCGGCTGGGGCGAGAACATGGCCTTCCTGTCCGCCATGGCCAACAGCTATGGCGCGCGCTGGTTCGACATGGACTGGAAACCGCAGTTCGACAGCGAGGAATGGAAAGCCACGCTGACCGATTACCTTGAGCTGATGAACGAATACGGCCCCCCGGGCGCGTCCTCGAACGGCTTCAACGAAAACCTTGCGCTGTTCCAGTCGGGCAAGTGCGGCATGTGGATCGACGCCACCGTGGCGGCCTCCTTCGTGACCAACCCCGACGAATCCACCGTGGCGGATCAGGTGGGCTTCGCGCTTGCTCCCGATAACGGTCTGGGCAAGCGCGGCAACTGGCTTTGGGCATGGAACCTCGGGATCCCCGCAGGCACCCAGAACGAGGAAGCGGCCAAGACTTTTGTGGAATGGGCAACCTCCAAGGAATACACCGCCCTCGTCGCCGAGAAGGAAGGCTGGGCCAACGTTCCCCCGGGCACCCGCCAGTCGCTGTATGACAACCAGGAGTATCTGGACGCGGCGCCCTTCGCGCAGATGACGCTGGAGTCGATCAACGCGGCTGATCCGCAGAACCCGACCGTGGACGACGTGCCCTATGTCGGCGTGCAGTTCGTGGCGATCCCCGAATTTCAGGGCATCGGCACCGCAGTGGGTCAGCAGTTCTCGGCAGCGCTTGCCGGTCAGGTCAGTGCCGAACAGGCGCTGAGCATGGCCCAGCAGCTGACCGAGCGCGAAATGACCCGCGCCGGCTACATCAAGTAAACACCGAAGGGTGCGGGCCCCCCGGGGATCGTGAGGGCCCGCAATTTCCTCCCCCTTCGGCGGAACCGGAGCCCGGACCGCCCGCGCGCCCCCTGCGCGGATCATAAAGCGGCCGGGCTCCGGATCCTTTCCCCCACCCAATTCTCAACGACAGACCCAGGGAGACGCGCCATGGCCACCAAAGCTTCCCGCGCCGCAGCCCGCGTCATGATCTCGCCCGCCGTGCTGCTGCTTCTGGGCTGGATGATCGTGCCGCTGGCACTGACGCTTTATTTCTCGTTCCTGCGCTACAACCTGCTGATGCCGGGAATGGAAGAGTTCACCGGCTGGGACAATTACAGCTATTTCCTCTCTGATCCGGCCTTTACCGCAGCGCTGACCAACACGCTGCTGCTGGTGGGGGGCGTGCTGCTGATCACCACCGTGGGCGGCGTGCTGCTGGGGCTGCTGCTGGATCAGCCGTTCTGGGGTCAGGGCATCGTGCGCATCCTCGTGATCGCGCCCTTCTTCGTCATGCCGACCGTGTCGGCGCTGGTGTGGAAGAACATGTTCATGAACCCGGTCAACGGGCTTTTTGCCCATGCCTTCAAGGCGCTGGGGCTTGCACCTTATGACTTCCTGAGCCAGGCGCCGCTGCTGTCGATCATCGGCATCGTCAGCTGGCAGTGGCTGCCCTTCGCCACGCTGATCCTGCTGACCGCGCTGCAGTCGCTGGATCAGGACCAGCTGGAAGCGGCAGAGATGGATGGCGCCAGCGCGCTGTCGCGCTTCTGGTACATCATGCTGCCGCATCTGGCCCGGTCGATCACCGTGGTGATCCTGATCCAGACCATCTTCCTGCTGTCGGTCTTTGCCGAAATCCTCGTGACCACCAATGGCGGACCCGGCACGGCCTCCACCAACCTGACCTACCTCATCTACATGCAGTCGCTGCTGCAGTTCGACGTGGGCATGGGCTCTGCGGGCGGGGTCGTGGCGATCATCCTTGCCAATATCGTGGCGATCTTCCTGATGCGGATGATCGGCAAGAATCTGGAGGCCTGAGCAATGTCCGGCCTGATCCTGCGGCGCTGCGGCGCCGCCCCCCTCCACCCCCAGACGCGGGAGATCTGACCATGGCCCGTGCCGTGACAAACCGGCGGAAGCTGATCGTGACCGTGGCCGCTTGGGCCGTGGGCATCGCCATCTTCTTTCCCATCCTCTGGACCGTGATCCTGTCCTTCAAATCCGAAGGCGACGCGATCAAGACCCCGCTCGAGGTGCTCAGCTCTGCCTGGACCTTCGAAAGCTATGCCACCGTGCAGGAGCGGTCGAACTACGTGCGGCATTTCTGGAATTCGGTGGTGATCTCGCTCGGCTCGACGCTGCTGGGTCTGATCATCGCCATTCCCGCCGCATGGGCCATGGCCTTCGTGCCCGGCAAGCAGACCAAGAACGTACTGATGTGGATGCTCAGCACCAAGATGCTGCCGCCCGTGGGCGTGCTGGTGCCGATCTACCTGATCTTCCGCGACGTGGGCCTTCTGGACACCAAGACCGGTCTGGTGATCGTGCTGACGCTCATCAACCTGCCGATCATCGTCTGGATGCTGTACACCTATTTCAAGGAAATCCCCGGCGAGATCCTTGAAGCCGCGCGCATGGACGGGGCCAGCCTGCGCAACGAACTGATCCATGTGCTGACGCCCATGGCGGTTCCGGGCATCGCCTCCACGGTGCTGCTGAACATCATCCTTGCGTGGAACGAGGCGTTCTGGACGCTGAACCTGACGGCCGCCAAGGCCGCGCCGCTCACCGCCTTCATCGCCTCCTATTCCTCGCCCGAGGGGCTGTTCTACGCCAAGCTCTCGGCCGCCTCGACCATGGCCATCGCGCCGATCCTCATCATGGGCTGGTTCAGCCAGAAACAACTCGTCCGCGGCCTGACCTTTGGCGCGGTGAAATAAGGGGGGACCATTCATATGGGACGCATCACGCTTGACAAGGTGACGAAAAGCTTCGGCGAAGTGAACGTCATCCCGCCGCTGGATCTCACCATCGAGGACGGCGAATTCGTGGTCTTCGTCGGCCCCTCGGGCTGCGGGAAATCCACGCTGCTGCGGCTGATCGCCGGGCTGGAGGACGTGTCCTCCGGCCAGATCCGCATCGACGGCAAGGACGCCACCGACATGCCGCCCGCCAAGCGCGGTCTGGCCATGGTGTTCCAGTCCTACGCGCTTTACCCGCATATGTCGGTGCGCAAGAACATCGCCTTTCCGATGAAGATGGCGGGGCTGCCGCAGGACGAACAGGACCGCCGCATCAATGCCGCCGCCGCCGCGCTGAACCTGACCGCCTATCTGGACCGCCGTCCGGGGCAGCTGTCGGGCGGCCAGCGCCAGCGCGTGGCCATCGGGCGCGCCATCGTGCGCGAACCGTCGGCCTTCCTGTTTGACGAACCGCTGTCGAACCTCGACGCGGCGCTGCGGGTCGGCATGCGGCTGGAGATCATGGAGCTGCACAAGCGTCTGGACACCACGATGATCTATGTGACCCACGATCAGGTGGAGGCCATGACCATGGCCGACAAGATCGTGGTGCTGCAGGCCGGATATATCGAACAGGTGGGCAGCCCGCTGGAGCTGTATCATTCGCCGCGCAACGAATTTGTCGCGGGCTTCATCGGCAGCCCCAAGATGAACCTGCTGCGCGGCGAGGTGGCGGCCCAGCATGGCGCGGCCACCATCGGCGTGCGGCCCGAACATCTGGCGGTCTCCACCTCCGAAGGCCAGTGGCCCGCGCGGGTCGGCGTTGCCGAACATCTGGGCTCGGACACGTTCCTGCATGTGCATGACCACGGGTTCAATGACGCGCCGATGACCGTGCGGGTGGATGGCGAGATGCCGGTGAAACATGGCGACCGCATCTTCCTGACCCCCGACCCGTCGAAGATTCACCGTTTCGACAAGCAGGGCCTGCGGATCTGACCGCAGCCCGCCCCGCCGCCCGGACCCGTGCGGCACCGAAGACCAGAGCTACGGAGGCTCCCATGAAACTTCAGGATGACCGGCTCGACGCGCTTGACCCCCGCATCGCCCGTCCCGCCTATGACCGCGCGGCCCTCAGCCATGGCATCGTCCATGTGGGGCTGGGCAATTTCCACCGCGCCCATCAGGCCGTCTATCTGGATGATCTGTTCGCGCTGGGGCTCGACCATGACTGGGCGATCTGCGGCGCGGGCGTGCGTGCCCCCGATGCCAAGATGCGCGACGCGCTGCGCGCGCAGGACTGCCTGTCCACGGTGATCGAGCTTGCCGCCGACGGCACCAGCCCGCGCATCATCGGTGCCATGGTGGATTTTGTCGAGGTCGCCCCCGACAACGCGCCGCTGACCGCCAAGATGGCCGAGCCTGCCACGCGCATCGTGTCGCTGACCGTGACCGAGGGCGGCTATTACGTCGACGCCACCACCGGCACCTTTGATCCGACCCATCCCGACATCGTGGCGGATGGCGCCTCCCCCGAGGCGCCTCGCACCGTGTTCGGCGCAATCGTGGCGGCGCTGCGGGCGCGCCGCGCGGCGGGTCTTGCCCCCTTCACGGTGATGAGCTGCGACAACATTCCCGGCAATGGCCATGTCACCCGCGACGCGGTGGCGGGCACGGCGCGGCTGCAGGATCCGGAATTTGCCGACTGGATCGTGGCCAATGTCGCCTTTCCGAACGGCATGGTGGACCGCATCACCCCCGCCACCGGCGATGGCGAACGCGCGCTGGCCGCCAGCTTCGGGCTGGAGGATCCGGTTCCCGTCACCTGCGAGCCGTTCCGGCAATGGGTGCTGGAGGACAATTTCCCGCAGGGCCGCCCCGCGCTGGAAAAGGTCGGCGTCACCTTCACCGACCGCGTGCATGATTACGAGCGGATGAAGATCCGCATCCTGAACGGCGGTCACGCCATCATCGCCTATGCTGGCGCCCTGCTGGGCTGCGAATTCGCCGATGATGCCATGGCGCATCCGCTGGTCAGCGCCTTCCTGCGCAAGGTCGAAACCACCGAAATCCTGCCGCATGTCCATGCCGTGCCGGATTTCACCCCGGCCGAGTATCTGACGCTGATCGAGGGCCGGTTCGCCAATCCGGCGGTCAAGGACACGATCCGCCGCCTGTGTCTGGACGGGTCGAACCGGCAGCCGAAATTCATCGTGCCCTCCATCGCCGACGGGCTCCGCGCGGGCGTGCCGGTGACGGGGCTCGCGCTCGAATCCGCGCTGTGGTGCCGCTATGCCTTCGGCACCTTCGAGGATGGCACCGCCATCGCCCCCAACGATCCCAACTGGGACGCGCTGACCGCCCTTGCGGCTGAGGCCAAGGACCAGCCCGAGCTGTGGCTGGGCCAGCGCGCCGTCTATGGCGAGATCGCGGGCAATGCCGAATTTGCCGGGCTCTTCGCGGACTGGCTGCGGCTGATCTGGGCCGAGGGGGCAGAAGCCGCCATCAAGATCTATCTGGACGCCTGAGATGAGCTTTCTGGGCATCGATCTTGGCACCTCGGGGCTGCGCGCGCTGCTGACCGACGCGGGCGGCGTGCCGCTGGCCAGTGCCGAACGGCATTACGAGGTGCAGCATCCCCGCTCCGGCTGGTCCGAACAGGATCCCGCCGACTGGATCGGGGCGCTGGAAGGCGCCGTGTCCGACCTGCGCGCCCATCCCGCATGGGCGGGTCTGCGCGGCATCGGCGTGGCCGGGCACATGCATGGCGCCACGCTGCTGGATGCGCAGGACCGCGTGCTGCGGCCCTGCATCCTGTGGAACGACACCCGCAGCTTTGCCGAAGCGGCGCGGCTTGACGCCGATCCGCAGCTGCGGGCGCTGTCGGGCAACATCGTCTTTCCGGGCTTCACCGCGCCAAAGCTGCTCTGGGTCGCGACGCACGAGCCGCAGATCTTTGCGCAGGTGGCGCGGGTGCTGCTGCCTGCCGCCTATCTGAACCTTTATCTGACCGGCGATCACGTCGCGGACATGTCCGACAGCGCGGGCACCTCGTGGCTCGACACCGGCGCGCGCGACTGGTCGGAGGCACTGCTGGAGGCGGGGCAGATGCGCCGCGACCAGATGCCCCGGCTGGTGGAAGGATCCGAGCGCGCAGGTGATCTGCGCCGCGATCTGCGCGCCGCATGGGGCCTCACGCAGCCCGTCGCCGTGGCGGGGGGTGCGGGCGACAATGCCGCCGCCGCCTGCGGCATCGGCGCGCTGCACGAAGGTCAGGGCTTCGTGTCGCTGGGCACCTCCGGCGTGCTGCTGGCGGCGCGCGACGGCTATCACCCCGCCCCCGAAACGGCGCTGCACAGCTTCTGCCATGCGGTGCCGGGGCGCTGGTATCAGATGGGCGTGATGCTCAGCTGCACCGACAGCCTCAACTGGCTGGCGCGGATCACCGGACAGCGCCCCGCCGATCTGACCGCCGGGCTGGCGGAGATGCCGCCGCCGCCGGGCAAGCCGCGCTTCCTGCCCTATCTTTCGGGCGAACGCACCCCGCATAACGATGCCGAAATCCGTGGCGCCTTCACCGGGCTGGGGACCGAGACCACGCGCGACGACATGACCCGCGCCGTGCTCGAAGGCGTGAGCTTCGGGCTGAAGGACAGCGCCGAGGCGCTGCGCGCCACCGGGGCCGATCTGCCGCATCTCTTCGCCATCGGCGGCGGCACAAGATCGCGGTCTTGGCTGCGGCTTCTGGCCACCGTGCTGGATCTGCCGCTGCATCTGCCGGCAGAGGGTGAATTCGGCGCGGCCCTTGGCGCGGCCCGGCTGGGGCGCATGGCTGCCACCGGCGAGGCGCCGGAGGTGGTGCTGACCCCGCCCGCCACGGCGGAGGTGGTGGATCCGGTCGCCGCACTGGTTCCGGCCTATGCCGAGGCTTATGCCCGCTTCCGCGCCGCCTATCCCCCCATCCGCGCGGTGCAGTAGCGCCCGCGTTGCATCCCCGCGCGGGATGCCGGATCATGCTGGCGCCGCCCGTCCTGGGGCGGCGCCAGCCGAAAGCGCCCGATGTTCGATCCCTCCCTGCCCTATCCCTCCACCCGTCAGCCGGTCAGCGGCGACTGCGCCATCGCCACCTCGCAGCCCTTGGCCGCACAGGCGGGCATGGCGATGCTGCAGGCCGGGGGCACCGCCGTGGATGCCGCCATTGCCGCCGCCATGGCGCTGGTGGTGGTGGAACCCACCGGCTGCGGGCTGGGATCGGACGCCTATGCCATCGTCTGGGACGGCGCGCGGCTTTCGGGGCTCAATGCCTCGGGGCGCGCCCCCGCCGCGTGGCGCCCCGAGCTTTTTTCCGGGCAAAGCCGGATGCCGGAACGCGGCTGGCCCTCGGTCACCGTGCCCGGGGCGGTGTCGGGCTGGATCGCGCTCTGGCGCCGCTTCGGCACGCTGCCGCTGGGCCAGATCGCCGCCCCCGCCCTCCGCTTCGCCGAGGAAGGGTTTGTGGTCAGCCCGGTGATCGCCCGGCTCTGGCATCTGGGCGGGCAGGCGCTGTCCGCGCAGCCGGGCTTTGCCGACTGTTTCCTGCCCGGCGGGCGCGCGCCCAAAGCCGGGGACCGCATCCGCCTGCCCGGTCACGCGGCCACCCTGCGCCGCATCGTGGAGACCGAAGGCGAAAGTTTCTACCGGGGCGCGCTGGCGCAGCGCATCGCCGATCATGCCGCAGCCCATGACGGCCATCTGACTGCCGAGGACATGGCCGCGCATCAGCCCGCATGGGTGGACACGCTGCACACCCGCTTCGGTGATCACCTGATCCACGAGCTTCCGCCCAACGGTCAGGGGCTTGGCGCGCTGATCGGCCTTGGCGTGCTCGACCGGCTCGACTGGCAGGCAGCGGCGGTCGATGACGCGCGCACCCATCATCTGGCGATCGAGGCCACGAAGCTGGGGCTGGTGGATGCCGCCGAACATGTGACCGACCCCGCCCGGATGCGCCACGCGCCCGAGGCCTTCCTGACCGATCGCTATCTGGACAGCCGCGCGGCGCTGGTCGATCCCGCTCGCGCGGGCGATCCCGGCCACGGCACCCCCGGCCCCGGCGGCACGGTCTATCTTAGCGTGGCCGACCGCGAGGGGCGCATGGTGTCCTTCATCCAGTCCAATTACATGGGCTTCGGGTCTGGCGTGGTGGTGCCGGGCACCGGGATTTCGCTGCAGAATCGCGGCGCAGGCTTCAGCCTGACCCCCGGCCATGTCAACATCGTGGCGCCGCGCAAGCAGCCGTTCCAGACCATCATCCCCGCCTTCGCCACCGATCTGACCGGCGCGCCGGTGATGAGCTTTGGCGTGATGGGCGGCCCGATGCAGGCGCAGGGGCATCTGCAGATGGCGCTGCGGGTGCTGGGCTTTGGCCAGAACCCGCAGGCCGCCGCCGATGCGCCGCGCTGGCGGGTCACGGCGGGGCGCGGGCTGGCGCTGGAAAGCGGCTTTGACGACCAGCTTGCCGCGGATCTGGCCGCGCTGGGGCACGAGATTGTCCGCGAAAGCCCCGATGCCGTCTTCGGCTTTGGCGGCGCGCAGCTGATCCGGCGCATGGCGGGCGGCTATGTCGCCGGATCCGATCCGCGCAAGGACGGGCAGGCGCTGGCCTTCTGAGCCTGACATCTGGCCTTGGACCCTGGTGGACCAAACGCGATGTTAAGATCTGTGCCCTAGGGTCTGGTCAACCCTGCCCGCGCTGCGGGCCGATGCAGGAGGTGCAGATGGTTTTCGCCCCGTCCGTTCTTGGCACCGGCCTTGCCGGATACAGTTTCCTGTCCCGCACGCGCGAAACCCAGCAGGCGCTGCTGGCCAAATCCCCCGTCATTGCGCGCGAAACCACGCAGTTTGTCGAAAAGCTGCAGGAGGTGCAGAGCAGCGCCGATCTGATGGCCGACCGCAGCCTGCTGAAGGTGGCGCTGGGGGCCTTCGGGCTGGAGGATGATCTGGACAACCGCGCCTTCATCTCGAAAATCCTCGACTCCGATCTCGGTGACAGCCGGTCGCTGGCCAACCGTCTGGCCGACAAGCGGTATCTGGCGCTGGCCCGCGCCTTCAACTTCGCAGGCAACGGCGCAGAGCTGCCGCAGGCCCGGTCGGGGGAGGATGTGCTGGACCAGCTTGCCAAGATCAGGCAGGCGGACGACCTGCTGTCCGATACCGCCCTGCTGCGCGCGACACTCACCAGTTTCGGGCTCGAAGCGGACATGCGCAACACCTACTTCCTGAAACAGGTGCTGGAATCCGATGTCAGCAACCCTGACTCCTTTGCCAACCGCCTGCCCGATCCGCGCTATGCGCAGCTGGCGCAGGCCTTCGATCTGGCCGGAAAAACCGCCAGCGAAGGCACGATCTATGGCTATGCCGAAGAGTTTTCCGGGCTTGCCGCCAAGGTCACCGATGTGGACACGCTTTTTGCAGAGGATGATCTGCTGCGCGACACGCTGGACATGTTCGGGCTGGGCAATGACATCTACCGCACCCAGTTCCTGCGCGACGTACTGACATCGAACCTGTCCGATCCGGACTCGGTCGCGCGCAGCCAGAGCGATCCGCGCTATGCCGCGCTTGCCGGGGTGTTCGATTTTGCGGCACGCGCAGCGGCGGAGGACGCAGGCGAGGCCTTCACCAGCACGCTGGAGAAATTCACCTCGGTCGTCGCGGCGCGCGCGGCGCCGATCGCCAAGCCTGCCGATCTGTTCAGCGACATCCCCCTGATGCTGGCGAGCTTCGACTTCTTCGATTTCCCGCAATCCGCCGACCGGGTGCCCTTTGCCAACCGGGTGCTGTCCTCTGACCTGTCAGACCCCACCTCGCTCGCCAATGTGCATCCCGACCCGAGGGTGAAGGTCTTTGCCCAGGCCTTCACCTTCCCCGAAACCGATCCGCGCCGCAGCTATCCGGCGGGTTTCGCCGAACAGATCGTCGAAAATTACCTCGACCGGCAGTTCGAAATTCAGGTGGGCGAGGCCGACCCCACCCTGCGCCTTGCCCTGTCGCTGGACCGGGAGCTGAGCACGGTGGTCGCCAATGGCAGGACCAACGATTCACGCTGGTTCTCGGTCATGGCCTCCACCCCGCTGCGCGAGGTGTTCGAGACGATGTTCGGCTTTCCCGACAGTTTCGGCGCGCTGGACATCGACCAGCAGCTGGTCAAGCTGAAACAGCGGGCAGAGCGGGTGTTCGGCACCGACCAGCTGGCGGATCTGGCCAGCAGCGACAAGCTGGAGGAGATGCGGCGCCTTTACCTGACGCGCAGCGCCGTGGCCGCGAGCCCGCTGAACAGCTCCGCCAGCATCGTGCTGTCGCTCTTGGGCTGACCGGTGACGGGTGCAGGCAGAACGCCGTCTGAAGCGGCGCTTCCGCAGAGAGGCTTGGGCGCGCTCTTTGGCATAGAGCAGATCCTTGCAACTGACGACGTGGGGCGGTCCCCGGGGCTGACGGCCTTCAGGCTGCCGACGCGTCAGGCAGGTTGGGCCAGCCTTTGCGCCCGCCCGGCTCAGCCCGGGCCAGTCTGCGCATGTCTTGCGTCCGGCCATGCGGGCTGAAAGGATGCGGTAGGCCCGCAAGGCCGCAGCGACAGGAGAGCCCCTTGACCCAGACCGACGACTTGACCCGCATCGCCGAGGCCGCCCGCGACTGGCGGCGCGATCTGCACCAGATGCCCGAGCTGCTTTATGCGCTGCCCAAGACCTCGGCCTATGTGGCGGAGAAGCTGCGCGGCTTCGGCGTGGACGAGCTGGTCACCGGGCTCGCCGACACCGGGATGGTGGCGCTGATCCGTGGCGCGGGCGGCGACGGTCCGGTGCTGGGCCTGCGCGCCGACATGGATGCGCTGCCGATGGATGAAAAGACCAACCTGCCCTATGGCTCGCGCCATCCCGGCATGATGCATGCCTGCGGCCATGACGGGCACACCGCCACGCTGCTGGCCACGGCGCAGTATCTGTGCGCGCATCGCGATTTTGCCGGCACTGTCGCGCTGATCTTCCAGCCCGCCGAAGAAGGGGGCGCGGGGGCGCGCAAGATGATCGAGGACGGGCTGTTTGACCGCTTCGGGATCGAGACGGTCTATGCCATGCACAACCAGCCCGGCCTGCCGGTGGGGGAATTCGCCACCCGGCCCGGGGCGCTGATGGCGGCGGGCGACCGGTTCGTGGTCACCGTCGAAGGGCGCGGCGGCCATGCCTCGGCCCCGTCGAAATCGCTGGATCCGGTGGTGGCGGCGGCGCATCTGATCGCCTCGCTGCAGACGCTGGTGTCGCGTTTCACCGATCCTTTCGATCAGGTGGTGCTGTCGCTGACCTATCTTCAGGCCGGGGCGCCCGGCGCGCTGAACGTCATTCCCGATACGGCGGTGTTCGGCGGCAGCCTGCGCACCATGACGGTCGAGACCCGGCGCGAGGCCGAGGCGCATATACGCCGCATCCTGCGCGCGGGCGCGGAACAGTTCGGCTGCACCGCGCATCTGGACTGGCGCCCCGGCTATCCGGTGACCGCCAACGATCCCGCCAAGACCGCGCTCGCGGTCGAGGTGGCGCGGCAGGCGGCCGTGGTCGATGACAGCTGCGCGGCGGTAATGGGATCGGAGGATTTTTCCTACATGCTGGAGGCGAAACCCGGCGCGATCCTGTGGTTCGGCAATGGCGACTCGGCCGAGTTGCACAATCCGGGCTATGATTTCAACGATGACGCGATCCTGCCCGCCATGCGCTTCTGGGTGGATCTGGTGGCGCGCGAACTGGCGCCCGCCGCATGATCCGCCTGCCCTTCGTCGATCTGGTGGCCCTTCTGGCCCGGCTGTTTCGCGCGCAGGGTCTGCGCGCGGAGGTGGCGCAGGTTCTGGCGGAAAACTGCGCGGCCTGTCAGCGCGACGGCGCGCTGAGCCATGGGGTGTTCCGCATCCCGGCCTATGTCTCGACCCTGCGCAGCGGCTGGGGCGCACCCAATGCCGTGCCGGTGATCGAGGATAGCGGCGCCGCGCAGATCCGCGTCGATGCGCGCGGCGGCTTTGCGCAGGTGGCGCTGCAGGCCGCGCGCCCGCTGCTGCTGGACCGGGTGCGGGCGCAGGGGGTGGCGGTGCTGGCGCTGCGCAATTCGCAGCATTTCAGCGCGCTCTGGCCCGATGTCGAACCTTTTGCCGAAGCGGGGCTTGTGGCGCTGTCGGTGGTCAATTCCATGGCGGTGGTGGTGCCGCCGGGCGGGACCACGCCGGTTTTTGGCACCAATCCCATGGCCTTTGCCTGTCCGCGCGCCGGCGAGGCGCCCTATGTCTGGGATCAGGCCGGATCGGCGCTGGCGCATGGCGACGTGCAGATCGCCGCGCGGCAGGGGCATGCCCTGCCCGAAGGCTGCGGCGTCGATGCTTCGGGCCAGCCCACCACCGACCCGAACGCCATTCTGGAGGGAGGCGCGCTTTTACCCTTTGGCGGGCACAAGGGGGCGTCGCTGGCCATGACCATCGAGATTCTGGCGGCAGCCTTTACCGGCGGCGCGTTTTCGTCAGAGGTGGACTGGTCGGCCCATCCCGGCGCCAAGATCCCCTGCACCGGGCAGATGCTGCTGCTGCTCGATCCAGACCGCGGCGCGGGCTTTGCGCAGCGGGTGCGGCAGCTGTCGGATGCGGTGCGCGCGGCGGGGCAGGACCGGCTGCCCGGCGACCGCCGCCGCCGCCTGCGCGCCGAGGCCGAGGCGCAGGGCGTGGCGCTGACCGAGGATGATCTGGCGATGCTGCAGAGCTATCTCTGACCGACGGGTTAGGACAGAACGGGTCGGCGCAGCAGGTGCCGGCCCAGAGCCAGCAGGAAAAACCCCGTCAGGATCAGCACGATGGTCGGCGCGGGCGCGCTGTCGAGAAAGAGGCTCAGCCAGACCCCCGTGACCCCTGCGATCATGGCAAGCGCCACCGACACCGCCAGCATCGCCGGAAAACGCCGTGTCAGCAGGAAGGCGCTGGCCCCCGGCGCGATCAGCAGCGCGACGGACAGGATGATCCCCACCGCCGACAGCATCGCCACCACCGTGGCCGACAGCGCCACCAGCAGCCCGTAATGCAGCAGCCGCACCCGCAGCCCCGCCATCCGCGCCTGCACTGGGTCAAAGGCCAGCAGCAGCAGGTCGCGCCAGAGCAGCAGCAGCGCCAGCCCCACCCCGCCCGCGATCAGCCCGGTGGTCCACAGATCGGCGGCGCTGACCCCCAGCAGGTTGCCGAACAGGATGTGATCCAGATGCAGGTCCGAGGAGATCTGCGTGTAAAGCACGATGCCCAGCCCGAACATGCCGGAAAACACCACGCCCATCACCGTGTCCTGCTTGACCCGCGACAGATCGCGGATGACGCCCGTGGCGAGCGCACAGAAGAGCCCCGCCAGAAACGCGCCGATCAGCAGCGGAATCCCCGCCATATAGGCCAGCACCACCCCCGGCAGCACTGCATGGGACACCGCATCGCCCATCAGCGACCAGCCCTTCAGCACCAGAAAACACGACAGCAGCCCGGCGGCGGGGGCCATCAGCAGCGTGATCAGCAGCGCATTCTGCAGGAAGGGCAGCTGGAACGGCAGCAGCAGCGTGTCGATCATGCCGCATCCTCCGAGGCGGCGACCCGGGCGCGACGGCGCGCGGCCAGCACGCCATGTTTGGGCGCAAAGGCAAGGGCCAGCAGGAACAGGGCGGTCTGCAGGCAGACGATGACACCCCCCGTCGCGCCATCAAGGAAATAGCTCAGATAGGCGCCCAAGGCGCAGGTGCTGGCGCCGATCCCCACCGCCAGCGCCAGCAGGCGCGGAAAGCGGTCGCAGAGCAGATAGGCGGTGGCCCCCGGCGTCACCACCAGTGCGATGACCAGAAACGCCCCCACCGTCTGCAGCGCCGCGACGGTGCAGGCGGCAAGCAGCGTGAAGAACAGCGCGCGCAGCGCCGTGGGGTTTAGCCCCAGCGTGCGGGCATGGGCCTCGTCAAAGAACACCGCCAGCAGGTCGCGCCATTTCGCCAGCAGGATCAGCAGCGAGATCCCCCCGATCAGCGCCAGCTGCAGCGTGTCGGCGGGGGTGATGGCAAGGATATTGCCCATGGTGATGGTCTGCACTGACACCGAAACCGGGTTGAGCGAGACCATGAACAGCCCCAGCCCGAAGAACGAGGTGAAGACCAGCCCGATCAGCGTGTCTTCCTTGAGCCCGGTGCGCGCGCGCAAGAGCAGCAGCGCCAGCGCCGCGAGCCCCCCCGACAGGAACGCGCCAAGCGCAAAGGGCAGGCCCAGCATATAGGCTCCCGCGACGCCGGGCACGATGGCATGGCTCAGCGCGTCGCCGATCAGCGACCAGCCCTTCAGCATCAGGAAGGCCGACAGGAAGGCGCAGACCGCCCCCACCAGCGCCGACACCCAGATGGCATTGGTCATGTAGCCGTAGCTGAAAGGCTCCAGCAGCAGGCTCATGCCCGCGCCCCCGCCACGCGCAGCGGCATAGCCTCCGCCAGCGGGGCCATGCCGCCGAACGTGTCGCGCAGCGCGGCCTCGGTCAGCACCTCCGCCGTGGGGCCATGCGCCAGCACCGTGCCGCGCACCAGCACCACGCGGTCGCAGAACTCCGGCACGGCGGCGATGTTATGGGTGGCCACCAGCATCACCCGGCCTTCGCTGCGCAGCTCGCGCAGCAGATCCATGATCTGCGCCTCGGTGGTCATGTCGACTCCGGCGAAAGGTTCGTCGAGCAGGATCACCCGCGCCTGCTGCGCCAGCGCGCGGGCGACAAAGACGCGCTTTTTCTGCCCGCCCGACAGCTCGCCGATCTGGCGGTGGCGGAACTCGGCCATGCCCACCCGCTCCAGCGCCTGCGCCACGGCGCGGCGGTCGGCGTCACGGGCGCGGCGCAGGAAGCCCATATGGCCATAGCGGCCCATCATCACCACATCTTCGACCAGCACCGGAAAGGTCCAGTCGACCTCTTCGGCCTGCGGCACATAGGCCACGGCCTGCGCCCGGATCGCCTGCGCCACCGGCTGGCCCAGCAGCGCCACCTCTCCGGCGGCGCGCGGCACAAAGCCCATCAGCGCCTTGAACAGCGTCGATTTCCCGGCGCCGTTCATGCCCAGAAGCCCGGCGATGGTGCCGGTGGGCAGGCTGAAGCTGGCGTCGCGCAGCGCAGTCATGCCGGTGCGGTAGCGCACGGTCAGCCCTTCGACCCGGATGCCTTCGGTCATTGGCTGAGCCCCTGCAGGATGGTTTCCGACGTGACGCGCAGCAGATCAAGATAGCTGGGCACCGGGCCGCCGGGTTCCGACAGGCTGTCGACATACAGCACCCCGCCATAAGCCGCCCCTGTTTCGCGGGCGATCTGCCGGGCCGGACGGTCGGAGACGGTGGATTCGGAAAACACCACCGGGATCTGATGGGTCCGCACCGCATCCACCACCGCGCGCACCTGCTGCGGCGTGCCCTGCTCATCCGCGTTGATCGGCCACAGGAACAGCTCGCGCAGGCCATAATCCCGCGCCAGATAGGAAAACGCCCCTTCGGAGGTGACCAGCCAGCGGCGGTCTTCGGGTAGCGCGCGGATGGCGTCGCGCAGCGGGCCGATGGTGTCGCGGATGCGGGTCTTGTAGGCCTCGGCATTGGCCCGGTAGGCCGCCGCATTGGCGGGATCGGCGGTTTCCAGCGCGGCGCGGATATTGTCCACATAGACCAGCGCCGGCTCCAGCCCCATCCACGCATGCGGGTTGGGCTTGCCGTCATAGCTGCCGCCCGCGATCGGCATCAGGGCGATGCCGTCGCTGACCGTGGCGGCGGGCACGTCGCGCAGGTTGCCGAAGAACTGTTCGAACCAAAGCTCCAGATTCAGCCCGTTCCACAGCACCAGATCCGCATCCTGCGCGCGCAGGATGTCGCGCGGCGTCGGGGAATAGCCGTGGATCTCGGCGCCGGGCCGGGTGACGGACACCACCTCGGCCACATCGCCCGCGACGTTCTGCGCCATGTCGGCGATGATGGTGAAGGTTGTGACGACCTTGAGACGACCTTGGGCCAGCGCGGGGCGGGCCATCAGGCCAAAGGCCGCGGACAAGGCAAGGGTCTGGCGTCGGGTGAGCATGCGGATCTCCTGTGGGTTGTCGCATCTATCTGCGAATGGATTGCATCTGTCAAGTCAGTTGCAATCCATTTGCAACTAAGCGCGGAGGATCTTGTCAGCGCGCTCCGCAGCGGGCAAAACCGATGGATGACACGACTGGCCCGCTCTGACCGACTGACACAGGCCCTGCGCGATGCAGGCATCCGCATGACGCGGCAGCGCGCCGTGCTGGTGGCGAAGCTTGCCGAGGCCGAAGACCATCCCGACGCGGTGGAACTGCACCGCCGCGCCGAAGAGGAAATGCCGGGGATTTCGCTGTCGACCGTCTATCGCACGCTCAGCGCGCTGGAGGGTCAGGGGGTGATCCACCGCCACCAGTTCGAAGGCGCCTCCGCCCGGTTCGAACATGCCGATGCGGGCCATCATGACCACATGATCGACGTGGATACGGGCGAGGTGATCGAATTCTGTTCTGACCGGATCGAACGGCTGCAGGCGGAACTGGCGGCGGAACTGGGCTATGACATCGTCCACCACCGGATGGAGCTTTACGTGCGGCGCAAGCCCACATCCTGAGCCAGCGCCTGCGCGGTGCCGCGCCCGGTGGCGCGCGCCCGGCCATCGGTCCGCGCCCGCAGATGCCGCGAGGCCGCATCCACCGCCACGGTCAGCGCCCCCGCCCCCAGCAGCAGCAGCACCGCCCGGTCGAGCCGCAGTTCCGACATGGCGCCGTCGATGTAAAAGCCCAGCGTCGCCACCCCCAGAAGGCCCATCACGGCGGTTTCGCGCAGGATGATCTCCCACCGGTAGAGACACAGCGCGACAAAGGCGCCAAAAAGCCGCGGCAGCAGTTCCCAGAGCCACAGCATCGTGCCGCGCGGCGCATCGGCGCGCAGGCGGGGCACCAGCGCCTCGCCCTCGCGGCCCAGAAGATGGCCGATGATGGCGCCGTTGTGCAGACCCAGCGCAAGGATCGCGGGCAGCATCGAAGGTCCGAAGATCTGCAGGAAAAGATAGGCCAGCATGTAATCGGGCAGGCTGCGCAGGATCACCAGCCCCAGATGCCCCAGCGCCTGCCCCACGCGCCCCGTCACCCGCCGCACGATCAGCCCGAAACTGGCCAGCGCCACCAGCCCGGTCAGCACCAGCGCGATCTGCGCCACCAGCAGCGTCGCCCACAGGCCCGGCAGCACCTGCTGCACCAGCAGCGGCCCCAGCCAGTCGGCAAAGGCGCCCGCATCCCAGCCGTCGCGCAGCGGCGCGGGGATCACGTCATGGCTCAGGAACCGCCACAGCGCGCCCTGCCCCATGGGTGGCGTCGGGATCAGCGCCAGCCAGACCACCGCCGCCGCGATCCAGACCGGCACCAGCCGCCGCCGCATCCACAGCCGGAGGGAGGCGATCAGCGCCACATAGCAGATCAGGATGGCACTGGCCGCGCCGTAATCGCCCATGCGGAAAAAGCTGTCGAGCTGGAAGCCCAGCGTCGGCAGCCCGACAAATCCCAGCACCGCGCTGGAGCGCAGCCCGCATTCCAGCCGGTAAAGCGTGTAGCTTTGCATCGCCCCCGCCGCCAGCGGCAGCTGCGCGAAGACAAAGCGCGACAGCACGCCGGTGCGGGGCGGCAGGATCTGCGCGGGGCGGGGATCGACCTCTTCGATCTGTTCGGCAAAGACCTTGGCGAAGATGCCCGCATAGGGCAGCGCGATGGCCAGCACCCCGGTCAGCGGCCCCAGCCCCAGCACCTGCAGCAGCAGCAGCGCCCAGAACAGTTCGTGCACCGAGCGCAGCGCGATGGCGAGCCCGCGCACCCCGCGCAGATGCAGGAACGGCGCCATGACAAAGCCCGCCGCACCGCCAAGCGCCACACCCGCGATGGCAAAAAACACGGTTGAGGCCAGCGCCCGCCCGATCTGGTCCACCGCGCCGAAATCGGGGCGCAGGAACCCCGCCCCCATCCGCGCCAGCGCCTCCCAAGGGTCATGCCCCGCCAGCGTCAGATCGGCCAAGGGCAGCGCCAGCAGCCCCGCCAGCGCAAACAGCGCCACGATGCGCAGTCTAGTCGGCATAAAGCGCCGCCATCTGCGCATCCTCCACCGCCCCGGGGGCGGCGTCGAAAAGGATGCGCCCGTCGCGCAGACCCAGCAGCCTTGTGCCGAAGCGGCGGGCAAGGCCCACGTCATGCAGCGCCACCACGGCGGTGGCAAACCGCGCGGCGATCAGATCCATCAGCAGCGGCCCTTGGGTTTCGTCCACCGCCGAGACCGGCTCGTCGCCCAGCATCACCGTGCCGCCCCGGTAAAGCCCGCGCGCCAGTGCCACGCGCTGTTTCTGCCCGCCCGACAGGGCGGCGACGGGCCGGTCGGCCAGTCCCTCCAGCGCCAGATCGGCCAGCAGGGCTGCCACCTCGGCGCGCTGGCGGGCACGCGGCGCTGCAAAGCTGCGCAGGTTGTAAAGCGCGCCGTGATCGTCAAGCCGTCCCATCAGCACGTTGCGCAGCACCGAAAGCTGCGGCACCAGCGCGTGATCCTGCGGCACCAGCGCCACGCGCTGCCCCGCCCCGGTCATCCGGTCGTGCAGATGCGCCAGCAGCGTGGTCTTGCCCACACCGCTGCGCCCCAGCAGCACCAGCCTTTCGCCGGGATCAAGCGTCAGGGACAGATCCGACAGGACCGCCCCCGCGCCATAACCCAGCGTGGCCCCGGAAAGCCGCGCCAGCGTCATTCGAGCAGGTCAAGCTCCCGCGCCACATCCTCGATCGGCTGGAAATCCTCGCTTGCGGCGGGAATGAACCCGTCGCGCGGGAAGCTGGCCAGCAGGTCGGGATCGTCCATGGCAAGGATCGCCGCCTGCACCCGGTCGGCAAAGCCCTCGCCAAAGCGCGCATCGACATCGCCACGGATGGTCCAGTTGTAATCGGGATAGGGCGGGGTCTGCCAGATCACCTGCGCGGTCTCGACCTCGGGGGCGCCATCGGCAAGCGCCTTGTCATAGACGGCATAGTTGAGCGCGCCCACCTGCCACGCGCCGCTCGCCACCAGCCGCAGCGTCTGGCTGTGATCGCCGGAATAGCCCACGCGCGAGAAAAATTCCTCGGGCGCGCTGCCGGTTTCCTGCCGGATATGGAACTCCGGCATCAGCCGCCCCGAGGTCGAGGTGCGCGCGCCGAAGGTGAAGGTCATGCCCTCCATCTTCTGCGGGAACTCGTCCGAAGGCTCCAGCCCGGTGTCGGTATTGGCGATGAAATAGGTGATGAAGGTCGGATCCTCGACCCCCTGCGCGATGGCCTTTGCCCCCGGCACCGCCAGCCGCGCCTGCACGCCGGTCAGGCCGCCGAACCACGCCAGCTGCACCTGATCGTTGCGAAAGGCGGTGACGGCGGCGGGGTAGCTTTTCACCGGCACAAATTCCACATCGACGCCCAAGGCGCCCTCAAGATACTCGGCCACGGCGGAAAAGCGCGTGACGAGTGCAGTCTCGTCCTCGTCGGGAATGGCCGAAAAATAAAGCGTCTGCGCCCCGGCAGCGGTGCCGGAGAGCAGGGCGATCAGCGTGGCGGTCTGGAACATGCGGAGCATCGGGTGATCCTTTGGTGGCTTTGCCGCGCCCTACCCCGGCGGGCCGCGCAGATCCAGAGGCATGCGCGGGGGTCAGAGGTCGATCAGCACCGATTTGGTGCGGCGGTTGGCCAGATACGCCTCGCGCCCCAGATCCTTGCCGATGCCGCTGGCCTTCCAGCCGCCGGTGGGCAGGATGTGATCGCGGGTGCGGCCATAGCGGTTGACCCAGACGGTGCCCGCCTCCAGCGCGCGGGTCAGACGCAGCGCACGGCTGAGATCGCGGGTGAACAGCCCCGCCGCCAGCCCGTAGGTCGGGTGGGCCGCCAGCGCCAGCGCCTCTTCCTCGGTGTCGAAGGTCTGGAAGGTGGCGACGGGGCCGAAGATCTCCTCGCGGATGGCGGGGCTTTGCGCGTCGACGCCGCCGATCAGGGTCGGGCGGTAGAAACTGCCCTCGCGGTCGAACCGTTCGCCGCCGCAGAGGATCTGCGCCCCCTGATCCACCGCCGCGCGCACGATGCTGTCGATCCGCGCCAGCTGCCGTTCCGAAATGATGGGCGAAAACCCGGCCTCCCCGGCCCATGTCGGCGCGGGGGCGTGGCGGGCAAAGCGGGCGGCAAGCTTCTCCGCCAGTTCTTCGGCCACGCGGCGGTCGACAATTATGCGCGACCCCGCCACACAGAACTGCCCGGCATTGGGGGTGATGCCGCGATCCAGACAGTCGGCGGTCAGATCCAGATCGGCATCGGCAAAGACCAGCATCGGGCTTTTGCCACCCAGTTCCAGCGTCATGGGCTTGATGCCGGTGCGGGCGATGTTTTCCATGATCTGCGCGCCCGCACGGGTGGATCCGGTGAAGGACACCTTGTCGATGCCGGGATGGCCGGTGATGGCGCTGCCGGTGGTGGGCCCCTCGCCCAGCACGATGTTGATCAGCCCCGCCGGAATCCCCGCCTGCACCGACAGTTCCGCCAGCCGCAGCGTGGAATAGGGCGTCATCTCCGACGGCTTCAGCACCACCGCATTGCCCGCAGCCAGCGCCGGCCCCAGCTTCCATGCCGCCATGGACAGCGGGAAATTCCACGGCGTGATGGCGCCGATCACCCCGTAAGGATGCGCCGAAATGAAGCCCATCTGCGCGTCAGAGGTGGGCACCAGCTCGCCACCCTCCTTGTCGGCGAATTCGGCAAAGAAGCGGATCTGTTCGGCGGTCACCAGCACGTCACCCGTCACCGCCTGCGCCACGGGACGGGAGGAGGCCACCGCCTCCAGCCGGGCCAGATGCGCCGCCTCCGCCTCGATCAGGTCGGCCCAGCGGTGCATGGCGCGCAGCCGGTCGCGCGGCATCAGCCCGCCCCAGCCCGAGGAGGCAAGCGCGGCGCGCGCCGTCTCCACCGCGCGGTCGACCATGGCGGCATCGGCGCAGGGAATGGCGCGCAGCGCCTGCCCGCTGGAGGGGGCGGTCACCGCAATCTCCTCCGGCCCGTCGATGAAGGTGCCGCCGATAAAATGCGCGGCGGGCAGGGTCAGGGCGGCGGGATCGAAGGCAAGCGTCATCGGGGGCTCCTTGGGTCTGGACTGCGGCTGGCTTAGCGCGGCAGGCGGGGGCCGAAAAGCCCGGCCCGGCCCACGGCGCCCCGCTGCCGGGGCGGATGCCTGAAATCAGGGCACAGTCCGGGGCATGGATCCAGCGGTTTTCGCCGCCTGCGTCCGCGACAGGCCCTGCGGCGCCGATCCCTCCGCCGCGCCTTGACCCTGCCCGGCGCATGTCGGATACCTGCCCGCAAAGGACGCGCGCATGACATTTCCCCGCATCACCGACAGCCACTGCCATCTGGATTTCCCCGATTTCGACGAGGATCGCGGCGAGGTCATCGCCCGCGCCGTCGCGTCGGGCGTGCACCGGATGGTGACGATCTGCACCAAGCTGCATCAGGAACCGCAGGTGCGCGCCATCGTGGAGGCGCATGATCCGGTGTTCTATGCCGCAGGGCTGCACCCGATGAGCGTGGGCAAGGCGGCGGCGGTCACGGTCGACCAGCTTGTGGCGCTGGCCCGGCATCCCAAATTTGTCGGCATCGGCGAAACCGGGCTCGATTACCACTACACCGCCGAGACGGCAGAGGCGCAGCAGGCCTCGCTGCGCGTCCACATCACGGCGGCGCAGGAAACCGGCCTGCCGCTGATCATCCATGCCCGCGCCGCCGATGACGACATGGCGCGCATCCTGACCGAGGGCTTCTGCGAAAAGCCCTATGCCTGCGTGATGCACTGCTTTTCCTCCTCGGCGGAGCTGGCGCGGGCGGCGCTGGACTGCGGCTTTTACCTGTCCATGTCCGGCATCGCGGCCTTCCCCAAATCCGCCGACCTGCGCGAGATCTTCGCCGCCGCCCCGCTGGACCGGATCCTGCTGGAAACCGACAGCCCCTATCTGGCCCCGCCGCCGCATCGCGGGCGGCGCAATGAACCCGGCTACACCCGCCACACCGCCGAGGTCGGCGCCAAGGCCTTCGGGCTGACGCTGGAAGAGTTCGCCGCCGCGACCGAGGCCAATTTTGACCGGCTGTTCGCCAAGGCGGCGGCATGGCGGGCGCCGACATGACCGGGACGCTGCGCTTTACCATCCTTGGCTGCGGATCCTCGGGCGGCGTGCCCCGGCTGGGCGGCAACTGGGGCGAATGTGATCCGGCGAACCCCAAGAACACCCGCCGCCGCTGTTCCATGCTGATCGAACGCGAGGGCGAGGCGGGGGTGACGCGGGTGCTGATCGACACCTCGCCCGACATGCGCGCGCAGCTTCTGGATGCGGGGATCGGCGATCTGGATGCGGCGGTCTGGACCCATCCCCATGCGGATCACACCCATGGGCTCGATGACCTGCGCCAGATCGTGTTCAACCGCCGCGCCCGCCTGCCGGTCTGGGCCGATGGCGATACGCAGAACGTGCTGCTGAGCAGTTTCGGCTATGCCTTCGCCCAGCCCGAAGACAGCCCCTACCCGCCCATATTCGACCTGCACAGCATCGGCCGTGGCCCGTTCAGCATCGAGGGCGCAGGCGGCGCCATCACCCTGACGCCCATCAAGGTCGATCACGGATCCATCGACGCGCTGGGGTTCCGCATTCATGATCTGGCCTATATGCCCGATGTGGTGCGCATCCCCGAAGACGCTTGGCCGCATCTGGCGGGGCTGGACTGCTGGATCGTCGACGCGCTGCGCCGCAGCCCGCATCCGACCCATGCCCATCTGCAGCTGGCGCTGGACTGGATCGCCCGCGCCGCCCCGCGCCGCGCCGTGCTGACCAACATGCACATTGATCTGGATTATGACGCGGTGGCCGCCGAAACGCCCGCCCATGTGGAGCCAGCCTTTGACGGCATGGTGCTGAGCTATGCGCTGTAACCGCGCCGTCCGGCGCCGCTGATGCAGGCGCTGCTCAACGTCATCCTGCCGGTGTTCATCGTGATCGGTGCGGGCTGGCTGGCCAGCTGGCGCGGGCTGCTGAAGGACAACGCGGTGGACGGGCTGATGAGTTTCACCCAGACCATCGCCATTCCCTGCCTGCTGTTCCGCGCCATCTGGACGCTGGATCTGGGCGCCTATTTCGATCCGAAGCTGCTGATCTCGTTCTATACCGGCGCCATCGCGGGCTTTGTCGTGGGGCTGCTGGGGGCGCGCTACCTGTTCCGCCGCCCGTGGGAGGATTCGGTCGCCATCGGCTTCTGCGGGCTTTTCTCCAACTCGCTGCTGCTGGGGCTGCCGATCACCGAACGCGCCTTCGGGCCGGAGGCGCTGAACGGCAATTACGCCATCATCTCCATCCATTCGCCGCTGGGATATGCGATCGGCATCACCGCGATGGAGATTGCCCGCGCCCGGTCCCGTGGCACCGAACTGCGCCGCCTGCCCGTCACCATCCTGCGCGCGATGTTCCGCAACGCGCTGGTCATCGGCATCCTGATCGGGCTGCTGTTCAACCTTGGCAACATCTCGCTGCCCGCCCCCATGCTGGAGGCGCTGGACATGGTGACCCGCACCGCCCTGCCTGCCGCGCTCTTCGCGCTTGGCGGCGTGCTCTACCGCTACCGCCCCGAAGGCGACATGCGCGCCATCCTGTTCGTCTGCGCCCTGTCGCTGGGGCTGCACCCGGCGGTGATGTATCTGATGGGCACCGCACTTGATCTGCCCACCGATGCGATGCGCTCGGGCGTGGTTACCGCCGCCGTGGCGCCGGGGGTCAATGCCTATGTCTTCGCCAACATGTATGGCGTGGCCAAGCGCGTCGCGGCCTCCTCGGTGCTGCTGGCCACCGGGCTCTGCATCTTCACCACATGGGGCTGGCTGCATCTTCTGCCCTGATCTGCGGCGGAATGGACACCGGCCAATTGAGGGTTCCCCCCCGCGCCCGGCCCCGCTATACGGTGCCGGTTTGAACTGCCGCAAAAGGACAGGTGAGCAATGGCTAACGTGGTCGTCGTGGGTGCCCAGTGGGGCGACGAAGGCAAGGGCAAGATCGTGGACTGGCTGTCCGAGCGGGCCGATGTGATCGCGCGCTTTCAGGGTGGCCATAACGCTGGCCATACGCTGGTCATCGACGGCAAGGTGTTCAAGCTGAACGCGCTGCCCTCGGGCGTGGTGCGCGGTGGCAAGCTGTCGGTGATCGGCAATGGCGTGGTGCTGGATCCGTGGCATCTGGTCAAGGAAATCGCCTCGATCCGCGCGCAGGGGGTCGAGATCACGCCAGAGACGCTGATGATCGCGGAGAACACGCCGCTGATCCTGCCGATTCATGGCGAACTGGACCGCGCCCGCGAAGAGGCTGCCTCCAAGGGAGCCAAGATCGGCACCACCGGGCGCGGCATCGGGCCGGCCTATGAGGACAAGGTGGGCCGCCGGTCGGTGCGCGTCGCCGATCTGGCCGATGACGCCACGCTGGTGGCGCGGGTGGACCGGGCGCTGCTGCATCACGACGCGCTGCGCCGGGGTCTGGGGCTGGAACCCGTGGACCGCGACGGTCTGCTGGCCTCGCTGCGCGAGATCGCGCCCGAGATCCTGAAATATGCCGGGCCCGTCTGGAAGGTGCTCAACGAAAAGCGCCGCTCGGGCAAGCGCATCCTGTTCGAAGGCGCGCAGGGCGCGCTGCTGGACATCGATTTCGGCACCTATCCCTATGTCACCTCGTCGAACGTGATCGCGGGACAGGCCGCCACCGGCACCGGCATGGGCCCGGGCGCCATCGATTTCGTGCTGGGCATCGTCAAGGCCTACACCACCCGCGTCGGCGAAGGCCCCTTCCCCACCGAACTGCATGACGCGGACGGTCAGCGGCTGGGGGAACGTGGCCGCGAATTCGGCACCGTGACCGGGCGCAAGCGCCGCTGCGGCTGGTTCGACGCGGTGCTGGTGCGCCAGACCTGCGTGACCTCGGGCGTCAACGGCATCTCGCTGACCAAGCTTGACGTGCTGGACGGGTTCGAGACCATCCGCATCTGCACCGGCTACGAGCTGGACGGCGCCGTGCTGGACCATCTGCCGATCGCCGCCGAACAGCAGGCGCGCTGCACCCCCATCTATGAAGAGATGGAAGGCTGGACCGAATCGACCGAAGGCGCGCGCAGCTGGAACGACCTGCCCGGGGCTGCGGTGAAATATGTCCGCCGCATCGAAGAGCTGATCGGCTGCCCGGTGGCGCTGCTGTCGACCTCGCCGGAACGCGAGGACACCATCCTCGTCACCGACCCCTTCGTGGACTGAGCGGATGGCGCTCAGCTACAAGGCGCGGCGCCGCTGGTCGCTGGTCATCCTGCTGGTGGGGCTGCCGCTTTACATCGTGGCGGCGGTCACTCTGGTCAACGCGCTGAACCGCCCGCCGATCTGGGCAGAGCTGCTGGTCTATGTGGGGCTGGGCTTCCTGTGGATGCTGCCCTTCAAGTTCGTGTTCAAGGGCGTGGGTCAGGCCGATCCTGACCGGCGCCCCGGGGCCGACGACCCGGACCGGTAACCCCCCCGCCGCACGGCCCTTGCAGCGCCCCCCGATCCGGGGGGCGTTCTGCTGTCCGCCGCCCGATGTCATGCAAGCTTCACGGGCCTGTCGTCGCGATGTCGCGGCGGGCGGGCACCCATGGCCCGTGCCTGCACAGCTGTGCAGGCACGGGCCAGAGGGGTTTGCGGTGAGCGGCATCGTCATCGACGCAGTGGACAAGAGCTTTGGCCGGACCGAGGTGCTGCGGCAGGTGAGCCTGTCCATCGAGCCGGGCGAATTCGTGGCGGTGCTGGGCGCTTCGGGCTGCGGCAAGACCACGCTGCTGCGCTGTCTGGCCGGATTCGAGCCGGTGAATGCGGGCCGCATCGACATCGGCGGCGCCACCGTCTCGGCCCCCGGGCGCCACCTGCCGCCCGAAGAGCGCGGCATCGGCGTGGTGTTCCAGAATTACGCGCTCTGGCCGCATATGAGCGTGGCGCAGAACGTCGCTTACGGCCTGCGCATCGCGGGCGTGCCGAAACCCGAACGCGAGGCCCGCGTCGCCCGCGTGCTGGAAATGGTGGAACTGGGCGCGCTGGCCAGCAGGCGGCCCGCCGATCTGTCGGGCGGGCAGCGGCAGCGCGTGGCGCTGGCGCGCTGTCTGGCGATGGAAAGCCGCGTCGTGCTGCTGGACGAACCGCTCGCCAATCTCGACGTGCATCTGCGCGGCGCGCTGGAGGAGGAATTCGCCGCCTTCCACGCCCGGTCCGGCGCCACCATGTTCTACATCACCCACGATCAGGCCGAGGCGCTGGCGCTGGCCGACCGCGTCGCGGTGATGGATCGTGGACGCATCCTGCAGTTCGACCGCCCCGAGGCGCTGTTCCGGCAGCCCGCCTCTGAAACCGTGGCGGGCTTCATCGGCGAGGGCCGCGTGGTGCCCGCCCATGACATCCGCCCCGATGGCACGGGCCGCGCGCAGGCCATCGTGCTGGGCCAGCCCGCCCTGCTGCGCTGTGCCCCCGATGAAAAGCCGCGCGCGCAGGCGATGATCTCGGTCCAGCCCGCCGATCTGGCGCTGCTGGCCGATCCCGCCCCCGCCGCCATTCCCGCCCATGTCACCCGCGCGACCTTTCGCGGCGCCTATCTGCGCGCCGAGGTCATGGCGGGACAGGCAGCGCCCGTGGCGCTGTCGCTCAACATCGCCGCGCCCGCCTCGCTCTGCCGCGGGCAGCGGATCTCGCTCGCCCTGCGCGACGGCTGGGTGATCCCCGACCCTGCCGCCCTCTCCTCCTCCCAACCAGCAAGGACAGACCGATGAAACTGCTTTCGCTCACGCTTGCCGCCACGCTGATGTCCAGCGCGGCCTTTGCCGAAACTCTGACGCTGTACACCAGCCAGCCGCCGGAACAGGCGCAGGAAACCGTCGATGCCTTCATGGCGGCCCATCCCGACATCACCGTGGAATGGACCCGCAACGGCACCTCCGCGCTGATGAACGTGCTGCGCGCGGAAATCGAGGCCGGTCAGGTCCAGCCCGACGTGCTGCTGGTGGCCGATGTCATCAACCTTGGCGAACTGAAGGCGGGCGGTCACCTGATGGCCTATCCCGAGGCGCCCGTCGCCGACTATGACGCCGCCACCTATGATCCTGACATGATGTTTTTCGGCACCAAGGCCATCACCACCGGCATCGCCTACAACCCTGAAATCGCGGAGCCGGTGACCAGCTGGAACGACCTGCTGGTCGAGGAAAACCGGGGCCAGATCGCCGTGCCCTCGCCGCTTTATTCCGGCGCCGCGCTGAACCACCTGCATGCGGTCATCAACGACCCCGATCTGGGCTGGGCGTTCTTCGAAGGCCTGAACGATCTCGACATCGTGCCCGAAGGCGGCAATGGCCCTGCCACCAATGCCGTGGCCATCGGCATGGCGAAATACGCGATCCTCGTCGATGCCAACGCCCTGCGCGCCAAGGCTGACGGCTCGCCCATCGACTATATCGTGCCCGAGGATGGCGTGTCCTTCATCACCGAACCGGCGGCGATCCTGTCCACCACCGACGCCCCCGAGGCCGCGCGCACCTTCATCGACTTCCTGCTGAGCCGCGAAGGTCAGGAACTGGTGGCCGGTCAGGGCAACCTGCCGATCCTGCCCGGCGTCGACAGCCCCGAAGGCTTCCCCAAGCTCGAGGACATGAAGCTTCTGGGCTATGATGCCGATGCGGCGGTGACATCCGACGCCGAGGTGCGCCAGAAATTCGCCGACATCTTCGGGCTCTGAACCTTGAGCCTTGCCACACCTCCAGCGAAGCGCCCCCTGCGGGCGCTTCGCCTCTCCGGTCCGGGGGGCGAGCGGCTGCTGCTCGTGCTGCTGGCGCTGTTCGTGGGGGTGCTTTCCATCGCGCCGCTGGCCCGGCTGGTGAGTGCCGCCCTGCTGCCGCAGGGCAGCTTTGACGCCGCGCGCATCGCCGGTCTGCTGGGCGGGCGCCGCGTGGTCGAGGCGACGCTGAACACGCTGTGGATCGCCACCGCCTCCACCCTGCTTGCCATCGTCATCGGCACGCTCGCCGCCCTGCTGGCTGGGCTGACCGACATGCGGCGGCGCACGCTCTGGGTCTTTGGCTTCGTGCTGCCCCTGATGATCCCGCCGCAGGTCACGGCGCTGGCATGGGTTCAGGCGTTTTCGCCCGCAAGCCCGCTGCTGGGACCGCTTGGCCTGTCGCTGCCGCCGGGCACGCGCCATCCGCTTTATTCCATGGGCGGCATCATCCTGCTGCTTGGGCTTTACAACGCGCCGCTGGTGTTCCTGTCGGTGCGCGCCAGCCTGCACCGCCTGCCCGCCTCCCTGCTGGAGGCGGCGCGGGCCAATGGCGCGCGCCCGCTGCAGATCACCCGCGACATCGTGCTGCCGCTGGTGCGCGGCGGCATCTTTGCGGGCGCGGCGCTGGCCTTTGTCTCCTCCATCGGCAATTTCGGCATTCAGGCCATGCTGGGCATCCCCGCCCGCGTCTCGACGCTCATCACGCTGATCTATCGCCAGCTCAACACCTATGGGCCTTCGGCGCTTAATGACATGGCGCTGCTGGCGCTGCTGCTGGCCGGGCTGACCGTGGCGGGCATGGCGCTGACCGGCTGGCTGGGACGACGCGGCGACCAGCGGGTCGATGGCGCGCAGCGCGCCCCCCGCATGGCGCTGGGGCGCTGGCGCAGGCCGGTCGCGGCGCTGGCATGGGCCTATCTGGCGCTTTGTCTGGTGCTGCCGCTGACAGCACTTCTGGGCACGGCGCTGGTGCGCGGCGTGGGCCAGCCTCTGGGCGCCGACACGATCACCTTCGAGAATTTCGCCAATGCGCTGTTCCACCACGAAGGCATCCGGCAGGCCTTCTTCACCAGCCTCTGGCTGACCACGCTCTGCGTTGCCGTGCTGATCCCGGTTTCGGTGGCGCTGGGATATGTGCTGGTCTGGCGGCACGGCTGGGTGGCGCGCGGCCTGCGGCTTGCCTCCGAACTCGCCTATGCGCTGCCCGGCATCATCATCGGCGTCGCGATGATCCTGTTCTTCCTGCGGCCGCTGCCGTTTCTGGGCACCGGGCTTTACGGCACGGTCTGGGTGATCCTTGCCGCCTATCTGTCGAACTATCTGGCGCTGGCGCTGCGCCCGATCCTTGGCGGCTTCGCGCAGCTTGACCGCGGGCTGGACGAGGCGGCGCAGCTGACCGGCGCGGGCATCTTCGCCCGGCTGCGCGACATCGTGCTGCCGGGTCTGGCGCCCGCCGCCATGGCCTCCGGCATTCTCGTGTTCATGACCGCCATCAACGAGATCCAGACCTCGGTGCTGCTGGTGTCGTCCCGCGCCCAGACCATCGGCCCGATGATCATCTTTCTGGAGGAGGCGGGGTCCACCACGCTGGCCGCCGCCGTGGGCTGCCTGATGGTGGCGCTGGTGCTGGCGCTGATGGCGGGCAGCCTGATCCTTGGCCGCCACCTGCCCGAGGGGGTGCTGCCATGGCGCGACTGACCGCGCTCAGCGGGCTGGGGGGCAAATCCGCCGCCGTCTTCCTGCTGCAGATCGGCGGGCGCCGCCTGCTGCTGGATCTGGGCGACGGGCTGGAACAGGGCGACCGGCCCGATCTGTCCCGCGCGGGCCGGGTGGATGCGGTGCTGCTGAGCCATGCCCATATCGACCATGCGGGCGGGCTGGACCGGCTGGCCGAGCTGGGAATGCCCGAGATCCATGCCAGCGCCGCCACGCTGGACCAGCTGCCGCAGCGCCCGCAGCACTGCCATGTGCTGCCCGAACGCGGCGCGGCGCAGGTGCTGGGCGTGCCGCTTTGCACCGGGCGGGCGGGCCATGCGCCGGGCGGCATCTGGATGCGTTTTGACACGCCGCAGGGCGGGTTTCTCTATACCGGCGATTTCAGCACGGAGGCGGCGCTGCTGCCCTGCGATCCGTTCCCGCCCGCCGCCACGGTGCTGGCCGATGCCTCTTATGGCGATCGTGACACCGGACTGCCCGCGCAGATCGCCGCACTGGCGCAGGCGGCGCGCGGCGGCGCGGTGCTGCCCTGTCCCGCCGACGGGCGCGGGCCGGACATGATCGCGGCGCTGGCCCGCGCGGGGCTCAGCGTGCAGGCCTGCCCCCGCATCGCGGCAGAGGCGCGGCAGCTCGGGCTTGATCCGCAGGTCACCGATGCCGCGCGGGCGACGCCGCAACAGGTGATCGTGGCCGCAGGCGCCAATGCCGAAGACGGCCTGCCCGCGCAGCTTCTGGCGCGCGGCGGTTTTCGCTTCATCTTTTCCAGCCATGTGCCGCGCACCAGCCCTGCCGCCGCATTGCTGGCGGAGGGGCGCGCGCAGTGGATGGGCTGGAACGTGCACCCGCGCCTCTGCGATCTTGTGGCACTGGCGCAGGCCACCCGCGCCCGCCGCCTGCTGCCCGCCTTTGTCGATCCGGCCTCCGCCCCGCGCCTTGCCGCGGCGCTGGCGGACCGGCTGTGCCTTGCCGCCGATCTGGAGATCTGAGCCATGCGCCACGCCCTTCCCCCCGACAGCCCCGCCGAGGAGGCGAGCGAGGATGCCCGCCCGCTGCTCTGGCCTGTGGCGCAGACACCCGGGCCGGGGCTGAGCGGGCTGTGGCTGGGCAATCTGGCGGCGGCAGAGGAGGCGCAGGCGCTGCAGGGCGCGGGCATCACCACCACGCTCAACCTTGCCATGAACCTCAACCCCGGCCCGCTGGCCCTGCCCCAAGGCGGCCATGTCCGGCGTCACCAGATCGGGCTGCTGGACGGGCCGGGCAACGCGCCGCAGCTTCTGGCGGCGGCGGTGCTGCTGATCGACGGGCTGGCCTCGTGCTACACCCCGCCCAAGCCGCATTACCCGCCCCACCAGCCGGGCGGGCTGCTGGTGCATTGCCGGGGTGGGCGGTCGCGGTCGGTCACGGTGCTGGCGCTGTGGCTGCATCTGCGCCGCGGCGCGCAGTTCCCGACGCTGGAGGCGGCGCTGGCGCATCTGCGCCAGCTGCGCGCCCTGCCCGACAGCTATCCGCTGCCGCCGATGCTGGCATTGGCCCGGCAGGCGCTGGATGCGGGCGGGCTGCGGCCATGACCGGCAGATCGCGCTTCGTCTCTGCCGCCGATGTGGCCGAACGCGCGGGCGTGTCGCGCTCTGCGGTGTCGCGCGCCTATACGCCCGGCGCGCATGTCTCGGCAGAGACGCGGCGCCGCATCTATGCCGCCGCCGAAGAACTGGGCTACCGCGTCAACCGGCTGGCGCGCAGCCTGCACCAGCCCCGTTCGGATCTGGTGGGGGTGGTGGGGGCGAACCTTGCCAACCCCTATATCTCGGCGCAGCTTGCGGCCCTTAGCGCGGCCCTGCAGCGCCGCCGCCTGCAATGCCTGCTGCTGAACACCGCAGGCAGCGGCCCCGGCGCGCAGGAGGATCTGGCGCGGCTTCTGGATTACCGCGTGCGCACCGTGGTGCTGCTGTCGGGCGCCGCCCCCGACGCGCTGATCCGGCTTTGCGCGCAGAACGGCGCGCGCATGGTGCTGATCAACCGCCCCGCCCCGCCCGAGGGCGCCGCCGCCGACCTGATCCTTGCCGACAGCGCCGAAGGCGGCAGGCTTGCCGCCGCGCGGCTGCGGGCGGCGGGCTGCCGCAACGTGGCGGTGGTGATCTCTGCCTCGCGCACCAGCGCCAAGCTGGACCGGGCCCGCGCCTTTGCCGAGGATATGGCGCGGCACGGCGTGCCAGTGACCCGCTGGGCCAAGGGGGAAAACAGCTACCAGACCGGGGTGGAGGCGGCGCGTGCCCTGCTCGCCCACCCGGGGATCGACGGCATCTTCGGCGTGACCGACGAGATCGCCCTTGGCGTGCTCAACACCGCGCGGGCCGAAATGGGGCGGCGGGTGCCGGACGACCTGTCGGTGATCGGCTTTGACGATGCGCCCGTGTCGGCCTGGGCCTCGCACGGGCTGACCACCGTGGCGCAGTCGCTGGAGGCGCTGACCGCCGCCACGCTGGAGGCGATCGACCGCGACCCCGAAGCCCCGCCCCTGCATCTGCGCCTGCCGGTGGCGCTGGTGGAACGCTCAAGCGTGGCCCTGGCCGCCCACCGGCACGATGTGATTGTCCCATGACAGACCGGCGCGGCGCAGCGGACGGGCCTGTGCGGCCTCGACCAGCAGGAGCCCGCCCAGCCCGTCACTGGCCAGATAGCCCTGCGCATGGGCGGCCAGCCCGCAGACATCCGCCCGCGACACCGCCCCCAGATACGCCCCCGTCTCCGCGAAACGGTGCAGCCGCCCGCCGCGCGGCGAGGTGATGGCGATCTCGGCGCCGCTGCCGTCAAAGGCCACGCTGCCTGCATAGCCGTCCATCACCAGTTCCTCCGCCAGCGGCGCCTGACAGAGCGTGACCGCCCCGCCCCGGCGATGCAGCCCCAGCAGCGGGGGGGCCGCGCCCGGTTCGCCCTGCCACTGCATGGCAAAGCCCACAAGCCCGTCGCCACGCAGCGCCAGATGGCGGATGGAGTTCTGGCGCAGATCCGGCTCCAGCTCCACCAGATCAAGCAGCTCGCCCTCCAGCCCGAGATAGGCGAGGCTGGGGCGCATGGTCTCGGTGTTGAGCATGGTGCGGTCAAAGGCATCGGTCTGGATGCCGCCATTGGCGACCACAAGGCTCGCCCCGTCCGGCATCAGCCGCAGTTCATGCGGACCGAGCCCCTGCGTGGCGAAACCGCCGATACGGCGATAGCCCGCCGCCACGTCCCAGACCCCGACCCGGCCCGCGCTGCCCTCTGCCACCTGTTCGGAGGTGAAAAGCCGCGTGCCATCAGCGGAATAGGCGCCATGACCGTTGAAGCTGTGGCCCTCGGGCGCGGCAAGGCGGTGCAGCACGCTGCCGCCCGCGCAGTCGATGACCAGCGCATAGGTGCCGGGACGGCGGGCAAAGCCCACGGCCTCGGCCCGGCGGGGATGGGCGCAGCCCGCATGGCCGCGCGCGGGCAGCGGGATGCGGAACAGCTCTGCCCCGTCCGCCTGCAGCCCGGCCAGCACGAAGCCGCCCTGCGGATCCTTGGCGGCGGCCAGATAGGCGGGATCCCCCGCCGCCGCCCAGCCGGTGGCGGGGGCGGCGCTGGCCGCGAGCAGCGTGGCGAGAAAGCCGCGGCGTGTGGTCATGGCCTTAATCCCCGTCGGCAGAGTTGAACCCGGCGCTAAGCCCCAGCGGCGCGCCCAGTTCGGCGCCGATGGTGTCGCGCAGGGTGCGGACCTGCTGCTGCACGATCTCCAACCGCAGCCGCGCGGCGGGATCGTCGAGATCCTGCAGACCGGGATCGCTGACGCGTCCCGCCAGTTCTTCCAGTCGGGCGAGCGCTGCATCGGTCTGCGGCAGCGGTCCGGGCGCCAGCGTCACCGCCAGATCCCGCGCCGCACGGGCGTAAAGCAGCACGTTGCGCAGGCTGCGGCCCGCGCGCCACGCTTCTGCCCGGGTCGGGCGGGGCCGGTCGAAACTGCCCAGCGGTCGGCCCAGCCTTGTATCGGCGGTCACCTCGAGGCTGGACATGACCTGCGTGTAAAGCGCGGCCATCGCCTCGGTCTCCGACAGGAAGCTGGCATTGCCGGGCCCGCCCGCCGACAGCAGCACCTGCGCGAACCCGTCGCGCCAGCCGTCCTGCAGGGCCTGTGCCTGCGCCGCCATGTCGGCGGTCATGGTCTGGACCAGCGCACAGGCATAGCTGCCCGGCGCATAGCCCGCGAACTCCGCCTCATAAAGCATCTGTTCCAGCGCGAAGAGCCCGCGCGCGGCGATCGAGGCCTCGGCATAGGCGGCAGGATCACGGCCCACCGGCGCCTGATCCGCGATGAACCCCTGCAGGGTGCGCGGGGTAAAGCCGCGCGCATCGGGCCAGAACACCACCGCCAGCGCGCCGGTTTCCGAAGGTCCCATGCGGATGTCACCCACCACGGTCCATGCGTCAAAGGCCAGCTGGTAGCGCGCGCGCAGCGCGGGCGCGGTGCAGTCCTGCCGCGCCGCCTCCGCCAGATCTCCGGCGGCTTCGGCGAAGCCCGCATAGCCGGGCAGGATGTGGCCGGTCAGCGCCTCGGGGACGCCCGCGCGCAGCGGGCTGGCAAGGCAGAGCAGGCAGAGGGTCGCACGCAGGATCATGTCAGAGACTTTCAAGGAAACGCAGAAGGGCGGCACGGTCGGGCGGGTCAAGCGCCACGACGCGGTCGCGCGCCGCCTGCGCCTCGCCGCCATGCCACAGGATCGCCTCCAGCACCGAGCGCGCGCGCCCGTCATGCAGAAGTTCGGTATGGCCGCTGACCTGCCGGGTCATGCCCAGCCCCCAGAGCGGCGCGGTGCGCCATTCGCGCCCCGTGGCCACACCTTCGGGGCGGTGATCGGCAAGCCCTTCGCCCATGTCATGCAGCAGCAGGTCACTATGCGGCCAGATCAGCTGGAAGCTCTGTTCGGGACGGTCGGGCAGCCGGTGGGTGACGAATTTGGGCACATGGCAGGCGGGACAGCCCGCCTGATGGAACACCTGCTTGCCCGCCAGAACCTGCGGATCGGCGGCATCTCGGCGGGCGGGCACGGCAAGGTTGCGGCTGTAGAAGGTCACCAGATCCAGCGCCTCGTCATCCACCTCCAGCCCGCCGCGTTCGGGATCCTCCCCGCCGGGCGCGGCGCGGCAGGCGGTCTGCGCCGGGGTGCAGTCGCCCCAGGGGTCGGGATGCAGCGGGGTGGACAGGCCCATGTCGCCGGCAAAGGCGGCGGCGGACTGTTCGCGCACCGTCGCCTCCCCGGCCTTGTAACCAAAGCGGCCCAGCATCGGCGCCCCCGCCTCGCGCGACCAGACCACGGCGGGGCGGCCCGAGATGCCATCGCCATCCGCATCCTCCGGGTCGGCATGAGCAAGGATGTCCGCCGCCGGGATCGCCTCCAGCAGGCCAAGGCCGATCATCTGCGGCGCCACGCGGGGGCTGAGCATGGCCCCGGGCGCCAGCGGCCCCTGCGACAGGTCGGCGGCGGCATAGACGGGCACACGCAGCGACGCCACCTCTCCCCCCGCCAGCGGCACCTCGCGTTCGGTATACCGCACGTCGAGCCGGTATTCGGCGGCAAGCCCCGCCGTGGCAAAATCCTGCAGCTGTCCGCCATAGACCGGATCGGGCGCGGTGGCGATCCAACCTTCGATCTCGGGCATGTCGGCGCCGGGATCCGCGGGCACCGACACGCGCAGGAACATCGACACCGCCCCGCCCGCATCGGGGGTATGGCCGCGCCCGTCCTTCAGATGGCAGTTCTGGCAGCCGCGCGCGTTGTAAAGCGGCCCCAGCCCGTCAGAGGCGCGGGTGGAGGACGGAGCAGAGACCCAGAGCTTGCGGAAAAGCCCGTTGCCGACCTTGAACTGCAGCTCGCGGTCAAAGGCCATGTTGGCGGAGGGCTGCGAAAAGGCGTCGGCATTGGTGCGCGCCCGCACCGTGGCGGCACCACCGGGCAGATCCTCGAAGGCTTCGGGGGTGCTGAAATCGGTGGGCGGCGCCGTGACGCGCGCGATGCGCGCCGCCTCTCCGCGCGTGCGCGGGGTCACCTCCAGATGCAGATCCCGCAGGTCGGGACCGGTCGCGTCAGCAGCAGAGGCGGCGCCGCCCCAGAGGACGGCGCACAGGACAAGCCTACTCGGCTTCATCCATCGGTGACGCGTTGAGCAGCGCATAACGTTCTTCACCCAGTTTCGCGTAAAGCTCGAGCTGCGTTTCGAGGAAGTCGATATGGCCTTCCTCGTCCATCAGCAGCTCTTCGAAAAGCTTCATCGTGACGTAATCGCCCACGGCGTTGCAATGCTCGCGGGCTTCCTTGTAAAGCGCACGGGCGTCCAGTTCGGCGGCCAGATCGGATTCCAGCGTTTCCTTGGGGGTCTGGCCGATGCGGAGCGGGTCGAGCTTCTGCAGGTTCGGGTGACCGCCCAGAAAGATGATCCGCCCGATCAGCTTGTCCGCATGGTGCATCTCCTCGATGCTTTCCTCGCGGCTTTTCTTGGCCATATGGCCAAGGCCCCAGTCCTCCTGCAGACGGAAATGCAGCCAGTACTGGCTGACCGCCGTCAGTTCAGACCGCAGAGCCTTGTTGAGATACTCGATGACCGTCTCTTCGCCCTTCATGTGCGCCTTCCTGTGATGATCCGCGGCGCCGGAGCCCGCGGAGATGCATGGGGACTTCCAGATTGTCGTTCCCGCGCATGATTTGCAAGAAGAGCGGCATGCAGCCGCCGCAATCGGCAGCCTTGCCAAGGGCATGATAGATCTTGCCCGGCGTGATGATCGTCTGCGCATCGGACTTTCGCATCCAGTCGATGGCGGCGTTGATGTCACGGTCAGAAATGTTCTGGCAATGGCAGACGATCATGGCTGTTCTCCTTACTGGAAGACGGCGCCGGGGTTGTCGAGGCTGTCGGAGCCTTCGAAGGCGATGCTGTCGAGCGACAGCGCGGTGACGATGCGTTCGATGCTGCGGGTCTGGTCGATCAGCCCGTCGACCCCGGCCATCACCAGCGCCTCGCCTTCGGCATTGGCCGGATCCAGCATCTGGTCATAGGCCATGCCGCCTTCGGCTGCCGTCTTGATCGCGCCAAGCGCCTGCATCGTGGCCTCAAGCTTCGCGGTCATCTCGGCATCCAACTCGGGCGCGGTCTCCGCCACCAGATCGCGGAGCGAGGGCCCAGAGACGGTGCTGCCATCGACCCGGGTATATGCGCCCAGATAGACGTTCTGCACGCCTTTGCCGTCGTAGTAATGCGAATTGTGGGTGTTGTCGGAAAAGCAGTCATGCTCTTCCTCGGGATCGTTGAGCATCAGGCCAAGCCGCATCCGTTCGCCCGCCTGTTCGCCATAGGACAATGATCCCATGCCGGTCAGCATCGCCACCAGCCCCGCATCGGGATCAGCGGTGACCGCGGCGCGGGCGGCGCCCTCTTCGGCCCAGGCCGCGGCCATTTCCTCAAGATCGGAGATCAGCAGATCGGTGGCGGCGGTCAGATAGTCGGCGCGGCGGTCGCAGTTGCCGCCCGTGCAGGCCTCGCCCTGCGCGTAGTCGGTGAAGGGCCGTTCGCCCGACCCCGGCCCGGTGCCGTTCAGATCCTGCCCCCAGAGCAGGAATTCGATGGCGTGATAGCCGCGCGCCACGTTGGTTTCGATCCCGTCCGCCTCGTTCAGCGTGTCGGCGATCAGCGCGGGCGTGATGGTGCCGGCATCCACCTCCTGCCCCGCGATCATCAGCGCCGGATTGGCGATGACATTGGCGGCGGCCAGCTCGTTCTCATCCGTGGGCCCGGCATAGCTTGTATCGACATAGTCGATCAGCCCCTCGTCCAGCGGCCATGCGTTCACCTTGCCTTCCCAGTCATCGACGATGGGATTGCCGAACCGATAAACCTCGGTCTGCTGGTAGGGATCGCGGGCGGCAAGCCATGCGGTGCGGGCGGCGGCCAGCGTCGCCTCGGACGGGTCGGCCACCAGCGCCGCCACCGCCTCCTGCAGCGCCCGCGCGGTGATCAGGCTGTCCTCATATCCCGCCTGCGCGATGTCGGCATAGGTGTCGATCACGGCGGCGCGGTCGGTCGCGGCCAGAGCGGGAGTTGCCGCCACAAGGGCAAGCACGGAGGGAAGCAGGCGCTTCATGGATCGGTTCCTTCTTCAGGGGACGTGCCGGGCTGTCGGCGCGGGCTTATTTGGTCAGGATCAGCTTTCCGGCCTTGGTGATCCGCAGCGTGTAGATCTGACCGTCCAGCTCGATCTCGGCGGTGATGCCGTTTTCGGTCAGCGCGCGCGCGTCATGGCGGGGCACAACGGGCGAAGCGGTGTAGGTGTCCAGTTTTCCGACGATCATTGTGCGGTCCTCCCGAGGTCGCGCGTCTCCAAGCGGTCAAGCAGGCTTTCCAGAACGCCCTCGACCGGCCAGAGCCCGCCAAGGATTTGCGTCATCAGTTCCGCCCGTTCGCTCTTTGGGTGGGGCGCCTGCGCGCCTGTGGTATATGTCTGTGCCATCGTCAGCCTCTTTCGGTTTTCCGGTCGTTCCGGTCTCGGCTTCCCGTCGCGGCGGCGCAGGGTGGCTGGATGCCCTTCATAACTGACCAAATGAATCGGAATTGTCAATCTGACAATTTCCGTCGGACATTGATCGGGCACAGAGCCTCCCTCCCCCCGTTGCGCTTGCCCGCCAGTTCGGCGAAGGTCCGCGCGGGGGACAGACCATGACGCCATTCCGCTTCATCCACAGTTCGGACCTGCATCTGGGCCGCCGCTTCGCCGCCCTGCCCGAGGACATCCGCCCGCGGCTGGTCGAGGCGCGGCACGGCGCGCTGGCGCGGCTGGCGCAGGCCGCGCGCGATCACGGCGCGCGCGACATCCTGCTGGCGGGCGACGTGTTCGACAGCCCCACCCCCAGCGCGCGGGTGCGGGCGCAGGCGCTGTCGGCCATGGGGGCGGAGGCGGATCTGGTCTGGTGGATCCTGCCCGGCAACCATGACAGCCTCGCCGCCGAGGAGCTGTGGTCCGAAGTGGCGCGCGGCCCCGCCAATCTGCGCCTGCTGGCGGAGGCGGCGCCGGTGGAACTGGCCCCCGGGGCTTGGCTGCTGCCCGCGCCGCTGCCCCGGCGGTTTCCGGGGATCGACCTGACCGCCGCCATGCCCGCCGCCGCCACGCCAGACGGGGCGCTGCGCATCGGGCTGGCCCATGGCGCGGTGCAGAGCTTTGACGAGGACGGCGCGCGGCGCGACGAGGTGATCCCGCCCGACCGCGCCCGCAGCGCGGGCCTTGCCTATCTGGCGCTGGGGGACTGGCACGGGGCGAAAGCGATCTCCCCCGACACATGGTATTCCGGCAGCCCGGAACGCGACGGCTTCCGCCATGACGGGTGCGGCGCCTGCCTTGCCGTCACGCTGACCGCTGGCGCCCCGCCGCAGGTGCAGCAGGTGACGACCGGCACCTTCCACTGGACCGACAGCGCCCTGCCGCTGCTGCCCGGTCAGGATGCCGCCGCAGGCCTCGCCGCCGCCCTGCCCGCCGACCGCGCGCTGCGCCGCGATCATGTGCTGCGCCTGCGCGCCGAGGGCCGGGTGACATTGGCCGCCCGCGCCGCGCTGATGGCCGCCGCCGCCCGCGTGGCGCCGGAGTTCGGCTATTTCGAGCTGACGACCGAGGCGCTGGGGCTGGAGCATGAGGCCACCGATCTGGATGCCATCGACCGCGCGGGCGCGCTGCGACTGGCCGCCGACCGGCTGTCGGCACAGGCGGCGGATGCCACGCTTGCCGAACGCGACCGCGCCGTGGCCCGTGCCGCGCTGAACCGGCTTTACGGCCTGCTGCTGGAGGATCAGCCATGAAGCTGGTGTCGGTCACGCTCTGCGACGTGCGCCGCTTCACCCGCCCCGTCACGCTGGCGGGGATCGGGCCGGGGCTCAATGTGCTGGCCGCCCCCAACGAAGACGGCAAATCCACGCTTTTTGACGCGCTGCAGGCGGTGTTCTTCCAGAAACACCGCGCCGCGGGCAAGGAGATCAAGGCGCTGCGCCCGCATGCGGGGGGTGCGCCCACCGTGTCGGTGGAGCTTGACACCGATCAGGGCCGGGTGCGGCTGACCAAGCGCTGGCTGTCGCGCCCCATGGCGGAGGTGCATCAGGACGGGCGGCTCTTGGCCAAGGGCGAGGCGGCGGAGGACTGGATCGCCGCGCTGACGCAGGCGCCAGAGGCGGGCGGGCCTTCGGGGCTGCTCTGGGTGCGGCAGGGGCTGACCGCGCTGGATGACGGCGAGCGGCGCGAACAGGATCAGGCGCAGCGGGCGCGGCGCGATCTGCTGTCCTCGGTCGCGGGCGAGGTCGAGGCGCTGACCGGCGGGCGGCGCATGGACCGCGCGCTGGCCCAGACCGAGGCGGCGCTGGCGGAGTTGGTTACTCCACAAGGGCGCAAGGCCAGAGGAGCACTAAAGGCCGCCGAAGACGATGTGGCCCGGCTGACCGCGCGGGTTGCAGAGCTTGCCGATCTGGCCCGCCTGCTGGAAGCCGACAGCGCCGAACGCCGCCGCCTGCGCGCCGAACGCGCCGAGCTGACCGAGCCCAAGGCGCAGGAGGCCCGCCAGACCCGGCTGACCGAGGCCCGCGCCCGCGCCGAGGCCGCCCGCGCCTTTGCCAGCCACCTGACCCGCGCGCGCGAGGCGCAGGGGGCGGCGGATCTGCGGCGGACCAGTGCAGAGGCGAGCCTCACCGCCCTTGACCGCGCCGAGGCCAGCGCCCGCGCCGCCGCCACACGGCTGGAGGAGCGCAGCCGCGACGAGGCGGAGACCCGCGCCACAGCCGAAGCCGCACAGACGGCGCTAAGCCGCGCGCAGGCGGCGGTGACCGAAGCCCGCACCTGCCATGCCACGCTGCAGGATCAGGGCGCGCGGCAGGCCGAGATCACCCGCCGCCGCAGCGCCAGCGAACAGCGCGCAGCCCTGACCCGCCGCCTGACCGAGGGGCAGCGCCATGCCCGCACCGCGCAGGAGGCGGCACAGGTGGCGCAGGCCGGGCTGACGCAGCCGGTGCTGGACGCGATCGAAAGCTGCGCGCGCGAGGCGCGGGTGCGGACCGAACTGCATGCCCGCGCCGCGCCGCGCCTGCGCATGGACTATGCCCCCGGCGCCACGCCGCTGCATCTGGACGGGCGCGCGCTGGAGCCGGGGGTGGATCACCTGCTGGACCGCGCGCTGGTGCTGGATCTGCCCGGGCTGGGCGCGCTGCATCTGCATCCCGGCGCCAGCAGCACGCGCGAGTCGCTGGACGAGGCGCGCCGCGCGCTGGAGGCGGCGCTGCAGGCCGCCGGTGTCGCCTCGGTCGAGGCGGCGCGGGCCGCTGTCCGGACCCGCAGCGAGGCCGAGGCCCGCGCGCAGGAGGCCCGCGGGGCCCTTGCAGCGCTTGCCCCCGAAGGGCTGGCCACACTGGAGGCCGCGCGCGACGCCCTGCCCGAGCCGTCAGAGGATCTGGACGATCTGCCCGAGGCCGAGACCCTGCCGCAGCGCCTGCAGGCCGCCGCCGCAGCGCTGCGTGCGGCGGAAGAGGCGCAGGACCGCGCCCGCACGCAGGCCGAGGCCGCGCGTCTGGCCGAGGTGCGCGCCCTGTCGCTGCGCGAGGAGGCCGAGGCGCGGCTGGCCGAGGCGCAGGCCGCCCTGCCCGCCGATCCCGCCACCGCACGCGCCGAGGCGGAGCAGGCCCGGCAGGCCGCCGCCGAGGCCAGCACGACCGCCGCCGCCGAGGTGGCGCGGCTCGCCTCCGACGCGCCCGATCTGGATGCCGCCGAAGCCGCGCTGACCCGCGCCGAGGCGGTGCTGCATCAGGTCGCCGAACGGCAGCGCGATCTGGGAGAGGCCATCGCCCGGCTGGATGCCGCGATCAGCCTGCGCGCGGGCGAAGGCGTGGAGGAGGATCTGGCCGCCAGCCGCGATCTGCTGGCGGAGGCGGAGGCGCGGGCGGACCGGATGGCCTTTGAACGCGACACGCTGCTGCTGCTGCGCCGCACGCTGGAACAGGCCCGCGCCGAGGCGCGCGAGCATTATTTCGAACCGGTCACACGCGAACTGGCGCCGCTGCTGCGGCTGCTCTGGCCCGAGGCGGAACTGGTCTTTGACGAGGAAAAGCTGCTGCCGCTGCATCTGTGCCGCAACGGGCAGGAAGAACAGATCGAGGTGCTGTCGGGCGGCACCCGCGAACAGATCGCGCTGATGGTGCGGCTGGCCTTTGCCCGGCTGCTGGCGCGCAGCGGGCGGCACGCGCCGGTGATCCTTGACGATGCGCTGGTCTATACCGATGACGCGCGGATCGAACGGATGTTCGACGCGCTGCACCGGCAGGCGAATGACCTGCAGATTCTGGTGCTGACCTGCCGCCAGCGGGCCTTCCGGGAACTGGGCGGGCAGGTGCTGGATTTTGCCCCCGGAACCCTGCCGGACGAGGCGCTGTGACGCGCCCCGACCGTTAGGGAGACGGGATCAGAAGATCTCGATATCCGAAGCCGTCACCAGCGCGTTGCGTTCGAAAGTGGCGATCAGCTGCTGGTCTGCGGCACCGGTGCCATCCGCGTCGAACCACAGCTGCCCCGAGGCGCGGTCGAAGATGAAGCGGTCATCGGCATCCTGCGCCTGGGTTCCGGCCACGAACAGTTCCGCATCCAGCGTCCCCGCCGCCAGCCCGCCAAAGTAGGGGCTGCGCATCATCAGCGTGTCGCCCTCGTTGGCCTCGTTGGTGTTGAAATCGATGATGCGGTCGACGTTGTCACCCCCATAGGCGCGGTCGAAAACGAAAGCATCCGCCCCCGCCTGCCCCTGCAGCGTGTCCCGGCCCTCGCGCCCGGCGATGACGTTGTCGAAGGGGTTGCCGATGATCACGTTGTCAAGCCTGTTGCCGAAGCCGTTGATATCAAGCACGTCCCCGGCCTTGGTCCGCACGGTCTGCAGGAACAGCCGTTCGACATTGTTCTCCAGCGTGTAGGAGCGGAAGGCGCGCACGGTGTCCAGCCCCTCGTTCGCGGCCTCGATCACCGTATCGCCGGGGGACCGCACGAAATAGGTGTCATTGCCCGCGCCCCCGATCAGCGTATCGACATTGGGCCCGCCGTCCAGCAGGTTGTCGCCGCCATTGCCCCGCAGCACGTTGCGCAGCCCGTTGCCCGCGCCCAGATAGGCGGTGCCGGTCAGGCTCAGGTTTTCGACATGCGCGCTGCCCAGCCGGAAATCGACCGAAGACATGACGTGATCGATGCCCGCCCATTTGCGGCTTTCCAGCACCACGTCGCCCGCATCATCCACATAGAACACGTCCGACCCCGGGCCGCCGATCATCAGATCGGCCCCCGCGCCGCCGTCGATCGTGTCATTCCCGAACCAGCCGTTCAGCGTGTCATTGCCCGCGAACCCTTCGATGCGGTTGGCGGTGGCGCTGCCAAAGATGGTGTCTGCCCCGCCATTGGAGCCGCGGATATTCTCGATGCTGGTGAAGCTGTGCCGGAACGTGCTGCCCCGATAGCTGCCGGTGGCGACGCCTTCGGACAGATCCGCCACGACACTGGCATAGTTGGTGCGGTCATAGCGCAGCATGTCGATGCCGCCGCCACCATCCAGCGTGTCATTGCCCCGCCGCAGGTCGAAGCGTTCGCTGGCAGCGCTGCCGATGATGGAATCGTCGCCATCGCTGCCGCGGATCTGGTCGACAATCCCGAAGCCGTTCAGGGTTTCGGCATTGCCGAAACCGTCATCAAGGATCTGCCGCGTGGCGAGGTTCAGGGTGATGCCCTCCTCGGACATGGTGAAATCCATGCGGAAGGCGCCAAGCCCGGCAAGGGTGTAGCTGTCCTGCCCCGCGCCGCCCTGCAGCATCATGTAATCGCCTTCGGCCAAGGCGACGTTGAAGGTGTCGTCATGATCCGTGCCGACCACCATCAGCCCGTCACCGCGCAGCGGCCAGCGCACCCCGAAAAGCGTGGTGCTGCCCGCGCCCTGCTTCAGGATGATGCCGGTATTGGTGATGCCGTTGATCGTGGCCACGATGCCGTCATCCAGATCGCCGTGATCCAGCTCGAAATAGCCGGTCACGTCAGCCTCGAAGGTGACGGTGTCCAGACCGGATCCGGGCGCGATGTAGTCGTAATCGGTATTGTCCCCAGCATTGAGCGAATCGTTGCCCGCGCCGCCATACAGCTCGTCGCTGCCCAGCCCGCCCAGCAGGGTGTCGTTGCCCTCGCCGCCGTCCAGAGTCTCGTTGCCCGCGCCGCCGAACAGGTAGTCATTGCCCGCATTGCCGATCAGCATGGTCCCGCTCAGGCCAGCCGAGATCATCGTATCGCCGAACACCGAACCGCTGATGGTCTGGATGCGGGTCACCCGGTCGACATTGCCCTGAGTGTCAAGGATGAAGCCTTCCGGCAGGTTGGCGAAGATGCCGGTGCCAGTGCCGTCGAAATATTCGTGCTCGTAGACGTATTCCACGAGGTTCTGCCCCGCACCGCCATCGATGGTGTCGGCGCCGCCCAGACCGGCGAAACCTTCCCAGCGGTCATCATCCGAGCCAAGGATCAGATCGCCATCCTGCGTGCCTTCGAAATATTCGATATGCGAGAACTGGTCAGAGGACAGGCCGTTGCCGGTGACCGCCGTGCCGGTGCCGTTGAGGCCCGAGGTGATCGTCACCCCGCCCACGCCCGACAGATTGGCATAGCTCAGATCGGTCCCGCTTCCGACGCCATAAAGCCCTACATGGCCAAGGATCGTGTCATTGCCCAGCCCCGGACGGACGTAATCCCCGAAGTCCTGACTTTCGATGTCGCCCCCGGTGGTGTCGAGCACGTCATCGCCATTGCCGCCTTCCAGCCGGTCGCGGCCCGCGCCGCCCAGAAGCCGGTCATCGCCGTCAAGCCCCCGCAGCGTGTCGTTGCCTTCCTCTCCGACCAGCAGGTCGGCCAGATCGCTGCCGGTCAGGCTGTCATCCCCTGCCCGCCCGAAAATGCTCTGGCCATCCGGCAGCGCGGCGAGCGTGTCGTTGCCATCCGTGCCGATCAAGGTGTCCTGAAGACTCATCTTGTGTCATTCCCTGTCATGCCCCTGCATCGCAGAAGCCAATCGCTGAACCGACGCACAGGACCACCGCCCGCACGCCAAAGGTGGATCGGATGGAATGCCGGTCAGACTGCGGGGCGCGCGGAAAAATGTCGGGTGCGGGCATCGGCAGGCGAGAGGTGAAATAGGGTCGGCAATAAGCGCATCCAGAAAACCTGACTCGCGCCAGGCCTTTTGACGCTACTGTGCGTCTGCGCATGCGGCAAGCATTTCTGCGCGCCCGCCGTGCAAAAATGAGGCGGAATTCAGGCGGCGTGCGAGGGCTGGTGCTGGTGCTGGCGCAGCCGGTCCAGACCGTCGAGCCCCGGCACGAGGCGGCCCGCCACGGCACAGCAGGGCAGCAGCGGAATCCCCGCCGCCTGCGCGCTGCTGATCACCGCCTGCGCCGCGTCGCGCAGGTCTTCGGATCCCGCCGCCGCGATCAGGCGGCAGCCCGGCAGGCCTGCGGCGTCAAACGCCTCGGCCAGATCGCCGGGATCGGCGATGTTGCGCTGTTCGGCCCAGACCCCGCGCAGGCAGGCAAGGCTGGCCGCCGCCTGATCCAGCCCCAGCAGCCCCGCCGCCAGAATGGCGCGGCAGGCAAGCCGTGGATCGGTGGGCCAGTTCAGCGGCTCCGCCGCCATGCGCAGCCCGGCGCGCCGCGCGCGGCGGGCCTGTTCCGCGATGCGGTCGGGGCGCTGATGTTCGGGCAGCAGATCAAGCCGCGTCTCGTCCACCGGCAGGAAGCGGACCGGCAGCGCCCGCTCCTGCGCCAGCGCCATCAGCGTGGCATGGCCCAGATAGGCATCGCCGGACATGGGAGAGAAATAATAGTCGATGCGGGCAACATCGCCGGACGGGTCCACGCTCGGCTCGGTTTGTCTGGCGAACATGGACACCCCCGTCAGCTGCCGGACACGATCATGACGCCATGGCGACAGGCGCGGCACCCCCTGTCAAGAGTCTGTCACATGGCCCGCTGTCCACGCACGGTTCTGCCTGTCAGAGCGGCAGATCAGGCGGCAGACCTGCCGGGACTGCGCAGATCTTGCGCAGTTTTGAATCACATGCGCGGTTATTCCGCCGTGGCGCCATCCCCGCCGATCCCGGCTTCGGCCAGTGTCACCCGCAGGTCGGCGATCTGTTCCGCCACCGCTTCGGTATGGTGGGCGGCCTGATCCGACCACGCGCTGAACCGTTCCAGCAGCGGCAGGAAGGTCGCCACCTCTTCGGGGGTCCAGTCCTTGAGGAAGCTGCCCAGCACCAGAAACTTGTAGGTGCGCACCGCCGAGACCAGCCGCGCGCCCTCTTCGGTCAGTTCCAGCACGCTGCGCCGCGCGTCCTGCTGGCTGACCGCGCGCCGCACCAGCCCCTGCCGGATCAGATCCGAGGTCACCCGGCTGGCGCGCGACGGATCGATGCCAAGCCGCGAGGCCACGGTGGACACCATGGTTTCGGTCTGGTCGCAGGGCGTGCCGAATTCCGCCTCGGGCGCGCGCACCGCCATCAGCACGTCAAGCTGCGCCAGATCCAGCGTCAGCCCCAGATCGGACAGGGCGTGCTGGCCCAGTTCGCGCTTGATGACCCGGCGCCGCCAGCGCTGCAGCACCGCGTCGATCTCTGTCGCGGCCTCGGCGGTCGCCGCTTCGATGCCGGCGAGGTGCAGGTGGTCTTTCAGGCTCGGATCCGTCTCGGGCAATGGGGGTCTCCATTTAGATGCTGTTGACATATATCTGCTACGGGCACAGATATGTCGCAACCCCAGTGTGCCGCAAGCGGACGCGAAGCGCCAGATCGCCGCGCCCCCCGGCCCGACCGCTGCCTGATTGCCCAAGGAGACCGCGTTCATGACCGACCGCGCCGACCCCATCGACCTGCCCGCCGCTGCCGAAGCCCATGACCCCGCCGTGATCCGGCTGGCGCTGGCGGCGGTGGCGGCGACGCTGCTTTTCGCCTCGCTGGGACAGACCATCGTCTCCACCGCCATGCCGATCATGGTCGCCGATCTGGGCGGCATGGACCATCTGACATGGGTCATCACCGCCTATCTGCTGGCCTCGACCATCGGGGCGCCAGTGGCGGGCAAGCTGTCGGATCTCTATGGCCGCAAGGCGGTGCTGCAGGTGGCCATCGGCATCTTCCTTGCCGGGTCGGTGATCTGCGGCTTTGCCTCGACCATGGGGCTGGTGATCGCGGGCCGTGCCATTCAGGGGCTGGGCGCGGGCGCGCTGATCGTCACCTCCATGGCGGTGGTGGGCGATCTGCTGCCCGCCCGCCAGCGCGGTCAGGCGCAGGGGCTGATGGGGGCGGCCTTCGGCGTCTCCACCGTGGTGGGGCCGCTTCTGGGCGGGTTCATCGTGCAGCACTGGTCATGGCACTGGATTTTCTTCGTGAACTTCCCCGTCGGCGCCATCGCCTTTGTCATCCTTGGCATGGCGCTGCCCTCGCGCAGCGACCGCAGGCGGCAGTCCATCGACTATGCGGGCGCGGCGCTGCTGGCGACGCTGCTGGCCTCCGCCGTGCTGGTCGCGAATATGGGGGGCACCGTGCTGGGCTGGACCGATCCCGCGCTGCTGGCGCTGGTCGGGCTGGCGCTGGTGGCGCTGGTGGGCTTTGTCGCCGTCGAACGCCGCGCGCCGGAGCCGATCCTGCCGCCCACGCTCTTCACCATCAACGCCTTTCTGGTGGTCAACGCCGTGGGTTTTCTGGTCGGCATGGCGATGTTCGGCACCATCACCTTCCTGCCGCTGTTCCTGCAGGTGGCCAAGGGCATTTCGCCCACGCAGTCGGGGCTGTTTCTGGTGCCGATGATGGGCGGGCTGATCCTTGCCTCCACCGTGGCGGGGCGGATCATGTCCAAGACCGGGCGCTACCGGCTGCTGCCCATCGCCTCCACCGCGCTGCTGGCGCTGGCGATGCTGGCGATGACCACGCTCTCGCCGCAAAGCCCGCTCTGGCTGGTGGCCTGCACCATGGTCGCGGTCGGGCTGGGGCTTGGTCCGGTGTTTTCGGTGGGGGTCGCCGCCATCCAGAACGCGGTGCCGGTCAGCATGATCGGCATCGGCACCGCCAGCGCCAACATGTTCCGCCTGATCGGCGGCGCGCTTGGCACCGCAGGCTTCGGCGCGATCTTCAGCGCGGGGCTGGCGCGGCAGCTTGATGGCCAGCTGCCCGAGGACATGGAGGGCGGGCTGGGCGGCATGGGCGCCGAGATGATCGCGCGCCTGCCCGCCGCCCTGCAGCTGCAGGTGATGGAGGGGTTCAGCGCGGCGCTGCACCCAGTGTTCTGGATCGCGGCGGCGGCGGCGGCGCTGGCCTGCGCGCTGTCGGTGCTGCTGCGCGAACAGCCGATGCCCGCCTGAGCAGCACAGGACGCTTGCGCGGGATCAGCCGCGCAGGCGTTTGACGAACTGCGCCAGCATGCCGTTGGGCGCGGGCAGGAAGCAGCAGGAAAGCACGAAGCGGAACGGATCAATCACCATCATGGGCTCTGTCCTTCGGTCAAGCGGCGCGGGCACCTCCCCGGGCGCCCCTGCGCAACAGGATGCGCCACCGCCGAAACAGTTCCATGACGAGTCCGTGAAGAAGCTGTAACCGCTCAGCCGTGGCCCTCTGGCCGCACCAGAATGGCCCGGAAATCGTTCACATTGGTGCCGGTGGGGCCCGGGCTGAACAGATCTCCCAGCTGGTCGAACGCGCCCCATGCGTCATTGCGGGCCAGCGCCGTCATCGCATCATGCCCGCTGGCGCGCAGACGGCCCGCGCTGGTGCCATCGGCGAAGGCGCCCGCATTGTCCTCGGTGCCGTCGATGCCATCGGTATCGGCGGCGAGCGCGTGGATGCCCGCCAGCCCGTCCACCGCCTGCGCGAAAGCCAGCAGGAATTCGGTGTTGCGACCGCCCCGCCCGCCGTCGCCGCGCAGCGTCACCGTGGTTTCACCGCCAGACAGCATCACCACTGGCGCCACGAAAGGCCGGTTGCGGCGGGCCACCTCGCGCGCCAGCGCCGCATGCACCCGGCCCACATCGCGCGCCTCGCCCTCGATCGCGTCCGACAGGATCACCGCCGGGACGCCCTGCGCCTCGGCCCGCGCCGCCGCCGCCTCCAGCGAGATCCGGGCCGAGGCGATCACATGCACCTCGTTGCGGGCAAAGACCGGATCACGCGGATCGGGCGCGGCAGAGGCGGCGCTGCGGATATGGGCCAGCACCGTCTCGGGCA